>MEQQ01000114.1:11871-19671 GCA_001770285.1 Betaproteobacteria bacterium RBG_16_66_20
CCGGGCGCCGGCGGCCACGCGGGGCACGGCGCGGCGCCGAGCGGGCTCTCGAGCGATGAGTTTAGAAAGCTCACCGAAGCGTTCATCGAGCAAAACAAGCTCGCCGATGGCAGCGTGCGGCCACGCCACGGGATCGCGCCTGACGAGCCAGCCGAGCCGCCGGCGCACGCGATGCAGGGTGGAGCGATGCAAGATCACGCGGCGCACGGCGCCGCAGCGGACACGACGCCCGTCCCGAACGCGGGCGCGCGCGACGGTCCGGTCGACGTCTACCTGATGGCTTTCCAGTGGGGCTACGCGCCGTCGGTGCTGCGCCTTGAGACAGGCGTGCCGTACCGTTTTCGCATGATGGCGGTTGACGTCGCGCACGGCGCGTCGCTGCAGCTCGGCCGGGGCGGGCGCATCGTCCGGCTGCGGCCGGGGACGCGGGTCGAGCAGGAGCTGACCTTCTCGCAGCCCGGCGAATACCTGCTCTATTGCACCGTCTACTGCGGGCTGGCGCACGACCGCATGCAGGGACGCGTGATCGTCAGCGCGCGGGAAGCGCAATCGTGAAAGAGCATCACGCACTGATTGACGGACTGAAAGCGCTGCCCGCAGCGGACCAGCGCCTCTTGAAGTCCTGTCTCGCTGCCGCCCTCGCCGCACTGCTCGTGGGCGTCGTGTTCGGCGCGGCGACGGCGCTTGCGCGCGGCGGGTTCGTCGAGCTCGGGCCGCTCGCCGGCTACCGCGCGATGAGTACGCATGCGGTGAGCATCTTCTTCTACTGGCTTTACTTCGCGCAGGCTGGGCTGCTGCTCGTGTTCGCGACGGTATTCACTTCGCACCAGCACGGCGTCGAGTGGCGGCGGGCCGCGTGGCTCGGCCTCGCCCTGATGCTCGCCGGTTTCGCCGCGAGCCTGTACGGTGTCGCGAGCGGCATGCCGCTGCTTTACGATGCGCCGCCCGAACTCGGACGCGATCCCTCGGCGGCGCTCGGCGCGGCCTACGCCGGCTATTTGCTCCTCGCGGCGGGCCTGTTCTGCGTGGCGGCGGCAGGCATCGCCACCACGGTTGCGCCGCTTGCGCGCGGCGAGCACGACCGCATGCCGGTGGTGAGCTTTGCGGCATGCGCTTGGGCAGGCCTGCTGATAGTGAGCGCGATTGCGGCGGTCAACGCCTTTCTGCCAAGCGCGCTCTGGGCGCTCGGCCTGCGCGGGGCGCCGGCGGAGTACGCCACCGGCTGGCACATCCTGTTCCACAACCTGCACTACCTGCCGCTCATGGCCACGGTGCTCGTGTGGTACGTGCTGGTCGAGGCGCTCACCGGCGTGAAGTCGATCTTCGGCGCGCGCTTCTCGAAGATCGTGTTCGCGCTGTACCTGGTATTCGTGCCGCCTACCTCGCTCTACCACATGTTCCTCGAGCCGAACCTCGCCGAGGGTGTGCGCGTTGCCGGATCGCTCCTGTCGCTGTTCATCAGCGTGCCGACGGTGACCGTGTTCCTGGTGATCGTCGCCTCGCTCGAGGTGCACGCCCGCGCGCACGGCGCGAAGGGTCTTTTCGGCTGGATCGGCATGCTGCCCTGGCGCAATCCGGCGATGTCGGCGATCGGCTTCGCGGTGGTGAACCTGGCGCTGGGCGGCGCGCTCTCGTTCGTGCTGATCCAGGAAAAGCTCGCGGGTCTGCTCTCGGACACCTTCTTCGTGCCCGGATACTTCCACTTCCTCACCGTCGGTACCGTGACGCTCACCTTCATTGCCGCGCTCCTGTACGTGCTGCCGGCGCTCACCGGGCGGCCGCTCTGGCGTCCGGAAGTGCTGCGCTGGCTGCCGCATCTCGCGACCGCGGGACTGACACTGTTCGGCGGCGCGGGCGTCGCGGCCGGCTACCTGGGCGTGCCGCGTCGCGTGCTCGAAGTTTCGTACGATGGCGCGGCGCCCGCCGTCTGGACGGCGCTGATGAGCGTGGTCGGCGCTGGCGGCGCCCTGATGACCGCCGCGCTCCTCGTATACCTCTATGCGCTGTTGCGCAATCTGATGCCGGTTGGCGCAGCGGCGCCTGCGGCCGGCGAACCGTTGCCGGAGGTGCGCTGGGGCGAGGTGGCGACCGGTGCGCAGCGCGCCTGGACCGGACCGCTCGCGGTCGTGATCCTGGTCGGCCTGACGGTCGCTTTCACGATGCTCGCGTTCGAGCTCATGCGCGCGCTGCCGGTCGCAGCCGGAGCGGGGCCGGCGCACTGAAAAACGGAGATGGAAGATGCACTCAGACGCAGTGACGTTTGCGGTCGTGTTCGCGGTGTGGCTCGCGCTGGCGGTGACGTACGCCACGGTGCCGATGTTCGCGATGCCCGGCTACGCCGTGGTGTGGGGCTGGGGATCGCTCGTCTTTCTCGGTCTCGCGGCGCTGACCGCGCTCGCCGTGCGGCGCGCGAAACACCGGCGAAGGCACATGGAGCGTCCGCACCCATGAGAAAAAATCCGAAAGGCCTATCGTCATGAACAATCAATTCGTGATCGCGCGGCATTCGAAATTCGGTGCACTGGCTTTTGGATTGCTGCTCGCCGTGTACGCGTTCGCCGCCGGGAATCTCCCGCCGCAAACCAGCATCCAATCCGGTGTCACCGTGAAAGTCACGCCGCGCAGCCTCGCCGGAGCGGAATGGGAGTTCGAAGTCGTCTTCGATACTCATTCGGGGGAACTGAAAGACGACCTGCTGACAGCTGCGGTGCTGGTGGCCGACGGCAGAACGCCATCCTCCCCGACCGGCTGGCAAGGCGATGGCCCCGGCGGCCACCACCGCAAGGGGGTTCTGCGCTTCAAGCCTCCTGCGGCGTCACCAGCGAGCATCGAGCTGCGGTTGCAGCGGCCCGGCGAAGCGGCGCCACGCGTGTTTCGATGGCAATTGCGCTGAGAACTTCCTCTTGGCGACCGGTAGCGGGGATCCGATAGCCGGATGAACGAGCGCATGCACCCGCATGCCGAGGTCGTATTGCGTGGCGTGGGCGCTTGACATTCCCATCATGGGAAGGCCGAACCTGCGGGCGTACCCTTCCATCGCAGGAGCGAACTAAAGTGAACGACACGATGACGACTGCCAAGGTGAAAGACCCCGTGTGCGGCATGGATGTCGATTCGCAACGCGCGGCGGGGGGCCACGAGCATCGCGGCCGCACTTATTACTTCTGCTCGAAGCACTGCCTGACGGCATTCAAGGCCAATCCGGCGAAGTACGCCGGGCAGGAGAAGGCGGCACCGCCGCCGGCCGCGCCCGCGGGCGCGCGGTACACCTGCCCGATGCATCCGGAGATCGTGAAGGCCGCGCCCGGAGACTGCCCCCTTTGCGGCATGGCGCTCGTGCCGGTCGCGGGAACGGGGGAGGTCGATGACGCCGAGTTGCGGGACCTGACGCGACGGCTTTGGGTCGGCGTTGCCTTCTCGCTGCCGCTGTTTCTGCTCGCGATGGCGCCGATGATCGGCGTTCACGATGCGTTCGGCCTCGCGCCGCGGACGCGCGGCTGGATCGAGCTCGCGCTGGGCACGCCGGTCGTGCTCTGGGTCGGCTGGCCGATTCTGCGCAAGTTCTGGATTTCGCTCGCGCACTGGGCGCTCAACATGTATACGCTGATTGGCCTGGGCGTCGCGCTCGCGTATCTTTTCAGTCTGGCGGCGGTGTTCGCGCCGGAACTGTTTCCCCCGGCATTCCGCGAGCAAGACGGTGCGGTCGGCACGTACTTCGAGGCCGCCGCGGTGATCGTGACGCTCGTCATCCTGGGCGATGTCCTGCAGTTGCGCGCGATGGGGCAGACGAGCCAGGCGATCCAGAAGCTGCTGCACCTCGCGCCCAACCTGGCGCTGCGGCTGCGGGACGACGGCGCCGAGGAGGAAGTGCCGCTCGAGGCAGTGCAGGCCGGAGACCGGCTGCGCGTCAAGCCGGGCGAGAAGATTCCCGTGGACGGTTCCGTGCTCGAAGGCGATAGCCATGTGGACGAATCCATGATCACCGGCGAACCGCTGCCGGTCGGAAAACGGCCGGGCGATCGTGTCACCGGCGCTACCCTCAACGGCAACGGCTCGCTGGTGATGCGGGCCGAGCGGGTCGGCGCCGAGACGCTGCTCGCGCGCATCGTGCACATGGTCGCCGAGGCGCAGCGCACCAAAGCGCCGATCCAGCGGCTTGCGGATCTCATTGCGGTGTACTTCGTGCAGGTCGTGGTCCTGATCGCGGTTGCGACCGCGCTTGTCTGGTGGTTTTTCGGCCCGGAACCGCGGCTCGCCTACGCGCTGCTCAATGCGGTCGCCGTACTCATCATCGCCTGCCCCTGCGCGGTCGGGCTCGCGACGCCGATCTCGATGACCGTGGCGATGGGACAGGGCGCGCTCTCAGGCATCCTGTTCCGCAACGCCGAGGCGATCGAGCGCATGCGCGACATCGACATCGTGGTCGCGGACAAGACCGGAACGCTCACGCTCGGCCGTCCCGCCCTCACCGATTTCGCCGCCGAGGGCATCGCCGAGGGCGAAGCGCTCGCGCTGGTGGCGAGCATCGAGCAGCTTTCCGAACACCCTATCGCACGCGCCATCGTCGACGGTGCCAAGGCGCGGGGCGCCGCACTGCGGCCAGCGACGGAATTTCACGCCGTAAATGGTCTTGGCGTGCGTGCGCAGGTGGACGGCCGAAAGGTGCTGGTCGGAAGCCGCGCTTTCCTCGAACAGGAAGGCGTGCCGCCGCGTCACTTGCAGGAGCGCGCCGAGGCCTGGCGCGCGGACGCCAAGACGGTGGTGTTCTTCGCGATTGATGGCGGTGCGGCCGGCCTCATCGGGGTTGCGGACCCGGTGAAGGACAGCACGCCCGAGGCGATTGCCGCGCTCAAGCGGCTAGGCGTGAAGCTGGTGATGCTGACCGGCGACTCGCGCCGCACCGCCGACGCGGTGGCGCGCCGGCTCGGCATCGACGAAGCGATCGCGGAGGTGCTGCCCGCGGACAAGGCAAAGCATGTCAAGCGGTTGCAGGCCGAGGGCCGCAAGGTGGCGATGGCCGGCGACGGCATCAACGACGCGCCGGCGCTCGCGCAGGCGGATGTTGGCATTGCGATGGGCACCGGCACCGACGTCGCAATGGAAAGCGCAGGCGTGACCCTCGTCAAGGGCGACCTGCGCGGCATCGCGCGCGCCGCGCTGCTGTCGCGCGCCACCATGCGCAATATCCGCCAGAACCTCGTCTTCGCCTTCGGCTACAACGCGCTCGGCATTCCGATCGCCGCGGGCGTTCTCTACCCGGCGTTCGGCTGGCTGCTCAGCCCGATCATCGCCGCCGCGGCGATGAGCCTTTCCTCGGTCTCGGTCGTCACCAACGCCCTGCGCCTGCGGCGCGCAAGAATCTGATTGGAGGGTAACCATGATTACAGATCCGGTTTGTGGCAAGCGCATCAATCGCGGCAAGGCACACGTTGTGATCGAGCACGAAGGCGTCGCGTACTCCCTGTGCTGCCCGCTCTGTCAGGCGGCATTCGAGCGTGCGCCCGGGAGTTTCGCCAAGCCGGCGTTGGGCGAAAAAGTCCGGAGAAACCCGGAGCGTCGCCCTTATCGTGGGCGATAGGCGCGAGATGCTGCCGGTCAGCCTCGCCACCAGTCTGCTCGCGCTCGCCGCGTTCGTCGCGCTGCCACGTGCCGCTGCAGAGGAGGCAGGTTTTCGCAAGAATGTCGGGGAGTATTCGCTCTATCTCGCGGTGATGCCCGCGGAGGTTATCAAGGGTCCGCTGCCACCGGAACCTGCGGGCGGTTCCGTGAACCGGCCGCCCGCGGCGCGCGATACGCATCACGTCATGCTCTCGATCTTCGATTCGCGCAGCGGGCTGAGGATAAGCGGGTTCCAGGTCGAGGCGCGCGTTGCCGCGCTCGGGTTCTCTGGAGAGAAGCGCGATCTTGAGCCGATCAGCATCGGCGGGGCTACGGTCTACGGCAATACCTTTCCGATGCTCGGCCGCGGGCCGTTTCGCGTCGACGTGGAATTCGGCCCGCGCTACGGTCCGCACATGCAGCGGGCGACGTTCTACTTCACTCACTCCAGTTTTGCGGCCCCGAAGAAGAGCACATCAGAACGGAGAACTCGTGAATCACGACCATGAAGGTGACGGCAAGCCGAGTACGGGCGGGAAATACGTATTGATCGGCTTTGCGTTGATCGCGGGCTATTTCCTCATTACCGAGCACCAGGCGCACGTATTCAGCGCCCTGCCATATCTGCTCCTGTTGGCGTGCCCCCTGTTGCATCTGTTCCACGGGCGCGGCGGACATGGTGGGCACGGCGGCGACCGCAAGAATACGAACAAGGACCAGACTTCATGAACGAATCCGATCAGATGCAGGCCTACGGCCTCTGGTCGCTGGTGATCATCAATTCGCTCGTCTTCATCATCTTCGCGTTCAGTTTCGCGAAGCCGCAGAGCGCGCGCGACTGGCGGTCGTTCGGGGCGTTCTCGGCTTTCCTTGTAGCGCTCTTCACCGAGATGTACGGCTATCCGCTGACGATCTATCTGCTCTCGGGATGGCTCACGAGCAAATTTCCGGGGGTCGATTTTCTCTCCCACGACGCCGGTCATCTGCTCGAGGTGATGTTTGGATGGAGGGCGAATCCCCATTTCGGGCCGTTCCACTTTCTGAGCTTCATCTTCATGGGCGCGGGCTTCTGGCTGCTCGCGGCGTCGTGGAAGGTTCTTTACGAGGCGCAGGTCGCGCATCGCCTGGCGGTCGCCGGGCCTTATGCGCGGGTGCGGCACCCGCAGTACATCGGATTCGTCCTGATCATGCTCGGCTTCCTGGTGCAATGGCCGACCCTGGTCACGCTGGCGATGTTCCCGGTCCTGGTATTCATGTACGGCCGCCTCGCTAGGCGCGAGGAGCGCGAAATGCTGGTTCAATTCGGCGAGGAGTATCTGCGCTACAAGAAAATGGTCCCTGCATTTTTTCCAAGGCTGGGGTCGAGATCCGAATCCGGAAGCGGCGATGGAACGAGGCACGGCTAAATGAGGAGAGCAACATGACCGTCGAGATCGAGCAATCCTACGGCCTGTGGTCGCTGGTCATCATCAATTCTCTGGTATTCATCATTTTCGCGTTCAGCTTTGCGGGTCCCAGAAGCGGTCGCGACTGGCGATCATTTGGCGCGTTTTCCGCCTTCCTCGTGGCGCTGTTCACCGAGATGTACGGCTTTCCGCTCACGATCTACCTGCTCTCGGGGTGGCTTTCGAGCAGGTTTCCCGAAGTCGATTTCTTGTCCCATAACGCCGGGCATCTTCCGGAGACGCTCGTGGCAGCGATTTTCGGCTGGGAGATCGACCCTCATGCGGGACCGTTTCACATCGCCTCGTACGTCCTGATCTTTGCGGGCTTTGTCGTGCTTGCGAAGTCCTGGGGCATCCTCTATGAGGCCCAGCGTCGGCACGAAATCGCGGCGAGCGGCCCTTACGCCTGGGTCCGTCATCCTCAGTACGTCGGATTCATCGTGATCATGACCGGTTTCCTGCTGCAGTGGCCGACGCTCGTCACGCTCGCCATGTTCCCGATCCTCGTCTACATGTACGTGAGGCTCGCCCGCCGCGAGGAGCGCGATGCGCTTGCGGAATTCGGCGAGGCGTACGAGCGCTACGCTGCGCGCACACCCGGGTTCTTCCCTCGACCCGGGTACCGGCACCGCGGCCCGATTCTTGGGGGCAAGCAATGAGCGCGAGCGAATACCCGCAGTCACCGCCCGACGAAGAACGCCGCAAACTGCTCACGGGCGCGACCGCCGCCGCGGGCGGGCTAGCGCTGGCCGGCGCG
>MEQQ01000114.1:19687-23674 GCA_001770285.1 Betaproteobacteria bacterium RBG_16_66_20
GCCTCGCGCCGAGCGAGCGCGCCAAGGCGCAGGGCGCGCCGGTCGAGGTGGAAATCACGTCGCTCGTCCCCGGCGAGCTGAAGACGATCGAGTGGCGCGGCAAGCCGGTGTGGCTGCTGCGCCGCACGCGCGCAATGCTCTCGGACCTTGAATCCGCGCGCGGCCAACTTACCGATCCGGATTCGCAGGTTTCGACCCAGCAGCCCGAGTATGCGCGCAATCCCACGCGCTCGATCCATCCGGAGCTGTTCGTGACGATCTCCCTTTGTACGCACCTCGGCTGCATTCCGACCTACGCACCGGAGCCGGGATCGGTCGGGAGCGGCTGGCCCGGGGGTTTTTACTGCCCCTGCCACGGCTCGAAGTTCGACCTCGCAGGACGCGTCTACAGAGGCTCGCCGGCGCCCACCAATCTGGTCATTCCGCCGCACCAGTTTAGCGGCGGAGGCCGGCTCGTGATCGGCTTCGACGCCACGGAAACCCCGGCCTGAATCCGATAACGCACGTGGGGCCGGCCTGATGCTGCGCAAAATCTGGCTCATTGCGGCGCAGGGCTTCGTTTTAGTTGCCGCCGTGCTCTTTCTTTTCGATGCGTTCGGCCCGAAACCGTCGCCGCTGCCGCGGGCTCAGGTGGTGACCGTCAAGGAGGCCGCCGAGCTGCCGGCGCCCGTGAGGCCGGTGCCGCTTTCGCTCCGCGACGCGGCCGGCAAGGCCGTTCCCTCGGTCGTCAATATCTACACCTCGAAGACGCTCAGGCGCGAGATCTCCGAAGGCGAGCGGCTGATGCGCCGTTTCTACGGAATGCCCGAGGAGAGCGAGGAGCGCGGCACGAGCCTCGGATCGGGCGTGATCGTGTCGCGGGACGGCTACGTCCTCACCAACAACCACGTGATCGAGGGCGCGGATGAAATCGCGGTCGTGCGCGCGGGAGGCGCAGCGGCGCGCGCGAGGGTGGTCGGGGCCGACCCGGAGACGGACCTGGCGGTTCTCAAGATCGACGCGGCGAAACTTCCGGCGATCACCTTCGGCAACTCGGAGACGATCCAGGTAGGCGACGTGGTGCTCGCGATCGGCAATCCGTTCGGCGTCGGCCAGACGGTGACGATGGGAATCGTGAGCGCCACGGGCCGCAACCGGCTCGGAATCAATACCTACGAAAACTTCATCCAGACCGATGCGGCGATCAACCCGGGTAACTCCGGCGGCGCGCTGGTCGATTCGAATGGCCATCTGATCGGTATCAACACCGCAATCTATTCGCAAAGCGGCGCCTCGGCGGGAATCGGTTTCGCAGTTCCGGCGTGGACCGCCAAGTCGGTGATGGAACAGCTCATCGGCACGGGGCGGGTCGAGCGTGGCTGGCTGGGCGTGGAAATCGCCGATTTGACCCCTGAGGCCGCCGGAGAGCTGGGCCTTTCGGCGACCGCAGGCGCGATGGTGGCGCGCGTGGTGCGGGGCGGCCCGGCGGAGCGCGGCGGCCTGCGGCGCGGCGACATCGTCAAGGCGGTGGGCGGCAAACCGACTCCGGATGCGTTGGCGGTGATCAATGCGACCGCCGAGCTGCGTCCGGGTGCGTCGTCGGAGGTTCTGGTCCTGCGCGGAGGGAAGGAAATCGGCCTCACGATCGAGGCCGGGCGCCGCCCGGCGCCACCAAAGCCGAGAGGTTGACTCTTGGGAAGGCGACCGGGAGTGAACCCGACTGGCGAGGATCGCGAGCCGATGCATGATTCTCGGTGGCGTCTGAGGCTGCACTACTACGCGGCAATGCTGAGCGCCGCGGTGTTCGCGGCGGCGCTCGGGTCGGCCGCCGCGTACGCGACGGACCATCTCGAATCGCTTCCGCATCTGCTGACGCAGATCGCGGTCTGGCTTGCGGTCGTCAACGCGGCCGGCGCGCTCGTCATCCTGCGGCCCGTGGACCGCCGCTTGCGCGGCGCGAGCGTGGTGCAAGCGGCGCTCGAACGGAGAATCCATGCGCTGCCGAGACTGTGCGGGCTGTGGCTGTTCGCCCTCACGTCCGCCGCGATGCTCGGACATGCGGCGGCGCTGACCGGCTCGTGGAGCGCGCTCGCCGGAGCGCAGCCGCGCGTGTTCGCGGGGACCTTGGTGCACATTGCGGTGTTTGCCGCTTACCTCGGGCTGGCCGGCTACTTCCTGATCTTCGATTACCGGGTGCGGCTGCTGCAATACCTGTCGCAGCAGGGCGTGTCGATCGCCCCGCGGCAAGGCAACTTCATGCGCAGGCTGACCGCGGGGCTTCTGGCGGTCGCTGCGGCGCCGCTGCTCATCCCGCTTTCCGATCAATGGCTGCGGCCCGCGGGCGCGGAGATGCCGATGGCGATGGCCATGAATCCGGGCCGCAACGTCATGCACATGCAGCAGACGTTGCAGATGGATTTGCTCGCCGCGCTGTTCCTCGCCGCCCTGCTCATCTTCCTCATGGCGCGGGGCTTCTCGCGTCCGGTGGGAATCCTGCTGACGGCCATGCAGCGCGTCGATCGGGGGGACCTGGCGTCCAAGGCGCCGGTCGTCTCGGACGACGAATTCGGGCTGCTGTCCCAGCAGTTCAACCGGATGCTCGACGGGCTCAGGGAGCGCGACCGCATACGCAGGGTCTTTGGACGCTTCGTCCCGGAAAGCGTCGCCGCTGCCCTGCTGCTCGACGAGGGAGCGATCGCGCCAAAGGAACGCGAAGCGACGGTGCTTTTTACCGACATCGAAAACTTCACCGCCATGGCAGCGAGTCTGGATCCGCGCGATATCCTCGACGTGCTGAACGCCTATTTCGGAGAAGTCGCGCAGATCGTTCATGCGCACGGCGGCGTCATCACCCAGTTTCAGGGAGACGCGGTGCTCGCGAGTTTCAACCTGCCGGCGGCGGACCCGGAGCACGCCCGGCATGCCGTCGAGGCGGCGCTGGCGATACAGGCGCGGCTCGCCGAGGTCGTATTCGATGGGGGCATCCGGCTGCGCACGCGGGTCGGCATCAGCACAGGACCGGTAGTGGGCGGCACGGTCGGCGGGGGCGACCGCCTGGGATACACAGTGCACGGCGACACCGTGAATCTTGCGGCGCGCTTCGAGGCCTTGAACAAGGAGCTCGGCAGCCGCGTGCTGATCTCCGCGCGCACCGCCGAACTCGCGGGAGACGCGATCGCGCTTCGCGACCGCGGCATCGTCACCGTGCGCGGCTTTCGCGAGCCGCTGCGCGTCTACGAGCCGTCCGCGCGAGTCGCCCGTATGGCCGAGTAAGCAGTAAACGGAATAACGAATCGCTTGACATTCCCATCATGGGAAGGTGCACATTGGCTTTTGTGATGAAAGCGCGGTAGCCGCGCTGGACGATCGAACAAGGAGACACGATATGGACTGGCTGACACAGAACTGGGTTTGGGTTGCGCTCGCGATTGGAGCGGGGCTTTACTTTTTCCGCGGCGGCTTGGGCGGCCATGCGGGCGCGCACGGTGGTGCGCACGGCGGCGTGCTCGGAGGAATGGCAGAAGGAGGGCATGCTGGAGAAGGCGGCCACGGTGGACATGGCGGGCAGCCGGATACCCGCGTGGCGGAGAGCGCGCCGGAAGCGGCCGCCGGCCATCCGGCGCGTCCGGTCGAAGCTGCGAACGAGCGCCCGCGCAGGCGCCACGGCTGCTGACGGGCGGAGCGAAGAATGAAGAATCTCGGAACGGCCGAACGGGTGTTGCGCGTGCTGCTGGGCGGCGCTGTCGCCGTCTGGGCATCGTGGCTATCGCTCGGGGGCGGGGCGCTGACGCAGTTGCTGCTTTATATCGCCCTGTTCGCGCTGGGGGTGGATTTCGTGGTGACCGGCGCCCGCGGCTACTGCCCGCTGTACAAGCGGCTTGGCTGGAGCACTGCCGGGGTGTAGGCAGGAGCCGCGATGCAACACGAACCCGGCGACGCAAAGCAGGGCGGCTGGCAGAGCTGGTTCTGGATGGTCCTGTGCTGCGCGCCGATGGTCGCGATTGTGGT
>MEQQ01000115.1:0-1767 GCA_001770285.1 Betaproteobacteria bacterium RBG_16_66_20
GCCTTGGTCAGCCCCTCCATCAGCCGCGCGATGTCCACGCTCTGCTTGGCCACATCCTCGATCTTGTCGATCACCGCATCCACCGGCAGCAGGTAGTTGCGCCACGCGAGCTGCACCCCGTGCCCCGCAAAGTAGAACAGGCCGACGTGCTTTTTCTGTTCCATCGCGTGCACGTAGGCGCGGATCGCGCCGATCAGGTCCTCGCGCCCGGTGTCGAGCTTCATGGTCACATCGAAGCCCGAAGCCTTCAGCGCCTCGGCAATCGCCTTGGCGTCGTTCGGCGCGTTCTTCAGCTCGGGCGCATCCTTGTACTTGCCGTTGCCCACCACCAGCGCCACCTTCGGTGCGCGCAGCAGCTTCAGCGCCCCGTCTGACTGCGCCCAGACCCAGGCGTATGGCGCGGGAAGAAACAGCGCGCTCGCACCGAGGCCGGCTTTCAGGATTGCACGTCTGCGCATCATCTTTGCTCCTCCTTCAGGTCTGCTTGTAGGCCACCAGTTCCTGCCGCTCCGCGGTGGGCGGCAGCGGCGAGCCGGGCGGCGGCTTGCGAACGATCTCGAAGGCGGCCGGGCGCCGCAGCTTCTCCGGCGCGTACCAGTGGGTGGAGCGGATCTCCGAGCTGCCCTTGGGCGAGACGGCCCCGCCGCGGCCTTCCACCCTGAAGCAGTCGAACGACCCGGCCGGCACCTCGACCTTGTCGCGCGCCGTGATCCTGAACTCGATCTCGGTCATGATCCGGATGCGCTCCGAAATGCCGGGCGGGAAGGAGCGGTATTTCGTCACCCATTTCTTGCCGACGTAGAACTCGAGCGGCATGTTCTGGTTGTCGGTGAAGCGGAAGCCTTCGCCGGTGCGCCGGGTGTTGCCCAGCCGGTCGAGGATGAAGGCGCCGTTGCCGAAGATCACCTCGTCGTCCGTGACCGCGGTGATCTCGCCGCGCGTGGTCCGCTTGAGCGCCCTGGTTTCCAGGTCCAGCACCCGGTAGCTGTAGAAGTCGCCGACCTTGTAGTTGGTATCGGCGCGCGCGAAGCCCTGGCTGAACGGATTGCCCGCCTGCGACTGCACCTCGATGCGCTTCTCGCCCTGCTTGGCAAGGACCTCGTCCAATTCAAGCTGCGCCAGCTCCGAGTACTCGCCGTTCGGGAAGCGGCGCAGGTAATCCTCCAGGCGCGCGGCCTGCCTCGACCCCTTCGCGCCCTCCCAGAGCTTCAGCTCCTCGTCGAATGCCTGCTGCTTCTCCGCGTCCGAGAGCTTCTTCAGCTCCCTGGGCGGCAGGAACCAGAAGTCCTCCTCGAGCGAGGTGCTCTCCCACGGGATCTGCGCGCCGTTCGATTTGCGCCGCACCCCCAGCCGCACGCGCTTGAACACGTCCTCGATCTTGGCTTCCGGGACCTTGATCTCGCGCAGCAGGTTTTCCGTGTACAGGCCGTTCACACCATCCCCGTCGCTCGCCACGTTGCCCGGACTGGTCGCGTAGGCGAGCAGCGTACTGTTCGGGGCGTCCATCTGCGACAGGCCCTTCTGCTCGACGCGGAAGTCCTTGCCGAAGGGGTTCTCGCGGCAGGCGTCGAGGATGATCACGTTCATCGGGTTCGAGGCCTTGGTCAGCCCCTCCATCAGCCGCGCGATGTCCACGCTCTGCTTGGCCACATCCTCGATCTTGTCGATCACCGCATCCACCGGCAGCAGGTAGTTCCTCCACGCGAGCTGCACCCCGTGGCCGGCGAAGTAGAACAGGCCGACGTGCTTTTTCTGTTCCATCAGGTG
>MEQQ01000115.1:1939-5356 GCA_001770285.1 Betaproteobacteria bacterium RBG_16_66_20
CGCGCAACAACTTTATCGCCCCGTCCGATTGCGCCCACACCCAGGCGTACGGCACAGGCAGGAACAGCGAACCAGCGGCGAGTCCGGTCTGAAGAAAGCGGCGGCGGTCGGCCCGTTGTTGCATCTATGTCCCCAGGAAAATGCGGCCCGTTACTTTAACGCGCAGGCAGTTTTGCCTGCAACTCAGTTTGCTTGCTGGGTCGGCGAAAGTCCACTGGGGCGATTTTGCAGCTCCCGGATCCAGAACTCGTGCTCCATCAGCCTGCCCCGCAGGCGCGCGCGCTCCTCGTCGGTACCGGCCGCCGCCAGCGCGCGCTCGCCCTCGTCTAGCCCCACGTAGAACGGATACAGTTGCGGATCGGAGGATCGCAGCTGCCGCCCGCGCGCCAGCGCGGCGAGAAATTGCGGCTCGCTGTCCTTCGGGCACACGCCGAGGTAGGCGTCGCCGATGGCGCCGCGCTGGAACGCGTTCTCCGGCGTGCAGTAGCGCGCGAGGCCGGCCTGCCGGCCGGCTTCATAGTCCGCCTGCGCCGGCTGCACCCCGTAGGCGGCGCATGCCTTCGTGAATTCGCTCCAGCGCTCCGGGCCCAACCCCCGCTCGCCGTCTCCCGCGCCGATCCCGCGCCAATCGCCGCTGCGGCACTGCGATTCGCTGATAAAGGCGCAGGCCGACAGCGCCAGCGCCGCCAGCAGACCGATTGCGATGCGCATCATGTTTGCGTCTCCATATCTATCCGGATGGCTTCCTGATCCAGAACTGGTACATGCCGAAGAAGGTGTCGGGGTGTTCCTGCTCGAAAATCCGCCAGTGGGCGAAATCCAGCGCCGCCGGATCGTCCGGAAAGCGCTTGCGGTACGCGTGCAGCGGCCGCCGGTCGGCAAACTCGAAGCCGAGAAATTCCACGCCGAGCGCGGCGATCGCCTCGCTCAGGCCGTCGATCGTGAACCGATGCTCCTGCACGTGCAGGACCAGGTCGCGCACCCCGGAGGCGGAATAGAAATCGCGGTGCTTCACAACCGGGCGCGCCGCGTGCTCCGCAGGCAGCGAAAACAGGCTTTGCCGCGCCGCGCGGATGCCCTCGGGACCTGTGCCGGTGCCGCTCGCGGCGAGAACCTCGCGCGCCGCCACGATGGCGCGCCGCGCAAGCTCGGAATACAGCCCCAGCTTCATGACGCCGCCGGGCTTGAGCAGCCCGAGCAGCACGCGCCAGCCGGCCAGCGGCTCGCGCAGGTGGTGCAGGACGCCGGAGCTTTCGACGAGGTCGAAGCGCTCCTCGATCTCGCCGAGCCGGAGGATGTCGGCCTGCGCGAAGCGCAGGTTCGACAATCCGAGCTCGCGGCAGCGGCGCATGGCGTAGGCGAGGCTCGCGCGGCTGATGTCCACCGCAAGCACCCGTGCGTGGGGCTGGAGTGAAGCCGTGATCGCCGCGTGCCGCCCGGTGCCGCAGCCGGCGATCAGGATCTCCGGAGCATCGGGCGCCGCAAGCCGCGCCGGGTCCAGATGCGGGAAGATCGACCGCAGCATCAGCGGCAGCGGAAACGGCACATTGGAGGGCGCGCGCTGCCAGCGCGGATAGGGATTTTCCTCGTATTGCCGCTGCACCATGCGCGAGGTCGCGTCCTCGACCGCAGTCAGGGCGGGAATCGCGGGGCGCAGCGCGGCCTCGATGCGGGGTTCTTCGACCTGGCGCCGCCACAGGGCGTCGAATGCTTCTCCGCCCTCGGGCTTCGGGATCCCTTCGATGCGCGCGAGCGGCCGGTACGCGGCGAGCAATGCGAGCTCCAGGGGGCTCGCGCCCGGGCGCGCTCTTGCCTCGAGCGCCGCGACCATGCGCGCTTCATCGGCGGTTTCCGGCCACAGGTATTCGTTCAGGAAACACTGTTGCGCCAGCGCGCAGGCGAGCGGCAGCGGCGGCGGCACGCCCTGCCTGCCGCCCTCCAGCGCAATGTGCCGCAGGCGAACCAGGAACGCCTCGACGCCGGGATCGGCGATGAGCGCGTTTCCGATCAGCAGCAGGAACAACGGTCGCGTCAGCGCCGCGAGCGGCGCGCCCTGGAACCACTCCCCCGCCGCCGCGTTCCCGGCCTGCAATTCGCGGTAGGCGGGGCCGAACTGCGGATCCACGAGCAGCAGGCTGAAAGCGGCCTCCGCGGCGGCGGCGATATCCACGTCGGGCTGGGCGAGCAGCCTCAGGCAGTCGGCACCGAAGTCCGGCTGCCAATGGGTGAATCGCCCCATCGCGAACAGTTCGCCAAACAGCTGCCAGGCCGGCCGGTACCCGGGCTCCAGGCGCGCGGCGCGCCTGGACGCCTCGAGCGCGCCGTAGCCGTCGCCGAGGTCGCGCAGCACCAGCGCGAGATTGTGATGCGCCATCGCCAACTGCGGATCGATCTCGATTGCGCGGCGGTAACTCTCGACCGCGGCGGCGGGGTCGCCGCTCGCCTGCAGCGCGTTGCCCAGGTTGTTGTGCGGCATCGCCTGGCGCGGCGCCGAGGCGACGGCGCGGCGGTAGCACTCGATCGCGCCGCGCAGGTCGCCGCGCTCCGCCAGGCAGGTGCCCAGGTTGTTCGCGGCGCCGGGGTCCGTGGGCGCGAGGCGCAGCGCTTCCCGGTAGGCGGCGACAGCCTCGTCCAAGCGCCCCAGCCGCTGGCGCGCCTTGCCCAGGCAGTTATGCGCGTCGGCGCTGGAAGGATCGAGCGCGACCGCCTCGCCGAACTCGCGCTCGGCGCGGGCGAGATCGCCTGCTTCGGCGAGCATCAGGCCGAAGTTCTGCCGGTACATCGCATGGCGCGGCGCGAACTGGACCGAACGCTCCACCAGCGGCAAGCCTTCGGCGCCGCGGCCTGACCGGACGAGGCAGACGCCCAGGTAATGCGTGGCCTCGGCATCGTCCGGGGAGCGCGCGAGGATGTCGCGGTACAGGACCGCGGCCTCGGTCAGGCGGCCGGTTTGGGCGAGGCGCGAAGCACGCGCGAGCAGTGAAGCGGTTTTTGTCAGATTCCCTGCCCGCCGTGCGCGCCTAGTCGAGGAAAAAGGTGCCGGGGCGGTTCATGAGGTGCCGGATCCACCACTCCTGCTCCATCAGCCTTCCCCGCAGGCGCGCGCGTTCCGCGTCGGTCGTGGCCGCCGCCAGCGCGCGCTCGCCCTCGTCCATCGCCACGTAGAACGCATACAGGTCCGGCGTGAAGGGCCGCAGCACCCGTCCTCGCGTCAATGCGGCGACGAATTGCGCCTCGCTTTCCTTCGGGCACACCCCGAGATACGCGTCGCCCAGCGCCCCGTGCTGGTACCCGTTTTCCGGAGTGCAGTAGCGCGCGAGACCCACCTGCCGGCCCGCTTCATACTCCGCCTGCGCCGGGCGCGCCCCGTACGGGGCGCAGATCTGTGCATACTCGCTCAAGCGCTCCGGGCCGTAG
>MEQQ01000115.1:5633-9687 GCA_001770285.1 Betaproteobacteria bacterium RBG_16_66_20
GCGCCCCGTACGGGGCGCAGATCTGTGCATACTCGCTCAAGCGCTCCGGGCCGTAGCCCTGTGCGCCGTCTGCCGCGCCGAGCGCGCGCCAGTCGCCGCTGCGGCACTGCGATTCGCTGATCATCGCGCAGGCCGACAGCGCCAGCGCCGCCGCCAGACCGATTCCCGTGCGTATCATGATTGGACCTCCGTGGAATTATCCCGCCTGCGGCTAACACGCGGCAAGCGATGGAAATTCCCTGATCGTAATGGCGTCCGAATCGATCCTAGCCTAGCCCCGTCCCGCGAGCGCCCGGTTCTCGAGCCGGCTCAGCAGCCGCACCAGCGGCCAGAGCATCACGAAGTAGATGATGGCGGCGAGCACGATCGGCGTCGGATTGTAGGTCAGGCTCTGCGCCTGCCGCGCCTGGAACAGCAGCTCGGGCACGGCGACGACGCTGCCCAGCGACGTCAGCTTGACCACCTCGAGCGTGTTGGAGAGCAGGTCGGGCAGCACGTTGCGCACGGCCTGCGGCAGGACCACGTACAGCATGGTCTGGAGGCGGCCGAGGCCCGTGCTGCGCGCGGCCTCGGTCTGGCCCGTCGGAACCGATTCGATGCCGGCGCGCAGGATCTCGCCGTAGTAGGCGCCGGTGTTGAGGAAGAAGGCGATGCAGACGCAGGCGAAGCCGCCCAGTTCCAGCCCGGCGAACGGCAGGCCGGCGAAGAGGAAGATCAGCAGCACCAGCGGCGGAAAAGCGCGGAAGAAATCGACCCAGGCCATCAGCGGCCAGCGCACCCAGGGCCTGCGCACGCCGGCCAGCAGGGCGAGCCCCAGCCCGCCGAGGAGACCGAGCGGCACCACCACCAGCGACAGCAGCACGGTATTGCCGAGCCCGGCCAGGATGATGCGCCAGGCGGCGCCGATGATCTCGATGTTGAAGAAGGTCTGGAGCATGGCTCAGCGCTTCCAGGCCATCCGGGTCTCCAGCCAGCGGCCAAAGATCACCATCGGCAGGAACAGGATCAGGTAGGCGCCCGCGCCCAGGGTGAGCGGCGACGGGTTGTAGCTGTTGGACACCGCCGAGGAGGCCATGCCCAGGATCTCGCTCACCGCCACGACGGTGCCGAGTGCGGTGCCCTTGGTAATGGCGATGGTGCGGTTGGTGAGCGGCGGGATGGTGAGGCGCAACGCCTGCGGCAAGACCACGTTGATCAGGGTCTGGCCGTAGGAAAGGCCGGTCGAGCGCGCCGCCTCCCACTGTCCCTTGGCGATCGAGGTGATGCCGGCCCAGTAGATCTCCTCCGAGAAGGCCATCAGCACCAGCGTGAGCGAAAGCCAGGTCGAGACGAAACCCGAGGGCGAAACATCGACTGCGGGCAGGCCGAAATAGATGAAGACGATGATCACCAGCGGCGGCAGGGCGCGGAACAGGTCGACGATGAAGACGAGCAGCAGGTTGACGGGCCTGAAGCCCAGGCTGCGCAGCAGCGCGAGCGCCAGGCCCGTGACGAGGCCGGCGACGATGACGAGCGCCGCCAGTTCGACCGTAACCAGCATGCCATGGGCGATGTCCGGCAAATACTTGGCCATCACCTTGGCGTTGAAGAAGGTGTCGAGGAAGCGGTCCCAGCTGGACATTGCGCGCCGGCGTTCAGTGCCGCTGGATCTGGCCGATGAAGCCGCGTGTGCGGTCCTGCACGGGCGTCTCGAAGATCTCAGCCGGCGTGCCCTGCTCGACGATGGCGCCCTCGTCCATGAAGACCACGCGGTCGGCGGCGTTGCGGGCGAAGCCCATCTCGTGGCTCACCACGATCATGGCCATGCCGCTTTCGCGCAGGTCGCGCATCACGCCCAGCACCGAGCCCACCAGCTCGGGATCGAGCGCGCTGGTGGGCTCATCGAACAGCATGACCCGCGGCTCGAGCGCGATCGCGCGCGCGATCGCGACGCGCTGCTGCTGGCCGCCGGAGAGCTGGCCGGGCGTGTGGCCGGCACGGTCGGCGAGCCCCACCCGCGCCAGCGCGGCGTGGCCGAGGGCGTCGGCTTCGCCGCGCGACTTGCCGGCCACCTTGCGCAGCGCCAGCGTGACGTTGCCGAGCGCCGTCATGTGCGGATAGAGGTTGAACGACTGGAACACCATGCCGATGCGCTGGCGCGCATGGTTGATGTCGGTGCGCGGATCGAGCATGTCGACGCCGTCGACCACCACGCTGCCCGAGGACGGCTCCTCGAGCCGGTTGAGACAGCGCAGCAACGTCGACTTGCCCGAGCCCGACGGTCCGATGACGAACACCAGCTCGCGCTCGGCCAGCACGAGATCGACGCCCTTCAGGACATGATGGGCGCCGAAATGCTTGTGGATGCCGCGCGCCTCGACGATGGGCTTACCGGGCATCCCCGGTAATCAGCCGCACTTCAGCGCATGCGGAGTCGGGTCGTAGCCCGGCATGCCGGGCACGCCGTAGCCCGGCGTGATCACCCGCTCGAGGGCGTCGGGACCCGGGACGCGCCCGAACCATTTCTCCGACAGCTTGGCGATGGTGCCGTCTTTCTTCATGCAATCGAGCACGTCCTGCATCTGGTTGCGCAGCGCCACGCTGCCCTTGGGGAACGGCGCCCCCCAGTGCGCGCGCGTATGGCTGAGCTCGAGGTCGGCGGCGAACTGCGGATTCTTGCTCGCGGCGTAGACGATGGTCGTGTTGCCGCCGAGCGTCGCGTAGGCGCGGCCCGAGATCACGGCCTGCGTCGCGTCGGGCTGGGTGTCGTAGGCCTGGACCGTGAAGCCGTGCTTCGCGCCTTCGGCCTTGCTCAGCGTCTCGTAGGGCGTGCCCTTGTTGACGGCGACGACCTTGCCCTTGAGGTCGGACCAGTCCTTGATCGGCGCGGAGCCCTTCTTGATGCCGAACTGGAACGCGGTCCAGAGGTAGCCGGCGGTGAACAGCATGCTTTCGGCGCGCTCCTTGGTCACCGTGGTGGGCGCCGCAATGAAGTCGTAGCGGCCCGACAGCATGCCCGGGATCAGCGTGGAGAAGCTCACGCTGTCGATCGTGATTTCGCGCTTCATCCGCCTGGCAGCCTCGGTGAACAGGTCGATCTGGAAGCCCTCGGTGCCGCCGCCCAGCTTGGGCATGGCATGCGGCGCGAAGGTGCCGTCGACGCCGGTGCGCAGCGGCGGCAGCTTGGATTGAGCCAGCGCGGGGCCCGCCAGCAACAGCGCGGCGGCAAGGATCGCAGTAAGGCGGCGATGAATCATCAGAGGCGCTCCCATGTTTGATTTCAATGTGTCGGAGGTTGGAACAGGCATTGTCCAATAAAACGATCGAAAACGATAGTATCCGGGCATGGCCGACCGCATCCTCGTCATCAACCCAAACTCGACCGACGCCGTGACGCGCGGCATCGACGAGGCCTGCGCGCCCCTGCGCATGCCAGGCGGGCCCGGGATCGACTGCGTGACGCTGAAGGAAGGCCCGCCCGGCATCGAGACGCAGCAGCATGTTGACGGTGTCATTTCTCCTCTTTTATCCTTAGTATTACAGAACGAAAAACAGTATGCGGCGTTCGTGATTGCCTGCTACAGCGATCCCGGCCTGCATTCGCTGCGCGAGGCGACGAAGAAGCCGGTGCTGGGCATTTCGGAGTGCGCCATCCTCACCGCGCTGACGCTGGGGCAGAAGTTCGGCGTCATCGCCATCCTCAAGCAATCCATTCCTCGCCACCTGCGCTACGTCGGCGCGCTCGGCGTGAGCGAGCGCCTTGCCGGCGAGCTGCCGGTGGGGCTGCGCGTCGTCGAACTCTCCGACGAGAAACGCACCTACGGCCGCATGGTCGAAGTCGGCAAGACCCTGCGCGACACGCATGGGGCCGACGTCGTGATCATGGGCTGCGCCGGCATGGCGCGCTACCGCAAGCCGCTGCAGGACGAGCTCGGCATCCCCGTGGTCGAGCCCACGCAGGCGGCGGTGGCGATGGCGATCGGACGCGTGCGGCTGAACTGGGCCGGTAACTAGGGCAAGTCCCCGGGCAAGTCGCCGGGCAGGTCGAAGCGCTGGCGCGTGGTGCAGTAACGGC
>MEQQ01000115.1:9748-12645 GCA_001770285.1 Betaproteobacteria bacterium RBG_16_66_20
CGCGCGTGGATCAGCAGGATTTCGCCCACCACCATCTCGCGCTCGGGGCCGAACTCGATCCGGCGCTCGACCCGGCACTCGAGCGAAGCGGCTGCTTCGCCGATTCTCGGATGCTTCACCATCGTCGCCGGCACCGGCGTCAGGCCGGAGCGCGCGAACTCGCTTTCGCTTTCCGGGATCTCGTCGCTCGTGGCATGCATCGCGTTGGCGGTGCCCTCATCGGCCAGGTTGACCACGAATTCCCCGCTGCGCCGGATGTTCTTGAGCGTGTGCTTCATTGCGCCGTCGGAGCGCCGGTTGAAGCTGAGGATGCACAGCGGCGGTTCTTCCGAGATCACGTTGAAGAAGGAAAACGGCGCGCAGTTGGCCACGCCGTTCTCGCTCCAGGTCGAGACCCAGGCGATCGGCCGCGGGATCACGAGGCCAATCAGCAGCTTGTAGCGCTCCAGGACGGGCAGGCGCGCGAGCTCGAGGTCCATCAGTCGTTGGCGGGCGTAACTTCAGCGCCGGTGCGCTCGACGATCAGGCGGTAGTGCTCCGGGCGCCGGTGCGCCGCGAAGTTGAACATGGTCTTTTTCAGGTTGGCGGCGAGATCGATGTCGCAGTTGTAGCAGATGACCTCGTCCTCCTCGGTCTGGCTCTTGGCCGCGATTTCGCCGCTGGGAGCGACGATCAGGGAGTGGCCGAACATGCGGAAGCCGTCCTCGTAGCCGGCCTTGGCGGTCTCGACCAGCCAGGTGGCGTTCTGGAATGCCATCGATTGCGCCATGATCAGGTGGTGATGCACGCGCAGCGCCGGCGGCTCGGGGTAATGCAGGTTCTCGGTCGGCGTGTTGAAGCCGAGGGCGACGATCTCGGCGCCCTGCAGCGCGAGCACGCGGAACGCCTCGGGCCAGCGCCGGTCGTTGCAGATCAGCATGCCGGTAATGGTGTCGAGGTAGCGCCAGACGCGAAAGCCGAGGTCGCCGACCTCGAAGTACTTCTTCTCCAGGTGCTGAAACGCCGCCTGCGGCTTGTGCTCGGCGTGCCCGGGCAGGTGCACCTTGCGGTACTTGCCCACGATCGAGCCGTCGGGCCCGACCAGGATCGCGCTGTTGAAGCGCCGCCCCTCGGGCGTCAGTTCCGCGTAGCCGATGTAGAAGCCGATGCCGAGTTTCTTCGCCTCGTCGAACAGCGGCTGGGTCGCCGGCGAGGGCATGCTTTTCTCGAAGAACCTGGCGTCGACTTCGGCCTGATCCTCCATCCACCATCGCGGAAAGAAGGTGGTGAAGGCAAGCTCGGGAAAAACGACGAATTTCGCTCCCATGCCGTGCGCTTCCTTCAGCAACTTCTTCAATCTTGCAACCGCAACGGCACGGGAGTCCGTCTTGTTGAGCGGCCCGAGCTGGGCCGCGGCGATCCTGAGCTGTCTGGCCATGGCGTTATCCGATGAGGTTTCTGAGTTGGCGGGCAGGCCCGTCGATCGTGCCGGCGGCGGCCAGCGGGCCGGGCAAGCCGCGCGCCAGGTACTGTCCCGAGCCGCGCGCGGCTTTCAATTCGCCGCCCTCGACGACGATGCGGCCGCGGCTGGTCACGATCTCCGGCCAGCCCTTGTAGACATGTCCCTCGTAGGGCGTGTAGCCGACCGCATCGTGCATCATCGAATAGTCGATGCGTTTTTCGATTGCGGGATTCCAGATCGCGATGTCGGCATCGGATCCGATCGCGATCGTGCCCTTGCGCGGGTACAGGCCGTACATGCGCGCATGATTGGTCGCGCTGAGCGCTACGAATTGATTGATGCCGAGCCGTCCCTTCAGCACGCCTTCGGAAAACAGGATCGGCAGGCGCATCTCGATGCCGGGCACGCCGTTGGCCATCTCCTTGAACGTGGTCTGATCGCCGCGCGGGATCTTCGCCGTTTCATCAAACCGGTACGGCGCGTGATCGGAGGAATAGACCTGGAAGGTGCCGTTGCCGAGTCCGGCCCAGATCGCCTCCTGCGCCGCCTTGTCGCGCAGCGGCGGACTGCAACACCATTTGGCCCCTTCGACGCCGGGGCGGTCCATGTCGTCGGCGGTGAGCACGAGGTACTGGGGGCAGGTCTCGGCGTAGATTTTCGCGCCCAGGGTTTGCGCGGCGCGGATCGTGTTGGTCGCCTCCGGGCTCGACACGTGGACGATCAACACCGGCACGCTCAACAATCGCGACAACATGATCGCGCGATGCGTCGCCTCGGCCTCGGCGAGCGCGTGATGCGCGACGCCGTGAAACTTCGGCGCCCCGTGCCCGCGCTCGATCAGGCGCTTGGCGATCCAGCGGATCATGTCGTCGTTCTCGGCATGCACCATCACCAGCGCGCCCTCGCGATGGGCGACGCTCAGGACCTCGAGCAGCTGGTAGTCCTCGAGCCGCCACTTCGGATAGGTCATGTAGACCTTGAACGAGGTGATCCCGTCCTTGATCGCCGCCGGAAGCTCTTCGTTCAGGACCTTGTCGGTCGGTTCGCCGATGATCAGGTGGAACCCGTAGTCGATGACGGCCTTGCCGCGCGCGCGTTCATGGTAGTCGGCAACAGTCGTCGTGACCGACGTGCCGCGGTGCTGCGCCGCAAACGGGATGATGGTGGTCGTGCCGCCGAACGCCGCGGAGACCGTGCCGCTGTAGAAGTCGTCGGCGGACATGATGCCCATGCCGGAGAGCTGCGCGATATGGCAATGGCTGTCGATGCCGCCCGGAAGCACGTAACGGCCCCCGGCGTCGATGTCGCGGGCGCCTGCCGCAAGGCGCTCCGCGATCGCGACGACCTTCTCGCCGATGACGCCGATGTCGCAACGCATCGTCTCGGCGGCGGTCGCCACGGTGCCGTTGCGGATGGTGAGGTCGAACTGGTCCATTCAAGCGCCCTGTCGTGATGT
>MEQQ01000116.1:0-16973 GCA_001770285.1 Betaproteobacteria bacterium RBG_16_66_20
GCGAATCCGCCCGGCGCCCAGGGCTTGTACGACCCAGCCTATGAGCATGACGGCTGCGGGGTTGGTTTCGTTGCGCACATCAAAGGTAAGAAATCGCATTCGATCGTCGAGCAAGGCCTCACGATCCTGAAAAACCTCAACCACCGCGGCGCGGTCGGCTGGGACCCGAAGCTCTCGGACGGCGCCGGCCTGCTGATCCAGATGCCGGACCGGTTCCTGCGCGAGGAGATGGCCAAGCGCGGCGTCGGCCTTCCGCCTGCGGGGCAATATGGCGTCGGCATGGTGTTCCTGCCGCGCGATCCGGCAAGCCGTTTCGCCTGCGAGTACGAAATTGAACGCGCGATCAAGGACGAAGGGCAGATGCTGCTCGGTTGGCGCGACGTGCCGGTGGACAACGCCGACCTCGCCGAGCCGGCAAAGAAGCTGGAGCCGGTGATCCGGCAGGTCTTCGTCGGGCGCGGCGCGGGCGTCACCGTCACCGACGCGCTCGAGCGCAAGCTCTACATCATCCGCAAGAGTTCCGGTCACGCGATCCAGGCGCTGCGCCTGGAGCACGGCAAGGAGTTCTACGTGCCGTCGATGTCGGCGCGCGTGCTCTGCTACAAGGGCATGCTGCTCGCCAACCAGGTGGGCGAGTACTACCTGGATCTGAAGGATCCGCGCGTCGAATCGGCGCTGGCGCTGGTTCATCAGCGCTTCTCGACCAACACCTTCCCGTCGTGGGACCTGGCGCATCCGTTCCGCATGATCTGCCACAACGGCGAGATCAACACGGTGCGCGGCAATGTCAACTGGATCCGCGCCCGTCAAGGCGCGATCTCCAGCCCGGTTCTCGGCGACGATCTCGCCAAGATCTGGCCGTTGATCTACGACGGCCAGTCGGATTCGGCTTCGTTCGACAATGCGCTCGAGCTGCTGGTCATGGGCGGCTACTCCATTGCGCACTCAGTAATGATGATGATTCCCGAGGCGTGGGAGAACCACACGCTGATGGATCCGAGCCGGCGCGCGTTCTACGAGTATCACGCGGCGATGATGGAGCCCTGGGACGGGCCGGCGTCGATCGCGTTCACCGATGGGCGCCAGATCGGCGCCACGCTCGATCGCAACGGCCTGCGGCCCTCGCGCTATATCGTCACCGACGACGACCTCGTGATCATGGGCTCGGAGTGCGGCTGCCTGCCGGTGCCGGAGGAACGGATCATCAAGAAGTGGCGCCTGCAGCCCGGAAAGATGTTCCTGGTCGATCTCGAACGCGGCCGCATCATCGACGACAAGGAACTGAAGGAGTCGCTGGCCGGCGCCAGGCCGTATGCCGAGTGGATCGAGAGAATCCGGGTCAAACTGGACGAGGTCGAGTCCGAAAAGACCGCGCCGTTGAAGTCCGCGGTGCCGATGCTCGACCGCCAGCAGGCCTTCGCCTACACCCAGGAAGACCTCAAGTTCCAGCTGCTGCCGATGTCCCAGGCGGGCGAAGAGTCGACCGGTTCGATGGGCAACGACGCCGCGCTTGCGGTGCTGTCGAAAAAGGACAAGACGCTCTACCACTATTTCAAGCAGCTGTTCGCGCAGGTGACCAACCCGGCGATCGACCCGATCCGGGAAGAGCTGGTGACCTCGCTCGTCTCGTTCATCGGTCCCAAGCCCAACCTGCTCGGCATCGACGAGATGAATCCGCCGCTGCGGCTCGAGGTCAGCCAGCCGGTGCTCGACTTCTACGAGATGGAGAAGATCCGGCACATCGAACGCTATACCGGCGGCAAGTTCCGCTCGTTGGAGCTCGACATCACCTATCCGGTGGCCTGGGGCAAGGAGGCGATAGAGGCGCGCCTCGCGTCGCTGTGCGCGCAGGCCGAGGACGCCGTGCGCTCGGGCTACTCGATCGTGGTCGTCTCGGACCGCCAAGTGGACAAGGAGCGCGTCGCGATCCCGGCGCTGCTCGCGCTCTCGGCGATTCATCAGCACCTGGTGAATAAGGGCCTGCGCACCTCGACCGGCCTGGTGGTAGAGACCGGCTCGGCGCGCGAGGTGCACCATTTCGCGCTGCTCGGCGGCTACGGCGCGGAGGCGGTACATCCCTACCTTGCGCTGGAAACGCTGCTCGCGATGCATCCAGGCGACCCGACGGCGGGCTCCAAGGCAATCAAGAACTACGTCAAGGCGGTCGGCAAGGGACTGAAGAAGGTGATGTCCAAGATGGGCATCTCGACCTACATGTCCTACACCGGCGCGCAGGTCTTCGAGGCGATGGGACTCGCCCGCTCGCTGGTGGACAAGTATTTCAGGGGCACGCCTACGGCGGTCGAAGGCATTGGCGTGTTCGAACTTGCCGAGGAAACGATCCGCATCCACCGCAGCGCGTTCGACGAGAAGGATCCGGTGCTGCAGGGGATGCTGGATGCGGGTGGCGAATATGCCTGGCGGGTGCGCGGCGAGGAGCACGCCTGGACGCCCGAGGCGATCGCCAAGCTGCAGCACTCGGCGCGGCAGAACTCGTATTCGACCTACAAGGAATACGCGGCGCTGATCAACGACCAGTCGCGGCGCCACCTGACGTTCCGCGGCCTGTTCGAGTTTCGCTTCGAGCAGTGCAGGCCGGTGCCGATCGACGAAGTCGAGCCGGCGGCCGAGATCGTTAAGCGTTTCTCGACCGGCGCCATGTCGCTCGGCTCGATCTCGACCGAGGCGCACACCGTGCTCGCGATCGCGATGAACCGCATCGGCGGCAAATCGAACACCGGCGAGGGTGGCGAGGACCGCAGGCGCTATGCGCCGGTGAAAGCAGGCGAGAGCCTGCAGTCGCGGCTCGGCCGCGAGCGCGTCGAAGTTGACATTCCGCTGATCGAGGGCGATTCGCTCAAGTCCAAGATCAAGCAGGTCGCTTCGGGCCGCTTCGGCGTCACGGCGGAGTATCTCGCGTCGGCCGAAATGCTGCAGATCAAGATCGCCCAGGGTGCGAAGCCGGGCGAAGGCGGTCAACTGCCCGGACGCAAGGTATCCGAGTACATCGCCGAGCTGCGCTACGCGACGCCGGGCGTCGAGCTGATCTCGCCGCCGCCGCACCACGACATCTATTCCATCGAGGACATCGCGCAGTTGATCCATGACCTGAAGAACGCCAACCCGGCGGCCGCCGTGAGCGTGAAACTGGTATCGGAAGTCGGTGTCGGCACGATCGCTGCCGGTGTCGCGAAGGCGAAGTCCGACCACGTGACGATCTCCGGTCACGATGGCGGCACCGGAGCCTCGCCCTGGTCATCGATCATGCATGCCGGCACGCCCTGGGAACTGGGCCTCGCGGAAACCCAGCAGACCCTTACTTTGAACCGCCTGCGCGGCCGCATCGCGGTGCAGGTGGATGGACAGATGAAGACCGGTCGGGATGTCGTCATCGGCGCGCTCCTCGGTGCCGATGAGTTCGGTTTTGCCACAGCTCCCTTGGTCGTCGAGGGTTGCATCATGATGCGCAAGTGCCACCTCAACACCTGCCCGGTTGGCGTCGCGACGCAGGATCCGGTGCTGCGCAGGAAGTTCGAAGGCAAGCCCGAGCACGTGGTGAACTACCTGTTCTTCGTCGCCGAGGAAGCCAGGGAGCTCATGGCAAAGCTCGGCGTCCGGCGGGTTGAAGATCTCATCGGTCGAGCCGATCTTCTCGACAAGAGGCGGGGCATCGAGCACTGGAAGGCGAAGGGGCTCGATTTCTCCAGAATATTTCACCTGCCGGAGGTGCCGGCGGCGCATCTGGGTGGCCCGGCGCGCCACCACTGCGAGACGCAGGATCACGGCCTCGACAAGGCGCTGGACAACCGGCTGATCGAACTCGCCCGGCCGGCGCTCGAGCGCGGCGAGAAGGTGACCATCGAAACGCCGATCCGCAACATCAACCGGACGGTCGGCACCATGCTTTCCGGCGAGATCGCCAAGCGCTACGGACACGAAGGATTGCCGGACGAGAGCGTCCATGTGCGGCTCGCCGGGTCGGCCGGACAGAGCTTTGGCGCCTTCCTTGCGCGCGGCGTATGGCTGGACCTGATCGGCGATACCAACGACTACTGCGGCAAGGGGCTCTCGGGCGGACGCATCTCGGTCCAGCCTTCAGCCAAATTCCGCGGCGAGCCGACGGAGAACATCATCACCGGCAATGTCGCGCTGTACGGCGCGATCGCGGGCGAGGCGTTCTTCCGTGGTGTCGCGGGCGAGCGCTTCGCGGTCCGCAATTCCGGCGCGCAGGCGGTGGTCGAGGGCCTGGGCGACCACGGCTGCGAATACATGACGGGCGGCACGATCGTGGTTCTGGGTGCGACCGGGCGCAATTTTGCGGCGGGGATGTCGGGTGGAATCGCCTACGTGCTCGACGAGCAAGGCAGCTTCGCCAAGTACTGCAACACCTCCATGGTCACGCTGGAGCCCTTGCTGGCCGGGCCGGAGCAGGAGGCGAGGCTCGCGCGCCAGCTCTGGCACAAGGGTGAGTCCGACGAAGCGGCCGCCAAGCGCATGATCGAGCGCCACGCCCGCTACACGGGCAGCGCGCAGGCGAAGCGAATTCTGGAGCGCTGGAACGAGTACCGGGCCAAATTCGTCAAGGTATTCCCGAACGAATACCGGCGCGCGCTGGGCGAGCTCGCCGCCAAGCACAAGCGCCTCGCGGCATAGTTCGGAACCCGGGCAGCGTGGGAAAGGTCACCGGATTCCTGGAATACGAGCGCCTCGAGGAGCCGCACGAGGAGCCGCAGGCGCGCAAGCAGCACTACCGCGAGTTCTATCTGCGCCTGGCGGACGAAGACGCGATGATCCAGGGCGCGCGCTGCATGGACTGCGGGATCCCGTTCTGCATGCAAGGCTGTCCGGTCGACAACATCATCCCCGACTTCAACGACCTGGTTTACCGGCAGGACTGGCAGCGCGCGATCGAGACGCTGCACTCGACCAACAATTTTCCGGAGTTCACCGGCCGCATCTGCCCGGCGCCCTGCGAGGAGGCGTGCGTGCTGCGCATCAACGAGGACCCGGTGGGGATCAAGTCGATCGAGCACGCGATCATCGACAAGGCCTGGGAGGCGGGCTGGGTCAGGCCGCAGCCCGCGGCATACAAGACCGGCAAGAGCGTCGCCGTGGTCGGCTCTGGCCCCGCCGGCCTCGCCTGCGCGCAGCAGCTTGCGCGCGCTGGCCACGAAGTCACCGTATTCGAGAAGAACGACCGCATTGGCGGCCTGTTGCGCTACGGAATTCCGGATTTCAAGCTTGAAAAGCGCGTCATCGACCGCCGCCTGGAGCAGATGAGGGCCGAAGGCATCGAGTTCCGCAGCGGTGTCTGCGTGGGAAAAGAGCGGCCGGGCAAGGGCATTCCGAACGACGCGAAGACGCTTCTGGCGCCGTCGAAGCTGCTGGCTGATTTCGACGCCGTGGTGCTCTCGGGCGGTGCGGAGGTTCCGCGCGATCTGCCGATTCCGGGGCGCGAGCTTGCGGGCGTGCACTTTGCGATGGAGTTTCTGCCGCTGCAGAACAAGCGGGTCGCAGGCGATGCGGGAGTGCCGGAGCTCTGGGCGAGTGGCAAGCACGTGGTGGTGATAGGCGGCGGCGACACCGGCTCGGATTGCGTCGGCACCTCCAACCGGCATGGCGCGGCTTCGGTGACGCAGTTCGAACTGCTGCCGATGCCGTCCGATGTGGAGCGAAACCCGGTGTGGCCCTATTGGCCGACGCGGCTTCGCACTTCCTCATCGCACGAGGAGGGCGTCGAGCGCGACTGGTCCATCGCCACGAAATCGCTCAGCGGCGAAGGTGGCAAGGTGAAGACCCTGAAGGCGGTGCGGCTGGCATGGAAGGATGGCAAGCCGGCCGAAATCCCGGGTTCCGAATTCGACATGCCCGCCGATCTCGTCCTTCTGGCGATGGGCTTCGTCTCGCCGGTGCAGTCGCTGCTGGAGGAGTTCGGCGTCGAGAAGGACGCGCGGGGCAATGCGAAGGCGGCGACCGAAGGCGCCGGCTGCTACGCCACCAGCGTTGCCAAGGTTTTTGCCGCGGGCGACATGCGCCGTGGCCAATCGCTGGTGGTATGGGCGATCAGCGAAGGCCGGCAGTGCGCCCGTGCGGTGGACGAGTTCCTGATGGGGTTCTCGGAACTGCCGCGCTAGGAAGGCGCGCACCTGACCCAAAGTTCCTGAGGTGGCTATACTGCGTCGGATCTGCAATCGATTCAGTCAGATCTCCATCACTTGAAACCGGTCGACGCCATCATCGAGCAGGGCCGCGAAATCCGGACGATCGAACGCGGGCGGCTGTTCCGCAAGTATTTCCTCCTGATTCTCGCGCTGGTGTGCGGTGCGCTGCTCATCTCCGGCGGCATCGGCATCTACTTTTCCTACCAGGAGAACAAGTTCGCGCTCTCCAGCCTGCAGCGCGAGAAAGCCGTGGCGGCGGCGGTGCGCATCGAGCAGTTCATCCGCCAGATCGAGCGGCAGCTCGCCTTCGCGGCGCTGCCGCAACTGGGCGCCGAGGGCATGGAGCAGCGCCGCATCGAGTTCCTGAAACTGCAGCGCCTGGTGCCGGCGATCACCGACACTACCCAGATCGACGCCCGCGGCCGCGAGCGACTCGCAGTGTCGCGCCTCGGGATGGATGTGGTCGACTCCGGCATTGACCGCTCCGGGGAGCCGGCTTTCAAGGGAGCGAAATCCGAGCAGACCTGGTTCGGTCCGGTGTATTTCCGCAAAGAGACCGAGCCCTACATGTCGATCGCGGTGCGTTCGAAGGGCGAAGCCGGCGCGGTTACCGTCGCGGACGTGAACCTGAAGTTCATCTGGGATGTGGTGACGCGCATCAAGATCGGCAAGAAGGGCAAGGCCTACGTGGTGGACGGCACCGGCCACCTGGTGGCCGATCCCGACATCGGCCTGGTGCTGCGCAAGACCGACCACTCGCTGTTGCCGCAGGTGAAATATGCGATGCAGAAAGACAGCGACGATTCGCGCGCATTGGTGGCAAGGGATCTTGCGGGCGAGCCGGTCCTCACCGCGTACGGCTCGATCGAACCGCTTGGCTGGAAAGTGTTCGTCGAGCAGCCGGTGTCCGAGGTGTATGCGACCCTGGATGCGGCGATCTTGCGCACCGTCGCGCTGATGGTTGCTGGCTTGCTGTTTTCGATCCTGGCTGCGATGTGGCTCGCGCGCAGCATGGTGCGCCCGATCCGCACGCTGCAGGACGGCGCCGCACGCATCGGGGCGGGCGATCTCGACCAGAGGATCGAGGTGAAGACCGGCGACGAACTCGAAGCGCTCGCCGAGCAGTTCAACCAGATGATGGTGCAGCTGCGCGAGTCCTACGCGGGGCTGGAGCGAAAGGTCGAGGAACGGACCGCCGAACTAAGGCAGACGATTGAACAGCAGACCGCGACTGCCGAGGTGCTGAAGCTGATCAGCCGCTCGACCTTCGATTTAAAACCTGTTCTTGATGCCCTCGTACAGAGTGCAGCCCAGCTCTGCGAAGCACAACACGCATTGTTCTACCGTATTGAGCCCGGCGGCCTGAAGCCGGAAGCGTGGCACCACGTGAACGAGGAGTACATCGCGTACCGCAAAGCTAATCCGATACCGTTGAGCAACAACTATGTAATGGGCCGTGTTGCGCTGTCAGGGCAGCCGGTTCACGTGCACGATGTGCTCGCGGACCCCGAATACGGCGCTGCAGCGGCGCAGCAGCTGGGCGAATACCGGACGGTGCTTGGCGTGCCGGTACTTCGGGAAGGTGAGCCGATCGGGACAATCGCAGTTTTTCGGAGCGAAGTTCTGCCATTTGGGACTAGGCAGATTCAACTCTTGACCACGTTCGCCGACCAGGCCGCAATCGCGATCGAGAACGTGCGCCTGTTCAACGAGACCAAGGAATCGCTCGAGCAGCAAACCGCAACCTCCGAGATCCTGCGCGTCATCTCGAGTTCGCCCACCGACGTGCAGCCAGTCTTCGAGGCGATCGCGCAAAGCGGCCTGAATCTTTTCGATGATGCGAACGTCTGGGTCGTGCTTCGGGATGCCGATTCAATCCAGGCCGCAGCTATATCGGAGCGCGACCCTGAGAGAATCGCGAAGTGGCGCGCAGCCTTCCCGACCCCACTGACACGCGATTACCTGAACGCGACCGCCATCCTGGACAACACCATCGTGGACCTCGAAGACGTCGCTGAACTACCGAAGCCGCTCAAGCCGGGGACCGCAAACTTTGCGGCGACCGGATACAGGGCTGTCACGATCACGCCCATGATGCGCGGCGGCGAAGCCATCGGCGCTATCGGCGTTGCCCGGCTCAAGCCCGGGCGTCTCAGCGACAAGCAGGTAACCCTTCTCAAGACGTTCGCCGACCAGGCGGTGATCGCGATCGAAAACGTGCGCCTGTTTCACGAGATCGAGGAGAAGAGCCGCCAGCTCGAAATCGCCAATCAGCACAAGTCGGATTTCCTCGCCAACATGTCGCACGAGCTAAGGACGCCGCTGAACGCGATCATCGGGTTTTCGGAGGTGTTGGTCGAGAAGATGTTCGGCGAAGTGAATGACAAGCAGCTCGATTACCTGAAGGACATCCATTCTTCTGGCAAGCATCTGCTGTCCCTGATCAACGACATCCTCGATCTGTCCAAGATCGAAGCCGGCCGGATGGAGCTCGATATCTCGGATTTCGACCTGCGCTCCGCGCTGGAGAACGCGATGACGCTGGTAAAGGAGCGCGCCCAGCGCAATGGAATCACGCTCAGTCTCGAGGTGGATCGGTCGCTCGGGGTGTTGCATGGTGACGAACGCAAGTTAAAGCAGATCCTGCTCAACCTACTGTCCAACGCGGTCAAATTCACGCCCGAGGGCGGCAAGGTCGGTGTGGCAGCCAGGCCGGGCGTCGATGCCGTCGAGATATCGGTCTCGGACACCGGGGTAGGGATCACTGCGGAGGACCAGAAGGTCGTTTTCGAGGAATTCAAGCAGGTCGGGAGCGATTACACGCGCAAGGCGGAGGGCACCGGCCTGGGCCTCGCGCTTACCAAGCGTTTCGTCGAATTGCATGGCGGCAATATCCGGCTTGAAAGCACCCCCGGCAAGGGCTCCACGTTTACCTTCACGATTCCGCTGCGCACATGAGCACCATCCTGATCGTCGAAGACAATGAAAAGAACATGAAGCTTGCGCGCGACGTGCTGCAGTCCAGGGGCTACGAGACGCTGGAGGCCATTACCGGCGAAGAAGGCGTGCGTATCGCCATCGAGAAGAAGCCGGATCTCGTGCTCATGGACATCCAGCTTCCCGGCATCAACGGCATCGAGGCGCTGCGCCAGGTGCGCGCCGATCCGGGTTGCGCGCGCATCCCGGTTGTCGCGTTTACCGCTTCGGTGACGTCGACCGACCGCAGCCAGATCTCCGCTGCCGGTTTCGACGGTTTCCTCAGCAAGCCCATCAACCTCAAGGAGTTTCTCGAGACGGTGAAGCGCCTGCTCGAAAGCAGACCTGCATGAGCGCGCCGGCGAAGATCCTCGTCGTCGACGACACTCCGGCCAACATCAAGCTGCTGGGCGACCTGCTGGCATCGAAGGGCTACCAGGTTTCTACGGCGGTGAACGGCGAAGAGGCGCTCGCCAAGGTCGCCGCAGAGAAGCCGGATCTCGTACTGCTCGACGTCATGATGCCAGGCATGTCGGGCTACGAGGTGTGCCGCAAGATACGCGAGAACCCTGCGACCGCACTGTTGCCGGTGGTCATGTGCACCTCGCTCGATCCTCAGCAGGAGCGGGTCAAGGGGATAGAGGCGGGCGCTGACGATTTCCTTTCGAAGCCGGTCAACCAGCCCGAGCTGTTCGCGCGCGTCAAGTCCTCGTTAAGGGTAAAGGCGTTGCATGACGAACTCGCCGCCCTCAACGCCAACCTGGAGAAGCGCGTGGCCGAGCAGGTCGGCGAGATCGAGCGCCTGGCGCGCCTCAAGCGTTTCGTTTCGCCGCGCGTCGGCGACCTGATCCTCGCCGGTGAAGTCGACGACCCGCTCAAGACCCACCGGCGCGAGATCACGGTGGTGTTCACCGACCTGCGCGGTTTCACCGCCTTTTCCGAGACCGCGGAGCCCGAGGAGGTGATGGGGGTGCTGCGCGAGTACCATGCCGCGCTCGGCCGCATCGTGCTCGCCCACGAGGGCACGGTGGAGCATTTCGCCGGAGACGGGGTGATGATCCTGTTCAACGACCCGCTGCCGCTGGACGAGCCCGAACTCGCCGCGATACGGATGGCGCTCGAAATGCGAACCGCGGTTGCGGCGCTGGCCACGGCTTGGAAGAAGCGCGGGCATGAACTTGGTTTCGGGGTCGGGATCGCGAACGGATACGCGACGCTGGGAGCCATCGGCTTCGAAGGCAGGCGCGACTACGGCGCCATCGGCCCGGTGACCAATCTCTCGGCGCGCCTGTGTGCCGAGGCGCACGCCGGCCAGGTCCTGGTCTCGCAACGCGTCTACGGCAAGGTCGAGGAACGGCTCGAGGCCGAGCATGTCGGCGAGATGATGCTCAAGGGTCTGAGCAAGCCGGTTCCTGCCTATAACATTATTGCCTTGCGCGGCTAGCCCGCCTCAGTCGGCTAGAATCCGGGGCCCGACCCCGATGCCACTCCACGTCGTCATCCTCGCCGCCGGCCAAGGCAAGCGCATGCATTCGGCGCTTCCCAAGGTGCTGCACCGGATCGCCGGACGCCCGCTGCTCGCTCACGTGCTGGACGCGGCGCGCTCGCTCAAGCCGGAGCGCATATTCGTCGTCTACGGGCATGGCGGTGCCGCGGTGAAGGCCGCGTTCGAAGGCGCCCCGGTCGAATGGGTGGAGCAGGCACGGCGGCTCGGCACCGGGCACGCGCTGTTGCAGGCGCTGCCGAGAATCCCGCGTGCCGCGACGGTGCTGGTGCTGAACGGCGACGTGCCGCTGGTGCGCAGCGCGAGCTTGCGCAGGCTCGTCAGGTCGGCGCACAAGGGGCTCACCATCATGACGAGCGATCTTTCCGATCCCGGCGGCTACGGGCGCGTGGTGCGGGACGCCGGCGGGCGCATCCTGCGCGTCGTGGAGCAGAAGGACGCCAAGCCGAAGGAACTCGAGCTCCGCGAATGGTATGCGGGGTTCCTGGCGGCGAACTGCTCGCGCCTCGCGGGCTGGCTCGCCAAGGTCGCGAACCGCAATGCGCAGAAGGAGTACTACCTCACGGACGTGATCCGTATCGCCGCCGCCGGCGGGGCGCCGGTGAGCGCCGTGAAGGCAACCGACCCGCGCGAAGTGGCTGGCGTGAATTCCTGCGAGGAGTTGGCGATCCTGGAGCGCGCCTACCAGAACGCCGAGGCAAAGAAGCTGCTCGACGCGGGCGTGTCGCTCGCCGACCTGTGGCGCGTCGATGTCCGCGGCGAGCTTGCCTGCGGGAAGGACGTCGCGATCGACGTCAACTGCGTATTCGAGGGGCGCGTCAAGCTCGGCGACCGGGTAAGAATCGGGCCGAACTGCGTTCTGAGAAACGTCACAATCGCCGCCGGCACCGAGGTGCAAGCGTTCTCGCTGCTCGAAGACGCCGAAGTCGGCGCCGGCTGCAGGATCGGCCCTTATGCGCGGCTGAGGCCGGGCGCGAAGCTGGATCAGGGCGTGCATATCGGCAACTTCGTCGAGGTCAAGGCAAGCCGGATCGGCCCGGGATCGAAGGCGAATCATCTCGCCTACATCGGCGATGCCGAGGTCGGCGCCGGGGTCAACATCGGCGCCGGAACGATCACCTGCAACTACGACGGCGCCGCCAAGCACCGCACCGTGATCGAGGACGACTGTTTCATCGGCTCCAACGCCACGCTGGTCGCGCCGGTGCGGATCGCCAAGGGCTCCTATATCGGCGCCGGCTCGACCATCGGCAAGGACACCCCGCCCGGACAACTGACCGTGGCGCGCGCGAAGCAGGTGTCGCTGCCGCGCTGGACGCGTCCCCGCAAGAAATCGGGCGGCTCGAAGTAACCCATGTGCGGGATCGTCGGTTCGGCGGCCAAGCGCGACATCCTGCCTGTCCTGATCGAGGGCCTGAGACGGCTCGAGTACCGCGGCTACGACTCCTGCGGCGTGGCGGCGCTGGTGAGCGGCCGCCTGGAGCGGGTAAGAAGTACTTCGCGGGTTTCGGATCTTTCAACTCGGATCGGAAAAAAACACCTGGCGGCGGAAACCGGGATCGCGCACACGCGCTGGGCGACGCACGGCGCACCCGTGACCCGCAACGCCCATCCGATCTTCTCGCACGGCGAGATCGCGCTGGTGCATAACGGCATCATCGAGAATCACGACGAACTGCGCGTGGAACTGAAGGCGAAGGGTTACGCCTTCGAGACCCAAACCGACACCGAGGTGATCGCGCACCTGGTGCATAGCCTGTATGCCGGCAGCCTGCTCGACGCGGTGCGCAGCGCGGTTAGACAGCTCGCCGGCGCCTACGCCATTGCCGTGGTCGCCAGGGGCGAACCGCATCGCGTGGTCGGGGCGCGTGCCGGCAGCCCGCTGGTCGTCGGCGTGGGCGACAACGAGAACTTCCTGGCCTCGGACGCGCTCGCCCTCGCGGGTACCACCGCGCGCATCGCCTATCTTGAGGAGGGCGACGTGGCCGAAATCGGCCTCGATGGCTTTCGCGTGCTCGATGCCGCGGGGCGCGACGTGAAGCGCACGGTGAAAACCGTGCAGACGGCTGGCGAGGCCGCCGCGCTGGGTCCCTATCGTCATTTCATGCAGAAGGAAATCTTCGAGCAGCCGCGCGCCGTCGCCGACACGCTGGAAGGAATCGAAGGCGTCTCTGCAGCGCTGTTCCGGGATCCGAAGGGAAACCGCCTGCGCCAGGCGAAGTCGGTCCTGATACTGGCCTGCGGCACCAGCTATTACTCGGGGCTCGTGGCGAAGCACTGGATCGAGTCGCTCGCCCGCCTGCCGACTCAAGTCGAAATCGCGAGCGAATACCGCTACCGGGAAAGCATTCCGAATCGGGATGCGCTGGTGGTGGTGGTGTCGCAGTCGGGCGAGACCGCCGACACGCTTGCCGCGCTCAAGCACGCGCGGTCGCTGGGGCAGAATCTGACGCTCGCGATCTGCAACGTCGCCTCCAGTGCGATGATGCGCGAGACGCGGCTGAAGTTCCTCACCCACGCCGGCGTCGAGATCGGGGTTGCCTCGACCAAGGCTTTCACCACCCAACTGGTCGCGCTTTTTCTCCTCGCGCTGACCTTGGCAAAGCTTGGGAAAAAACTTTCAGGAAAGGAAGAACAGAAGCATTTGCGCAGCCTCAGGCACCTGCCCAAGGCCCTTGCGGCCGCGCTCGCGCTCGAGCCGCAACTCATCTCCTGGGCCGGCCGGTTTGCGAAAAAGGAGCATGCCCTGTTCCTCGGCCGCGGCCTGCACTACCCGATCGCGCTGGAGGGCGCGCTCAAGCTGAAGGAGATCTCCTACATTCATGCGGAAGCCTATCCGGCCGGGGAGCTGAAGCACGGACCGCTCGCGCTTGTCACCGCCGCAATGCCGGTGGTCACCGTAGCGCCGAATGACGCGCTGCTCGAGAAGCTGAAATCGAACATGCAGGAAGTGCGCGCCCGGGGCGGCGAGCTGTATGTGCTGGCCGACGCCGATACGCGCATCGCTGCTTCGGAAGGCGTAAACCTGGTGCGGCTGCCGGAGCACTACGGCCTGCTCTCGCCGATCCTGCACGTGGTGCCGCTGCAGCTACTCGCCTACCATACCGCGCTGGCCCGCGGCAGCGATGTCGACAAGCCGCGCAACCTCGCCAAGTCCGTCACGGTAGAGTGACCACGGGGGTCACGGCAGACGTCATCGCTGACGTCATCATTGTCGGCGCGGGCCACAACGGCCTGGTGTGCGCCTGTTACCTGGCGAAGGCGGGGCTGAAGGTGAAGATGCTAGAGCGCCGCGGCGTGGTCGGCGGCGCCGCGGTCACCGAAGAGTTCCATCCCGGTTTTCGCAATTCGACCGCGGCCTACACGGTGAGCCTACTGCAGCCCAAGGTGATCCGCGAGCTGCGGCTCGCCGAGCATGGTCTTCGCATCCTCGAGCGGCCGATTTCGAATTTCCTTCCGCTTGAGAACGGCTACCTCAAGGTTGGCGGCGGGCTGGAGGCGACGCAGCGGGAAATCGGCAAATTCTCCGCGCGCGATGCCGGGCGGCTGCCCGACTATTACCGGACTATCGAAAAGTTCGCCGATCTGCTGCGCGCGACCGTGCTCGAGACGCCGCCGAATATGGGAGGTGGGGTTTCTGATCTTCTAAGATTTCTTGGTATGGGAATAAGACTAAAGAGACTCGACATGGAGTCCCGGCGCGATTTGCTCGAGCTCTTCACCCGCAGCGCGGCCGAGCTGCTCGATCGCTGGTTCGAGTCGGACCCGATCAAGGCGGCGTTCGGTTTCGATGCCGTGGTCGGCAACTATGCGAGCCCGTTCCACGCCGGCACCGCCTACGTGCTGCTGCACCACTGCTTTGGCGAAGTAAACGGCAACAGAGGAATCTGGGGCCACGCGGTCGGCGGCATGGGCGCGATCAGCGAAGCGCTCGCCGCCGAGGCACGCCGCCTCGGCGTGGAAATCGAGTGCAACGCCGGCGTGGCGCGCGTGCGGCAAGGCTCGGTGGCGCTCGAAGACGGCAGGGAACTCGCGGCAAGGGCAGTCGTGGCCAATGTCAATCCAAAGCTGCTCTATCTGCGCTTGATGGAGCACAGGGATCTCCCCGCGGAGTTCGTGGCGCGGATGCAGCGCTACAAATGCGGCTCGGCCACGTTCCGCATGAATGTAGCGCTTGCGGAGCTGCCGCGATTTTCCTGCCTGCCCGAGCCCGGGCCGCAGCTGTCCAGCGGGATCATCCTTGCGCCGTCGCTCGGCTATATGGACCGTGCCTACCTCGATGCGCGCGCCGAGGGGATTGCGCGCGCGCCGATCGTGGAAATGCTGATCCCGAGCACCGTCGATGACTCCCTGGCGCCGAAGGGGATGCATGTTGCAAGCCTTTTCTGCCAGCACTTCGCGCCGGAGGCCGATTGGAACCTGAGGAAGAGCGAGGCGATCGAGCGCATCCTTGACGTAGTCGAATCGCGGGCGCCGGGATTTCGCCGCAGCATCGTCGCGCACAGTGCACTTTCCCCCGCCGACCTGGAGCGCGACTTCGGCCTCACCGGCGGCGACATCTTCCACGGCGCGCTGTCGCTCGACCAGCTCTGGTCGGCGCGCCCGGTGCTGGGCTACGCCGACTACCGCGCCCCGGTTAAAGGAATCTACCTCTGCGGCGCCGGCGCCCATCCGGGCGGCGGAGTCACCGGTGCGCCCGGCCACAACTGCGCGCGCGAGGTACTGCGCGACTTTGGCAGGCGCATGCCGGCTTAGGGGGCCGCGGGGGTTGAACGATTTTGCCGGGGTCGTGTCATAATCGCCGCATGTCGCGCTTAATCCAGACCCTGATCGTGCTCCTGCTGATCGCGCTCGTTCCAATGCGCGCGACGGCGTCGGTGGCGATCGGTTTTAACGCTGCTGACCACCAACCGGCAGCGGCACATGCGCACGACAGCGGCGATCACGGGGCGGCGCAGCATTACGGGGATGAAATCACCGGCGATGCAAATCATGGCTGTAGCTACGGCGCCGGGCACTGCGCGGGCGCCTCGCTTGTCGCGCCGTCCGATGGCGCTCGCTTCCCGGCAAGCGTGAATGTGGCGCCCATCCCGCTCGGCAAGCAGCTCGCCTCGGGCTTCGTGCCCGAACATCCCGACCGACCCCCCCTCGCTCTCTGACCGCTGATCTGGCCGCGGTGCGCTGAAGGCGCGCCGCCCTTGCACGCGCGCGTGCGACGGTTCGCATCTGAGCCGATCTTCGTTTGGAGAACTATGCTTAAAACGACTTGTTTTGCGCTGGCGGCAAGCTTTGCCGGCAGCGCCATCGGCCAGGCTGTGGTGCGGCCCGATCCGTCCGATCCAAAGACGAGCGCGCCGGTGCGCCCCTACGAATCGGCGTTCCAGGGCTATCGGCCCTACACCGATCCGGAGATCGCGCGCTGGCGTGCGGTGAATGATGAGATGGCGCGGTTGAAGGGCCATGCCGGCCACGTTCGGGGAATCACTTCGCCGGACGCCGGGGCCGAGTCCCCGTCCAAACTTCCCGTCGGGTCGCGACCTGGAGGCGCTAAATGAGAGCCGTATGGCTGTTGCCAATGGCAGTTCTTCTGAGTGGATGCGCCAGCTTCAGTCCGGACGGCAGCTTCGGGCAAGTGGCGGAAGCGGTGCGGACCCGCACCGGACAGGAAGCGAAATGGCTGCGCTCCGCCGACGAATCGAACTCGGTGCGCGCGCGCGTACAGGAACTGCTTGCGCAGCTGCTTACCGCCGATGCGTCGGTGCAGATCGCGCTGCTCAACAATCCGGGCCTGCAGGCGAGCTATGCCGAGATGGGGATAGCGGAGGCCGACCTCGTGCAGGCAAGCCGATGGAGCGGTCCCAAGTTCTCCTTCGCCCGTCTGCGGCGCGGCGACGAGACCGAATACGAACGCAGCGTGTTCTTCGACCTGCTCGGGCTGATCACCATTCCGCTGTCGACGAGGGCCGAGGAGAGGCGGTTCGAAGCCGCCAAGGCGCGCGCCGCAGGCGAGGCGCTCAAGCTTGCACTGGAAACCCGAAAAGCGTTCTTTTCCGCGGTCGCGGCGCAGGAAGGCGTGCGCTATCTGGATCAGGTGATGTCGGCGGCCGAGGCGAGCGCTGAACTCGCCCGCCGCATGGCGGCCGCCGGCAACTGGCCCAAGCTCAACCAGGCGCGGGAACAGGTGTTCTATGCCGAGTCGGCGGCGCAGCTTGCCCGCGCCATGCAATCGCAGGCAAGTGCGCGGGAGAGGCTGGTCCGCCTGATGGGGCTGTGGGGCGAGGATCTCCGTTTCAAATTGCCGGAGCGCCTGCCCGAGCTGCCGAAGAGCGCCC
>MEQQ01000116.1:17029-20276 GCA_001770285.1 Betaproteobacteria bacterium RBG_16_66_20
GGCGCCCGCCGCGACGCCGAAGCGCTCGCTGCATCAATGGGACTCACGCAGATTTCGCGCTTCGTCAATCTGCTCGAATTCGGCCTGCACGACAACAGCGAATCGCCCAGGCCGCACCAGCGCGGCTGGGAGATCGAGCTGCAAATTCCGATCTTCGATTTCGGCGAGGCTCGCGTCGCCCGCGCGGAGCAGGTTTACATGCAATCAGTGAGCCGCGCTGCGGCTACCGCGATCCGGGCACGCTCCGAAGTGCGCGAGACCTACGCCGCATATCGCACCGCGTTCGATCTCGCGCGACACTACCGCGACGAGATCGTACCGCTCAGAAAGCGCATTTCCGAGGAAATGCTGCTGCGCTACAACGGCATGCTCGCGAGCGTATTCGAACTGCTCGCCGATTCGCGCGAATCGGTGATGAGCGTAAACGCCTACATTGACGCGCTGCGCGATTTCTGGCTCGCCGAGTCCGACCTGCAGGCGGCGCTGACCTCAGGGTCGCCTTCGATGTCGGCGGGCTCGCCCGGCGCGAGGACCTCGATGGCCATGCCGGCAAGCGGCGGCGCCGGGCACTGAACGGGGAAACGGACATGACGACACGCAGACGGTTTCTTCAAACATCGGCCGCGGGCTTTTTCGGCGCGGCGCTGGTGTCCCGCGTACAGGCGGCCTCGGTTCCGGAGGCCGTGATGCAGGACAGGCCGGACATGCAGCCGCCGCTTGCGCCGCCCAATGGACGTCCCTACAACCCGGTCGTGACGCTGAACGGCTGGACGCTGCCTTGGCGCATAAGCAACGGCTGGAAGGAGTTCCACCTGGTCGCGGAGCCGGTGCGGCGCCAGCTCGCGCCGGGCATGACCGCGCACCTTTGGGGCTACAACGGCCAGTCGCCGGGGCCGACCATCGAGTGCGTCGAGGGCGACAAGGTCAGGATCTTCGTCACCAACAAACTGCCCGAACACACCACCATTCACTGGCACGGCATCCTACTGCCGAACGGCATGGACGGCGTGGGAGGGCTCACCCAGCCACAGATTCCGGTGGGCAAGACCTTCGTCTACGAGTTCGAGATGAAGAAATCGGGCACCTTCATGTATCACCCGCACGCCGACGAGATGGTGCAGATGGCGATGGGCATGCACGGTTTCATCGTCGTTCACCCGAAGAACCTGGGCTTCATGCGGGTGGACCGAGACTTCGTCTTCCTCATCAACGCCTTCGACATCGATCCGGGCAGCTACACACCGAAGGTGAACACGATGACCGATTTCAATCTCTGGTGCTGGAACACGCGCGTCTTTCCAGGGATCGACCCTCTCGTCGTCCGCAAGGGCGATCGGGTGCGGGTCCGCATGGGCAACCTCACCATGACCAATCACCCGATCCACCTGCACGGCTACGAGTTCGAGGTGACCGGCACCGACGGCGGCTGGGTGCCCAAGTCCGCGCGCTGGCCGGAGGTTACCGTCGACATGGCGATCGGCCAGATGCGTGCCATCGAATTTACCGCGAATGAAGCGGGCGACTGGGCGTTCCACTGCCACAAGTCGCACCACACCATGAACCCGATGGGCCACAACGTGCCGACGATGATCGGCGTGGATCACCGTGGCGTGGCCGAGAAGATCATCCGGCTGGTCCCGGATTACATGGTCATGGGCGAGCGCGGCATGGCCGACATGGGCGAAATGGAGATGCCGATTCCGGACAACACGCTGCCGATGATGACAGGAGCCGGGCCTTTCGGTCCGCTCGAGATGGGCGGAATGTTCACCGTCGTCAAGGTGCGCGAGGGGCAGGCGCGGAACGACTACAAGGATCCGGGCTGGTACCCACATCCGGCCGGGACGATTGCCTACGAATTGAAAGGCGAGTCGCCGCCTGCGGCGCGAAAGAAGCCCGTGTCAACGACCGCGACAGAGCCGGTGCTTAGGGTGAAAAAACCCGTAGGCAACGCCGGCCGCCATTGATGAATCTTTCAACCCTGAAAAGGAGCAGTCCCATGCACCAGGCAAGACCCTTCGTGACGGCTTTCACCACCGCTTCCTTGATCTCGTTCATCCCCGCCGCTTTCGGCCATGGCGAGGGCGGGCATGGCAAGGCCAAGGCCGTCGACTACTCGAAGGCCGAAGAAATGCCGTTCGGCCGCGCGGGAAACCCGAAAAATACCAGCCATGCGATCCGAGTCGAAATGAACGACAAGATGCAGTTCGTCGCGATGGCGCCACGCGCCGATCGCAGGAACGACGTCGCCCCGGGCCACCGCCCGCATGCCATGCCCGGGGACATCGAGGTGAAGAGGGGCGAGACGATTCGATTCGTGGTTCGCAACGACGGCGTGCTGATGCACGAGATGGTGATCGGCACCATGAAAGATCTCAAGGCGCATGCCGAGCTGATGCGCAAGTTCCCCGACATGGAGCATGACGAGCCCTACATGGCGCACGTCAAGCCGGGCAAGGAAGGCGAGATGGTCTGGCAATTCACGCGGCCTGGCGAATTTTATTACGCCTGCCTCATGCCGGGCCACATGGAGGCCGGCATGGTCGCGAAGATCGTCGTCAAATGAGGAGATCAAGATGAGACTCACAACGCTATTGCTTGCAATGACACTTGTCCTGCCGGCCACGGCGGCGATTGCGGAAGACGCGCATCACAGGCCCGACACCGTCGTGGCGCAGGTAAACACTGCGCTGACCGACGGTGAGATCCGCAAGGTCGACAAGGACGCGAAGAAGATCACGATAAAGCATGGGCCGTTGACCAATCTTGACATGCCGGCGATGACCATGGTGTTCCAAGTCAAGGAGCCGGCGATGCTCGAGCAGGTGAAGGTCGGCGACAAGGTGAAGTTTGCTGCGGAGAAGCTCGGTGGCAGTTTCACCGTGACCAAGATCGACGTGGCACGCTAACAGGGGCGACGCGTTGGCGAAATCCCAGGGCACGATGCGGCGCAGCGTCGGAAATGTATCGCTGGCGTTGCTCGCCGTCGTGCTTTTCCCGCTCTCGATCGCGGCCGGCGAGCCGCATGCCGGCGCCTGGCGGAACAGCCCCGAAGCCGGGCTTGTGCGCGCCTTCGAAGCGCTAGAGCAGAGCCGGCTGAGCGCGGCGCTCTTCGAAGTGGATCGTGTAATCGCGGAACGGCCGAATTTCCGTCTGGCGCATCTCGTTCGCGGTGATCTGCTTCTGGCGCGGGTGCGGCCGATCGAAGCGTTCGGAAACACCGGTCACGCGGCGCGGGAGCGGCTTG
>MEQQ01000116.1:20285-22070 GCA_001770285.1 Betaproteobacteria bacterium RBG_16_66_20
ATCCGCCCGCCTGCGCGCACACAGGGCGCCGCCGCCGGCAGACTCGGTGCCCCGCTATCTGCTGCGGTTCGATTCGCGGCAAAGACACGCAATCGTGATCGAAGCCAGCCGCTCTCGTGTGTACGTCTTCGAGAATGCGAACGGCGCGCCGCGCCTTGTGGACGACTTCTACGGCACGCTGGGCAAGTCGGGCATCGACAAGCAGCGCGAAGGTGACAGGAAAACGCCGATCGGGATCTACAACGTCGTGTCGCAAATTCCGGGAAGCAAGCTGCCGGACCTGTACGGCTGGGGGGCGTTCCCGATCGATTACCCGAACGAATGGGACCGGATGCGCGGCAAGACCGGCTACGGGATCTGGCTCCACGGCGTGCCCTCGGACACCTATGCGCGGGCGCCGCAGGCGAGCGACGGCTGCATCGCACTCGCGAACCCGGACATTGCGGAGCTCGCGAATCGCGTGCAGGTCGGTGCGACGCCGGTGATCATTGCCGAGCGCGTGGAATGGGTCGCACCGGAGGCGCTTCGGGCCGAGCGCGATTCGTTTGCGCGGCAGCTGGAGGCATGGGTCGCCGATTGGCAAAGCCTCGATGCCGCGCGCTACCTCGCGCACTACGCGCGGGACTTCCGCTCAGGCGGAATGGATCTCGCGGCATGGCGGGAGCACAAGCGGCGGGTCAACGCGGCAAAGTCCTGGATCAAGGTATCGCTTCCGAACTTGAGCGTGTTTCGCGCGCCCGGAGCGCCGGGCGTGATCGCGGTCACTTTCGACCAGGACTACCGCTCGAGCAACCTCGCGCAGAAAACGCGCAAGCGCCAGTACTGGGTCGAGGAGAGCGGGCGCTGGAAGATCGCCTACGAGGCGCCGGTCAGCGCCGCGAAGATGGCGTTGCCCGAGTCGTTCCCCGGAGGCCGGCGCGGGTCGCGCTGAAGCGGCGACGCGTGCGCCGATTTCGGAATTGACTCAGGCTGCGACGACGAAGTCGAATCTCGCGCTGCGACGAGCGCCGTTGCGCGCGACCCGCATCGTCAATTCGCGGCGGTAGATGCCGTCGGCGCGATTGCCCGGCTCGTCCGGAAAGTACAACTGCGTGGTAAAAATGCGGCCGCCCGGGGGCCGCACCTTGACGTGGATGTGGCGCGTGCGTCCGGGGTATTCGCCTGGCACGATGGTCTCCAGGCTGTAGCCGCCTTGCGCGTCGGCGAATACGTGCCCGCGATAGCGAAAGCCCTTGTTGTCGTATTCGCCCGACTCGTCACAGTGCCAGAAGTCGAGCAGCGCGTTCGCCACCGGATTGCATTGCGGCGAGAGCACCAGACCCGTCAGCACGAGCCGTTCCGCCTTGCTGCCCGGCTCGGCGAGCAAGCTGCGCCGCGGCGAATCGGGGGTATGGAAGGGGCCCGGGGTCTGCGATGGCGTGCGCTCTGGTTTTTCGCCGCAGGCCGGCGTCAGCGGCAACGTTTGCCCCGAGGCCGCGCTGATCGAGGTGAAGGGCAGCGCCAGCGCCGCGCCCAGGAATCTGCGGCGTCCGGTCCGATTTTGAATTCGATCGATGATCCCTCCTTGGCTCACTTCCTGAGCTTGCCCCAAAGCTCGTCCAGCCGCGCGTAGCGGCCGCAGCCGGTGACGTAAAACTTGTAGCGCACCGGGTTCTTCAGATAGTAATCCTGGTGATAGTCCTCCGCCGGCCAGAACTCGGCTGCCTTGATGATCGGCGTCACGATCGGCTGCTTGAAGGGCTTGGCCTTGTCCCACTTCGCCTTCGAAGCTTCAGCGAGGCGTCT
>MEQQ01000117.1:0-260 GCA_001770285.1 Betaproteobacteria bacterium RBG_16_66_20
GAACGAGATTGATTTCATGCGAAGCCTTGGGCGTGAGACTTTGAAAACTGTCGCCTTTATATTTTTTCGTTTTTCAGTCTTATGCACAAAGCACCTGGGATTTCGCGAAGAACGCGAATGGCGTGTAGTTGCCTCGCCAGCAATGCATCCGTCGGCGTTGCTCAGGCCGACCATAGAGGTGGTGCGGGGCACACCTCAGACGGTGCTGAAAATTGATTTGATGAATCACCCCGAGCAAGGGCTTGTGGGCTTAGCGGTTC
>MEQQ01000117.1:297-8030 GCA_001770285.1 Betaproteobacteria bacterium RBG_16_66_20
ATTCCCGCAGGTGATTCGAAGAGCCCTTCACGAACTTCTCAATAAGGCGGGAGTGCCAAACCCACAGGAGAGACTTTTTGAGTCGGACATCCCATTGCGGAATCGCTAGGGCACGGTGAAATGGGAGGCTAGTTAAAATATTCGTTATAATTGAACGGCTTGTTGAATTGCTGGCGCGATGGAATCAGGAATTAGTTGCACAATGTGTATTATGTAAAGTCATAAGCTAGACTGGTTCAGGTGGCCGCCAAGGGGCAGCTAATCCACCGCCCCGGCCCGCCTGAGAAGGCTCTCCAACTCCACCTCTTTACGCCCCTTCGCAATGCTCAAGGCCGTCTCGCCAATGGGCCCCCGGATTGCCACGTTCGCGTCTTCATGAAGCAAGGTACGCGCGGCCTCGAGGTGACCGCCGCGCGCGGCGAGCATGAGCGGCGTGAAGCCGTTTGGGGCGAGACCATCCTTGTCGGCTCCTTTTTCGAGCAGGAATCTGATGACCTCGGACCGGCCTTCGAAGGCTGCGTAATGCAGCGGCGTCCAACCCGGGTGGGACACCTGGGCTCCGTTGGCGACCAGCAGCTTCGCGATTGCAAGGTGGCCTTTGAGGCTGGCCATCATCAGCGCGGTATCGCCATGGGGGCTGCGGCGCCCAACGCCGGCCTTGCGGCTGATGAGCAGCGAGACCAGTTCCTGGTGGCCCAGGCGCGCCGCGATCATCAGGATGGTATTGCCGTCGGGGTCCGCCGTGTCGGGGTCCAGGCCCCGGGCCAGATAGTCGCCGACGGCCTTGGCGTCGCCCTGGGTTACGGCCTTGAGGAGCTGCTCGAAAGCTTGCCCCGCCGCAAGGCTCGGGACGACGGCCAGGAACGCTACGGCGAAAACCCGAAGCAGCTGCCTGCGCGTCACATCAGTTCTTCGGCATGCCCGCCACCATTTCAGCGGCGAACAGCTTCGGGTTGAGCGGATGGCTGGTCAGCACCCGGTTGCGGCCCATCGCACGGGCATACGCGAGCCAGGCCCGTGCGTCTCCCGCGACCGCCGACCCGCCGTACTTGCTCCGGCCCGAGAGCGCGGCGAATGCGCGATCGAGCGCCATCTTCTGCAGTACCTCTGCGAGCGGCTCCAGGTCATCGCGGCCTTTCACCTCGCCCAGTGCAGCGCGGTCTCCGGAGGCGATTGCGCGCAGCACCCGTTCGATCGCCTGCCCGCGCTCGCCGGTCGCATGCTCGAGCGCGCGCAGCGGCGCGCCGCCGGCGAACGCGAGCCAGCGCTCGGGGGCGCGCACGCCCTGCGCGGCAAGCCAGGCCGCGGCCGCCCTGGGCGCCGGCAGCGGCACCGGCACCGGAACGCAGCGGCTGCGAATCGTCGGCAGCAAGCGCGCCGGCCGATGCGAGACGAGCAGGAACACGGCACCCGGCGGCGGCTCTTCCAGGCTTTTCAGCAGCGAGTTGGCGGTGGCGGTATTCATGTCTTCGGCCGGATGGACGATCGCAACGCGGCGCCCTCCCCGGTGCGAGCCGACGTTTACGAAGCTCCCCAGGGCGCGCGTCTGCTCGATCTTGATCTGAAGGCTGGGCCTGGCGTCCCTGGGCTTGTCCTCTTCGCCCTCCTCCGGCCCCGGCAGGTTGCGCGCGATCGCCTCGGGCTCGATGAAGCGCACATCCGGATGGTTGCCGCCCAGGAACCAGCGACAGCCCTGGCAGGCGCCGCAGGGGCTGATTCCCTGCCCCCGTTTCTCGCACAGCAAGAGCTGCGCAAAACGCTCGGCAAGGGCCAGCTTGCCGACCCCCGAGGCCCCGTGGAGGAGCAAGGCGTGCGGCAGCCGGTCCAGCTTGGCTGTCAGTTGTGCCCAAACACTCTTCTGAAGTTCAGAAATCATTAATATCAGTCAGATATAAGACTCTTCTCAACCTCGACCTTAACTTCTTCCGGAGCCCTCGAACCATCGATGATGCGCACCCTGCCCGGCGCCGCCTTGGCCAGATCCCGGTAGGCCGCCCGAACACGGTCGAAAAAGGCCCGTTCCTCGGCTTCGAACCGGTCCAGGGCGCGCCCCGAGGCACTTAACCGGCTGCGGCTGACCTCGTAGGGGCAATCGAATACCAGGGTCTGGTCGGGCGTGAGATCGGGGTGGACCGACTGCGCGAGCCGCTGGAGCAGATCCCCCGATACGCCTTTGCCGCCGCCCTGGTAGGCGGCCGTGGCATCGGTAAACCGGTCGCAGACGACCCAGGCGCCGCGCTCGAGCGCCGGCAGGATCACCTTTCGCACGTGATCGGCGCGCGCGGCAAACATGAGCAGGGTTTCGGCAAGCGGATCCATCGGCTCGGCGAGCACCAGCGCGCGCAGTTTTTCCGCGAGCGGCGTGCCGCCGGGTTCGCGCGTGACCACGACCTCGCGGCCGCTTGCGCGCAGGCGTTCGGCGATCCATGGAATGTGCGTGGACTTGCCGGCGCCGTCGACGCCTTCAAGCGTGATGAACCTGCCGCGCCGCTTATTTACGCCCGCCATTCAGCTGGTATTTTCGCACGGCGCGATTGTGCTCATCGAGCGTGCGCGAGAACGCGCTGGTGCCGTCGCCGCGCGCGACGTAGTACAGGGCGGCGGTCTTCGCCGGGCGCAGCGCCGCGCGCAGCGACGCGAGCCCGGGCGCCGCAATCGGCGTCGGCGGCAGCCCGGCGCGCGTGTAGCTGTTATATGGACCATCGGTGAGCAGATGGATTTTCTTCAGGTTGCCGTCGAAGGCCTCGCCCAGGCCGTAGATCACCGTAGGATCGACCTGCAGCAGCATGCCGACGCGCAATCGATTCACCAGGGCGCCGGCGATCATCTCGCGCTCGGCGGCGAGCCCGGTCTCCTTTTCGATGATCGAGGCCATGATGAGCGCTTCGTAGGGCGACTTGTAGGGTACCGACGGCTCGCGCATGTCCCATTCGAGGGCGAGATGGCGCTGCATCACCTGATAGGCGCGCCGCAGGACGTGAAGGTCGCTGCTGCCTTTCGAGAACAGGTAGGTATCCGGGAAAAACAGCCCTTCGGGGTGCGGTTCGGGGGCGCCGATTCTCTGGATCAGCTGCGCATCGCTGAGACCCTGGCTGTCGTGGCGGACGAAGGCATTCGCGTCGAGCGCGGCGCGCAACTGACGGAAGGTCCAGCCTTCGATGAAACGCGCCTCCGCCTGCGTGACGTCACCGCGCGTCAGCTTATCGAGCAGTTCCAGCGGCGTCGGCGCCGTCGCTATTTCGTAGCTGCCGGCCTTGAGGTCCCCGGCACGCCCCAGTGCTCTTGCCAGCAGCTCGAACTGCAGCCTGCCGAGGGCCACGCCGGACTCCTCGATCCGGCCGGCGGCGGCGCGCAGGCGCATCCCCTGCTGGATCTCGAAATCGGCCGGGAGCTTGCTTACCGCGACCGGCGTCGCCACATACCAGGCCGCGTAGCCGCCTGCGGCGAGCAGGCCGACGACCACGATCGTGAAGAGGGTTTTGAGCAACGGAAACGAATAAAATTTACCCCATTCTACTGTGGCCACGACGAGCATCGCGAAGCTGGACCAGTACGGGCTGCTGCATGCGGCAGGCGGCGACGCGCGTGCATTCCTGCATGCGCAGTTGACCAGCGACGTCGAGCATCTCGGGCCCGGCGAGGCGCGCTACGCGGGTTGGTGCTCGGCGAAGGGGCGCCTGCTGGCGACCTTTCTCGTCGTCCCCTGCTCTGGCGGCTTCCTGCTGCAGCTCTCGGGCGACCTCGTGCCCGCGGTGGGCAAGCGCCTTTCGATGTTCATCCTCAGGTCCAAGGTCAAGCTGGTGGACGCGAGCGCAGCGTGGCTGCAGTTCGGCCTGTGGGGCGCCGACGCGGCGTCCCGGCTCGACGCGCTGGGATTCAAACCACCTGCAGGAAAACTCGCGGTCGCGGAATCGCAGGGCGCGATCGTCGTTGGCATCGAGCACGATCGGTTCCTGCTGGTCGCTTCTCCCCAGATGCAGGATCGAATCAAGGTAAATGCAACTGCGGACGACTGGGCGCTTGCGGAAGTCCGGGCGGGCCGGCCGCTGATCGTGCAGTCCACCCAGGACCAGTTCGTGCCGCAGATGGTGAACCTCGAGCATACGGGCGGCGTGGATTTCAAGAAAGGCTGCTATCCGGGCCAGGAGATCGTCGCGCGCGCCCAGTATCGCGGCGCGGTCAAGCGGCGGATGTACCGCCTGCGCGGCGCCGCGCTGCGGCCGGGGCAGGAACTCTACAGCGACGCAGCACCCGGCCAGGCGAGCGGCACGGTGGTCAACGCGGCCGGCGGCGAGTCTCTCGCGGTGCTGCAGATATCCGCCGTGGAGGCCGGCTCGCCGATCCGCGTGCAAGCGCAGGCAGCGGCTCTCGAAGTCCTGCCCCTGCCCTATGCCACATGATATGTTTTGATTTCTGAATCCGGATGGTGAGAAGGGAATTATGGCGGACAAGGACGACATCAGGGAAGGCAAGGAATTCGGGGTCGGCATTCCCCAGCAGAACAAGGCGTTCTACCTCAAGGGCGGCGGCGCGCTCGATTGGGGCATGCAGAACCGCCTGGCACGCATTTTCAACCCGGCCTCGGGGCGCACCGTGATGCTGGCGTTCGACCATGGCTACTTCCAGGGACCGACGACGGGACTGGAGCGCATGGACCTCAGCATCGTGCCGCTGATCCCTTATGCCGACGTGTTGATGTGTACCCGCGGCGCGCTGCGCACCGTGATTCCGCCCTCGGCGACCAACGCGGTGGTGCTGCGCTGCTCGGGCGGACAGAGCATCCTTACCGAACTTTCGCGCGAGACGATCGCGGTGGACATCGAGGATGCGATCCGCCTCAATGCCGCCGCCATCACCACGCAGATCTATATCGGCGCGCAGCACGAGCACCAGTCGATCAAGAACCTGATCCAGCTCATCGACAGCGGCAATCGCGTCGGCATTCCGACCATGGCGGTCACCGGCGTGGGCGCAGACATGAAACGGGACGCGCGCTACTTCGGGCTGGCGACGCGCATCGCCGCCGAGCTCGGCGCCCATTACGTCAAGAGCTACTTCGTGGAGGAAGGCTTCGAGCGCGTCTGCGCGGGCTGCCCCGTGCCGATCGTCATCGCGGGAGGCAAGAAGCTTCCCGAGCTGGATGCCCTGACCATGGCCTGGAAGGCGATCGACCAGGGCGCGGCCGGCGTGGACATGGGACGCAATATTTTCCAGTCCGACGATCCGGTCGCCATGATCCAGGCGGTCGGCGCCGTAGTGCACGAGAAGGAAAAGCCGCAGCAGGCCTTCCAACTCTTCCAGCAGCTCAAGGCCACGAATGTGCCTGATCGTTCTGGCGTGGCGCGTTCACTCTGATTTTCCGCTCGTCGTCGCGGCCAACCGCGACGAATTCCATGCCCGACCGGCGGCGGCGGCGGCATTCTGGCGGGATCGCCCGGGCATCCTCGCGGGCCGCGATCTGCAGGCCCAGGGGACGTGGCTCGGCGTCGCGCGCAACGGGAAATTCGCCGCGGTCACCAACTACCGCGGGGGACTCGATGCCAGCGCGAAGGAATCGAGGGGGACGTTGGTTACGGCTTTTCTCTTGAATGATTCAAGTTCAAAGACCTTTGCAGAAAAAACAGAAAAGATCAAAGGCAGCTACAGCGGCTTCAACCTGCTTGCCGCTGATCGCGATGAACTCTGGTGGCTGTCGAACCGCGACGGCGAACCGCGGCCGCTGGCGCCCGGTTTCTATGCGCTGGGGAACTTCCTCCTCGATTCGCCCGACGTGATGGCGGTGAAATCGCGCTTCGAGAGGAGCCCGGTCGCGATCGAACCGCTGTTCGAACTGCTCGCCACGGCGAAGATCGTGGCGCCGGCCTACGGTACGCGCTGCGCCAGCGTGCTGCTGGCGGACCGGGACGGCCGGATGCAGTTTGCCGAGCGGCTGTTCGACGCGCAGGGCAACGAGGGCAGCACCGCGCGCTACGAGTTCCGCGCCGCGCGCTAGAGCTTCTTGCGCATCTTCTCGTGGAGAATGCCGGCTTCCGTGTAGACCTTGCCGTCCGCGACGAAGCCGTGGTTGCGGTAGAACTCGGCCGCCTGCAGCTGCGCGGCGACCAGGACTTCCGCGTGACCGCGCTTGCGCGCCTCCTCGATGAGCGCTTCGAGGATCGCGTCACCGACGCCCTGGCGGCGCCAATCCTTGACCACCGCCATGCGGCCGATCTGGCCGTCGGGCAGCAGCCGCCCGGTGCCGATCGCCTTGCCGGCGTCATCGAAGGCGACCGCATGGACGCATTGGGCGTCCAGGTCGTCCAGTTCGATCCCGGAGGGCACGTTCTGCTCGCCGACGAAAATGCCGAAGCGGATCGGTCCCGCGACCGGCTGCGCCTGCTCCCAGCTCATGATCTCGATCTTGACCATAATGCGAAAGTATAATCCGCGGCGATGAAAAGTCTCTGGAATGACGCCGAGGCCGCGAAATTCGCCGGCCCGCTGGGCCTGCGCGTCTACAGCGCGCGCCTCCTCGGCCGCGACCGGTCGCTGGTGCTGCACGGCGGCGGCAATGCCTCGGTGAAACTGGCGGAAAAGAACCTTTTCGGGGAGGAACGGGAGGTACTCTACGTCAAGGGCAGCGGCTCGGACCTCGAGTCTGTCGAAGCTGAAGGCTTCGTGCCGGTAAGGCTCGACTACCTGCGGCGCCTGGCGTCGCTGCCCGCGCTGTCCGACCCGCAGATGGTGAACGAGCTCGGCACGCAAACCTTGCTGGCCGGCGCACCGGCGCCCTCGGTCGAAACCCTCCTGCACGCGATCCTGCCGCACAGGTATGTCGATCACACGCACGCCGATGCGGTGCTGTCGGTGTCGAATACGCCCGACGGCGAAAAGCGCATCCGCGACCTCTACGGCGACAAGGTGGTCGTGATCCCCTACATCATGGCCGGCTTCGACCTCGCCGCCTATTGCGCCCGGGAGTTCCCGCGACAGAGGACCAGGAGCACCGTAGGCATGGTGCTGCTCTCGCACGGCGTGGTTTCCTTCGCCGCGGATGCGCGCGAGTCCTACGAGCTGATGATCGAGCTGGTTTCCATGGCCGAGCGCTATCTGGAAGGCAAGAAAGCCTGGAGCGTGGACCTGCCGCCCGCGGCGGCGCCGGGGTTCAAGCGCCTCGAGGCTGCGCGGCTGCGCAGCGAAGTCTCGCGCGCGGCCGGATTTCCGCTGCTGTGCCGGTGCAACGATTCGCCCCGTTTCCTCGGCTTCGCGCGCCATCCCGAGGTCGCGCGCCTGTCGCAGGGCGGTCCGGCCACCCCGGACCACGTGATCTGGACCAAGCCGCTGCCGATGCTCGGCCGGAATGTGAACGATTTTTCTTCAGGTTACAAGAATTACTTTGACCGGAATTCGAAAAAAGCAAAGGAACAAAAGACCATGCTCGATCCGGCGCCGCGCATGGCGCTGGATCCGGAGCTGGGACTCGTGGCGTTCGGCCGCACCGCCAGGGACACCGGGATTGTCGAGGACATCTACGCGCACACCATCGACGTGATCCTGCGCGCCGAGGCGCTCGGCGGCTGGCGGGCCCTCGATGAGGGTCACATTTTCGACATCGAGTACTGGGATCTCGAGCAGGCAAAACTGAGAGCGGCCGGCGCCATTCCCGCTTTCGCGGGCGAGGTCGCACTGGTCACCGGAGCCGCCTCGGGGATCGGCAAGGCCTGCGCCGAGGCGTTCCTCAGGCGCGGCGCCGC
>MEQQ01000118.1:0-11085 GCA_001770285.1 Betaproteobacteria bacterium RBG_16_66_20
TTCGGTGCCGCGAGAAATGTGGAGGAAGGCGGCTCGCTCACGATCATCGCCACCGCCCTGATCGACACCGGCAGCCGCATGGACGACGTGATCTACGAAGAGTTCAAGGGCACCGGCAACCTGGAAATCCACCTCGACCGGCGCATGCACGAAAAGCGCATCTTCCCGGCGATCAACGTCAACCGCTCCGGCACCCGGCGCGAGGAACTGCTGATCCCGAAGGAACTGCTGCAGAAGATCTGGGTGCTGCGCAAGCTCCTGTACCCGATGGACGAGCTGGAGGCGGCCGAGTTCCTGATCGACAAGGTCAAGGCCACCAAGCAGAACGCCGAATTCTTCGAATCCATGCGGCGCGGCTAGAAAATCGGGCTGCGGGCCCGATTTTCCTTTACGGCCCGCTGCCCAGTTCCATCGCCCGCACCACCGCGGCGGTGCGCGTCTCGACGCCGAGCTTCTCGTAGATGTGCTGCAGGTGCTTTTGCACCGTGCGCGGGCTCATGCCGAGGATCTCGCCGATGTCGCGGTCGGTCTTGCCCGCCGCGAGCCAGCTCAATACCTCGCGCTCGCGCGGCGTGACCGGCAGCGCCGCGAATCCCCGGTCTTTTTTTCTGCGCAGCAGGTTCCGGTAGAGCGCGGCGAGCGGTTCCCGCACCAGGTCGAGCAGCGCGCAGTCGCGCTCGCTGAAGTCGCGCCGATTCCGATTCAGGACGAAGCTCACCAGCAGCCCGCGGTCCACGAACAGCGGCACCGCGACCACGTGATCGATGCCGATGCGGCGGTAGTACTCGTTGTAGAGCGCGCTCGCGCGGAACTGCGCCGGCGCCAGCGAATCGCTGATGCGGTGTGTGCCGCCGCCCCGGCGGCCGGCGTGATAGCGCACCAGCGGATGCTCGGCAAAATGGCGGTCGAAGCTGGCGCGGTCGCGGGCGGAAATCGCGCCCCCGGGATTGCCGACCACGCTGCGCGTGTTGCGCGCCAGGTCGCAGACCGAAAGCGTGGTGATTTCGGAGGCCACCAGGCGCGGCAGATGCTGCGTGCCGTGGTGCGCGAACGACACCGCGTCGCGCGCACTTTCCGTCATTTCGCACACCAGCCGCCAGCCCTCGCGGTAATCCTGGGTGGTCAGCTCATGCATACGCAATCCTGCGCATATCCGGTTCCGGCCTCGTGCGGTAAAAGTCTACTCCATGACATTCGACCACCCGGTCACCGCGATGCTCCCGGTCATCGACATGGCTCGGGCGCGCCACTTTTACGAGAAGCAGCTCGGCCTCGAGGCCGTCGGCCTGAAGCCCGACGGCAAGTTCGTCTACCGCTGCGGCGGCACCGAGCTGGCGCTGTTTCCACGTCCCGGCGGCACCAAGGCCGAGCACACCGCGCTCAGTTTCCGGGTCGGGGACATCCGCACCGCGATCGGCGAGCTGGAAGGGCGCGGCGTGCGCTTCGCCGACTACGACCTGCCCGGCCTGAAGACCGTCGAGCACGTCTGCGTGCTCGGCTCGGAGAAGGCGGCCTGGTTCCAGGATCCGGAAGGCAACATCCTCTGCCTGCACGAGGACATCGCGCCCGCGGCGTGACCCCGGTCCGGCCCCGGGCAAATCGGGCTCTGACCCCGGTTTTCCTTTATAATTCGCGCCTTTCCGACGGCAGGCCCGATTCATGAAACCAGGCATCCACCCCGAATACCAGCCGGTGATCTTCCTCGACACCGCCTCCAACCACTCCTTCCTCACGCGCTCGGGCATCGACGTCAAGGGCCGCGAGAAAATGAAGTGGGCCGACGGCAAGGAGTATCCGGTGATCAAGGTCGAGATCTCCTCCGAGTCTCACCCGCATTACACCGGCAAGCAGAAGATCATGGACACCGCCGGCCGGGTCGAGAAGTTCAAGCGCCGCTACAGCAAGAAAACGCCCGCCTGAGGGGAAGGAGAAGACCCTGAACGGGTCTTCGGGGTCCATGCTGCCCCGCCTTGCTTTACCGCCCTCGCCCGCAGTCCTCGTCGTCCTGGCGCTCGCGTTCGTCGCGCCGGGCCTGGTCGGGCACGATCCCTGGCGCGCCTTCGACGTCATCGCGATCGAGATCGCGCACCAGATGCACCTCTCGGGCGATTGGGTGGTGCCGCGCATCGCCGGCGAGGCCTGGCTCGAAGACCCCCCGCTCTACCACTGGCTCGCCCTCGCCTTCGCCAAGGCCTTCGGCTGGCTCCTCGGTTTCCATAACGCGGCGCGCCTCGCGAGCGGCGTGGCGATGCTCGCCGCGCTCTGGTTCCTGTACCTCGCGGCGCGCCACAGCGCCGTGCCGGGCAGCGCGGCAGGCGCCAGCGCAAGTGTCGCGGGGGTCCGCGATGCGGCTTCCGAGGTCAGCGTGCGCCGCGGCGCGGGCGCCGCTGCCACGCTGCTGCTGCTGGGCGCCGTCGGCCTGATGGTGCACGCGCACGAGGCGGTACCCGCCCTCGCCACGCTGGCGGCTTCCTGTGCCGCCCTTTTCTTCCTGGTTGTTTCCGACAAAAAGCCGGTCAAGACCGGAATCGCGTTCGGCGCCTCGCTCGGCATCGCGTTTCTCGCCACCGGGCCGACGGTGCCGGCGGTGCTGGGCGCGACCGCTCTGCTCGCGCACCTCGCCTGCGAGGAGTGGCGCGGCGCACGCGCGCTGCGCTTTCTCGCCCCGGCAGCGGCTGCCTGCAGCGTGATCGCCGTTTCCTGGCCGCTGGCGCTCTACCTGCGCTCACCCGAGCTGGCGCAGTCCTGGTGGTTCGGCGCGACGCATCCGCGCGGCGAATTCGGCGCCAACCTGCGCTACTACCTCTCGGTCGCGAGCTGGTTCGCCTGGCCCGCCTGGCCGCTCGCCGTCTGGTCGGCGTGGACGCTGCGCCGCGAATCGCGTACGCCCCGCATCTTCGTCCCCCTCTGCGCGGCGCTGCTCGGGCTGCCCGCCATCGCCTACCTCGGGCCGCGGCAGGACATCAACGTGATCGTGCTGCTCGCGCCGCTCGCGCTGCTCGGCGCCCACGGCGTGGCGCGGCTGCGGCGCGGCGCCGCCAATGCGCTCGACTGGTTCGGCGTCATGACCTTTTCGTTCTTCGCCGGCCTGATCTGGCTCGGCTACGTCGCGATGATGACCGGCCTGCCGCCGAAGGTGGCCAACAATTTCGCCAGGAGCGCGCCCGGTTTCCTGCCGCAGTTCGAGCCGCTGGCATTCGCCGCCGCGCTCGCGCTCACGGCGGCCTGGCTGTATCTCGCCTTTTTCAGCGCGCCCTCGCCCGCGCGCGGCGTGACGCGCTGGGCGGCGGGCGTGACGCTGCTCTGGGGCGCGTTCGCCACGCTCTGGATGCCCTGGGCGGACCATCTCAAGAGCTACAACGGCGTCGCGCTGCAGCTCAAATCGGTCCTCCCCGCGCGCCCGGATTGCATCGCGCAGCGCGAGCTCGCCGCGCCGCAGCGCGCGGCGCTCAGCTTCCACGCCGGCATCCGCACCGAAGCCGTGACGGCCGGCGCGCAAACCAGCTGCCGCTACCTCATCGTCCAGGGCCATCCGCGCCAGGAAACCACCCCCGGTCCGGGCTGGCGCAAGCTCGCCGACGTGGGCCGGCCCGGCGACAGGGGCGAGCGCTACCGGCTGTATCGCCAGGGGCCGCGATGAAATGCGCTTGTATCGCCAGGGGCCGCGATGAAATGCGCGATATGACGAGCGCCGCATGAACACCACGCCGCCCACCGACTGCCCCGCCTGGCGCAAGCTCGCGGCGCATGCCGAGAGCTGGCGCCAGGTCCAGCTTGCCGAGCTGTTCGCGGGCGATCCGGCGCGCAGCACGCGCATGATTGCCGAGGCGCCCGGGCTGCGGCTGGATTATTCGCGCCAGCGCGCCGGCGCGCTGACGCTGCGGCTGCTCGCGCAGCTCGCGGTGGAGCGCGGCTTCGAGGAATGGCGCGCCGCGCTTTTCGCCGGCGGAAGGCTCAACACGACCGAGGACCGGGCCGTCACCCACACGGCGCTGCGGGCCGGCGACGGCGCGCCTCAAGACGTGAAATCGAATCTGGAAAGAATGATTTTTCTTTCGAATTCGATCCGGGAAAAAAAGCAGTACAGGCGCATCGTCAACCTCGGCACCGGCGGCTCCGATCTCGGCGCGCGCCTGCTGGCGGACGCCTTCGGCGACGGCGCGCTCGAGGTGCGCTTCGTGGCGAACATCGACCCGGTCGAACTGGAGCGCGCGCTCGCGGGCGCCGATCCGGCCGCGACTTTGCTGGTGGTGGTCTCAAAAACCTTTTCGACCCAGGAAACGATTTCGAATGCCACCGCCGCGCGCCGCCTCGGCTACAAGAACCTGGTGGCGGTGACTGCAAACCCGGAAGCCGCGGCGCAATTCGGCGCCGATGACATCCTGCCGATGCCGGATTCGGTCGGCGGCCGCTACTCGCTGTGGTCCGCCGCCGGCTTGGCCGGCCTCCTTGCAATCGGAGGCACCGCGTTTTCCGAGCTATTGGCAGGCGCGCGCGAAATGGATCAGCATTTCCTGACCGAGCCCCTGGAGAGCAACGTCCCGGCATTGCTGGCGCTGCTGGGCGTGTGGAACGTGAACTTCCTCGACTTGCGCGCGCACGCGGTGCTGCCCTACTCGCACCGGCTGCGCCTGCTGCCGGCCTACCTGCAGCAGCTCGAGATGGAATCGAACGGCAAGGGCGTCGACCGCGAGGGCCGCGCGGTAGGCTACGCGACCTGCCCGGTGGTCGTCGGCGCCGAAGGCACGCCGGCGCAGCACGCCTTCATGCAGCTGCTGCACCAGGGCCCGCAGCCGATGGCGGCCGATTTCATCGACGCCTCGGTGAACCAGGCGCTGTCCGCCAACGCCCAGGCGCAGGCCGATGCGCTGGCGTACGGGACAAATGCGGGAACCGGCGGCGACGCCGGCCTGGCGCCGCATCGCCGCAATCCCGGCAACCGGCCCTCCAGCATCCTGAAATCGAGGCAATTCACGGCCCGGGACCTCGGCCGGCTGATCGCGCTCTACGAGCACAAGGTGTTCACCCAGGGCGTGCTGTGGAACATCAACAGCTTCGACCAGTGGGGCGTCGAACTGGGCAAGGAAATGGCGCAACGGTTACTCTAGAGGAGCACGCATGGACCAGGAAACGTTCAATCTGAGCATCCGCAAGTTCCTGAAAATGGTCGGCGTCGGTTCGCAGCGCGAGATCGAGCAGGCGGTGCAGCAGGCGCTCGCCTCGCAGCGCATCAAGGGCGAGGAGACCCTGGCTGCGAAGGTCACGCTGGAGCTTCCGGCGCTCGGCCTCAAGGTGCCATTCGACGGCGAGATAAAGCTAAAATAAAAGCATGAACAAGGCGCGCGAGTTCGATCAATCGGTCGTCTCCGAGCTGAAAGCCCTGCTCGGCGACCGGGTCTCCACCTCGGCCGCGGTGCGCGAGCACCACGGCAAGGATGAATCCTATTTCCCGTACGCGCCGCCGGATGCCGTCGTTTTCCTGAAAACCACCGAGGAAGTCCGCGACGTCGTCAACATCTGCCGCCGGCACCGGGTGCCGATGATTCCCTACGGCGTCGGCACCTCGCTCGAGGGCCACATCCTCGCGGTCCACGGCGGCGTGTGCATCGACCTGTCGCAGATGAACGCGGTGCTCGCGGTTCACGAGTCCGACCTGGATGCGGTGGTGCAGGCGGGCGTGACGCGCAAGCAGCTGAACGAACATATCAAGCACACGGGCCTGTTTTTCCCGGTGGATCCGGGCGCCGACGCGACCCTCGGCGGCATGGCGGCGACGCGCGCCTCGGGCACCAACGCGGTGCGTTACGGCACCATGCGCGAGAACGTGCTGTCGCTGAAAGTGGTGCTCGCCGACGGCCGCATCATCCAGACCTCGCGGCGCGCGAAGAAGTCGGCCGCGGGCTACGACCTGACGCGACTGTTCGTCGGCTCGGAGGGCACGCTCGGCGTCATCACCGAGATCACGGTGCGCCTGTATCCGGTGCAGGAGGCGATGTCGGCCGCGGTCTGCGCATTCGAAACGGTGGACGGCTGCACCAACACCGTGATCCAGACCATCCAGGCGGGGGTGCCGATCGCGCGCTGCGACATCGTCTGCGACAAGACCGTGGGCGCGATCAACAAGTACAAGAAGACCAGCTACCGCGTCGCGCCGACCGTGTTCTTCGAGTTCCACGGCTCGGCGGCGAGCGTCGTCGAGCAGGCCGAAACGGTGCAGGCGATCGCGAAGGAAAACGGCGGCATGGACTTCCAGTGGGCCACCAAGGCCGAGGAGCGCAGCGCGCTCTGGGACGCGCGCCACAACGCCTACTTCGCCTGCCTGCAGCTCAAACCCGGCGCGCGCGCCGTATCGACCGACGTCTGCGTCCCGATTTCGCGCCTCGCCGAGTGCGTGCACGAGACCATGGAGGACGTGAAGGACTACATCAACCCGGTGCCGCTGCTGGGCCACATCGGCGACGGCAACTTCCACCTCATGTTCCTGATCGACCCGGCCAAGCCCGAGGAGACCGAGCTGGCGAAGCAGTTCAACCGGCGCCTGGTCGAGCGCGCGCTCAAGATGGAAGGCACCTGCACCGGCGAGCACGGCATCGGCATGGGCAAGATCGACTCGATGCGGCTGGAGCTGGGCGACGACATGATGGACCTGATGCGCGACATCAAGCACGTCTTCGACCCGCACAACCTGATGAACCCCGGCAAGGTCGTTCCTTTACCTTGATTCGTTTTTTCTTCGCTCGTGAGCGCTGAAAACAGACTGAAAGAACTGGGTATCGCCCTCGCGCCGGTAACGCCGCCGGTCGCGAATTATGTCAATGCCGTGCGCACTGGCAAGCTGCTCTTTCTGGCAGGCAAGGGCCCTGGCCCGGTCAAGGGAAAACTGGGCCGTGAATTCAACGTCGATCAGGGTTACCGGCACGCGCGCGCCGTAGGGCTTGCCCTGCTGGCGGTGATGAAAGCCGAGCTCGGCAGCCTCGACAAGGTGAAGCGCGTGGTGAAGGTGCTCGGCATGGTGAACGCGGTGCCCGAGTTCACCGACCATCCCAAAGTGATCAACGGCTGCTCGGACCTGTTCGTCGAAGTATTCGGCGAGGCGGGCAAGCACGCGCGCTCCGCGGTCGGCATGGGCTCGCTGCCGATGGGCATTCCCGTAGAGATCGAGTGCATCGTCGAAGTCGAGTGAGGCGGTTCGCCTGCGCTTTGCTCTGCCTGGCGGCGAGCGCCGTTACGGTCGCGTACGCCGCGCAGGAACGCAAGGACCAGGCGCCGCCGCCGGCCGCAGTGCCGGAGAAGCTCGCGCCCGTGGACGTGGACGCGCTGCTCTCGCAGCTGACCGACGCGCAGGCGCGCCAGCTGCTTGCCCGCCAGCTGCGCAAGGAGGCCGAGCGGCAGGCCGCGCACGATGCCAAGCCGAGCGGCGGCTTCGGCATGCTGCTGGTGCGCATCCGCAGGAGCCTCGAGGGCTCCGGCAACACCGTCAGCCAGCGCGGCGCGATCGTGGCCGAGGGCTGGGGGCTCCTTCCCGGCGCGCTCGCCTCGAGCCTCGACAAGGTCTCGGGCGGCAGGGGCGCCGCCGGCATCGCCTTGCAGCTCGCGGCGCTCGCCGCGCTGCTCGCGGCAGGGGCCGCGGCGCACTGGGTGGTGCGGCGCCAGTTCACCGCGCGCCATGCCCGCGCCGAGCCGGCCGCCGGGGCGCCCTTCGGCACGCGGTTCGCGGCCGCGCTGGTGCAGCTCGCGCTCGAAATCGTGCCACTGGCCGCGTTCGCGATCGTCACGCTCTGGCTGGCGCACCTGTTGTACCGGGCCGGCAGCGCCGACCGCAGCTTCCAGGTCGCCTACCTCACCGGGGTGATCCTGGTCTGGATCGCGGCGATGCTGCTGCGCGTCGCCCTGGCGCCGCGCTCCCCGGCGTCCCGCCTGCTGCAGCTGGGCGACGAGGCCGCCGGCTTCCTCTACCGCTGGCTGCTGCGCGTGATCGCGGTATCGGTGTTCCTGTGGCTGACCGCGGGCCTGCTGATCCTCGCCGGCGTGCCCCTCAAGGCGCACCTGGTGCTGGTGCTGATCACGGGCGCGATCGTCGGCGCAATGCTGGTCGCCATGATCCTCGGATGCCGCGGCGCCATCGGCGCGGCGATCCTCGCGTCCGGGGCGCAGGGCGGCCCCGAAAGCGGCGCGGCGCGCTCCGGCTGGCGCGCCAATCTGGCGGCGACCTGGCATTTCTTCGCCATCCTCTACGTCGTGGCCGTCTGGCTGCTGTGGGCCGGGAGCATGCTCGACCAGAAGGAATCGGCCGTCTGGGCCGCGGTGGCCTCGGTCGGCGTGCTGCTGGTCTATCCGCTGCTCGACCGCTGGATCGGCCGCGGCATCGACGACATGCTCTCCAGCGGAGTGCCGCAGACCGAGGGGCGGCGGCACGACATCGGGCGGGTGCTGCACCGCGTGATGCGCGTGCTGCTCGCGATCCTGCTGTTCGCCGGCATCCACGAGCTGTGGGACTTCGACGTGTTCGACGAAGCGGGCGCCCGCATCCGCCACGTCGTGGTCGGCGCGAGCTTCGACCTGGCCGCCGCCATCGTGCTGGCGGTGCTCGGCTGGCAGCTGATCAAGATCGGCATCGACCGGCGCCTCGCGCCGCGCGAGGTGAACGGCGTCGTGGTGAAGCCGAGCCAGCGCGAGCGCACCCTGCTGCCGCTCGCGCGCAAGTTCCTGGTCGTGGTGCTGGCGGTGATGACGGTGATGCTGCTGCTCTCGGCGATCGGCGTGAACATCGGCCCGCTGCTCGCAGGAGCGGGCGTGGTCGGGCTCGCGGTCGGCTTCGGCGCGCAGACGCTGGTGCGCGACATCATCACCGGCGTGTTCCTCCTGCTGGACGACGCCTTCCGCGTCGGCGAGTACATCGTCAGCGGCAGCTACAAGGGAACGGTGGAGGCGATCGGCATCCGCGCGCTCAAGCTGCGGCACCACCGCGGGCCGGTGTACACGGTGCCCTTCAGCGAGTTGAAGGGAATCCAGAACCAGAGCCGCGACTGGGTGATCGACAAGTTCAACATCGGCATCACCTACGACAGCGACATCGAGAAAGCGCGCAAGCTCATCAAGAAGATCGGCGAGACGCTGGCGGCCGACCCGGAGCATGCCGCGCAGATCATCGAGCCGCTCAAGATGCAGGGCGTGGAGACCTTCGGCGACTTCGGCATCCAGGTGCGCGTCAAGATGATGACCAGGCCCGGCGAGCAGTTCGTCATCCGCCGCAAGGCGAACGCCATGATCAAGAAGGCGTTCGACGCGAACGGGATCAAGTTCGCCTTTCCCACCGTCCAGGTGTCGGGGGGCGAGGCAGCCGGCGTGTCCGATGCCGTCGCCGCGGCCGCGCGCCAGACGGTGGCTGCCGCGCCACCGTCCGAAGGCTCCTGAAGCGGGCCGCAAGCGCGCCGCGATAGCCCGGGCCCGCTAGCCGGACTTCGGCGCCGCGTCGTCCCCCGGAGCGCCGGCGGCGTCCGCGGCGCGCGTGCGCTCGGACCCGCTACGCGGCTCGGCGAGGGCGTGGCGCCGGTAGACCAGGTAATACACCGCCGCGACCATGACGCTGCCGCCGACGATATTGCCGAGCGTCACCGGGATCAGGTTCGCGGCAAGGCCCGACCAGCCCAGGTTCGCCACGTTGACCGTGGCGGGCAGCGTCGCCGAATCGGCGAGCAACATGCCCAGCGGGATGAAGTACATGTTGGCGACGCTGTGCTCGAAGCCGGCGGCGACGAACGCCGAGATCGGCAGCACGATCGCGACGATCTTGTCGACCACGGTATGCCCGGCCATGGCGAGCCACACCGCGAGGCACACCAGCAGGTTGCACAGCACGCCCTTGAAGAACGCCTCGCCGAACGGCAGCCCCGCCTTCGCGGCGGCGATCTTCACGTAAGCGGCGCCGACCGCGCCGCCGTTCATCGCGCCGTGGTGGGCCAGGTAGACCACCACCGCGAGCCCCACGGCGCCGACCGCATTGGCCGCGTACACGATGGTCCAGTTGCGCAGCAGCTCCGCGGTGCTGATCTTGCGATCGGCCCAGGCCATCACCATCAGGTTGTTGCCGGTAAACAGCTCCGCGCCGGCCACCGAGACCAGGATCAGCCCGAGCGAGAACACCAGTCCGCCGAGCACCCGCGTCGCCGCGAAGCCCAGCGTCGCGTCGCTCGCGACCAGCGTGAAGTAGAGCGCGCCCAGGCCGATGAACGCGCCGGCGAGGATGCCGAGCATCGCGGTCTGCAGGAACGGCAGCCGCGCCTTGGTGACGCCGACGAGCTGCACCTTCTCGGCGATTTCCCTGGGGGAGTACGCGTCCAGGCCAAGCTGGAGGTAGGCCATGTTGTGCTCCGGTTGGTTCAGCGGAGTGTGGCAGCCCGCCGCGGCAGGCGCTTGACGCCGATCAAACGGCGGTGAAATCAGATTGTCATCACGGTCCTGCGGTAGTACTTCAGTTCCTCGATCGACTCGTAGATGTCGGCGAGCGCCTCGTGCTTGCCCTCCTTCTTCAGCGCCTTGGCGACGTCCGGCTTCCAGCGCTTGACCAGCTCCTTGAGCGTCGAGACGTCGAGGTTGCGGTACAGGAAATGCGCTTCCAGCTTCGGCATCCAGCGCGCGAGGAACCTGCGGTCCTGGCAGATCGTATTGCCGCACATCGGCGAGACCCCCGCGGGGGCGTGCTGGGCGAGGAATTCGACGGTCTGGCGCTCGACTGCCGCCTCGTCCAGCAAGGACGCCTTGACCTTGTCGACGAGGCCCGACTTGCGGTGCACCGAGCGGTTCCAGGAGTCCATCGCCTCCAGCACTTCGTCGGGCTGGTGCACCACCAGGACCGGGCCTTCGGCGACCAGATTCAACTGCGAGTCGGTCACCAGCACCGCGATCTCGATGATGCGGTCGGTTTCGGGGACCAAGCCCGTCATTTCCATGTCGATCCAGATCAGGTTGTTCGGATCGATGTTGTTGGATGCGGCTGCCATGCTTTATTCTCTCACGGCGTGAACAACGTTTTCAGCTGGGTGTTCCTCGCCGCGCTCGCGGCGGCGCTCGCCACGCGCCTGTGGC
>MEQQ01000118.1:11115-19568 GCA_001770285.1 Betaproteobacteria bacterium RBG_16_66_20
CGCGGTGCCCGCCTCCTTCGCCGGCACGATCCCGCTCGCCGCGCACCAGAAGGCCGCCGACTACACGGTCGAGAAGACGCGCCTCGGCATGGTGGAAGTCTGCGTCTCCGCCGCGCTGGTCCTGGCGCTCAGTTTCGGCGGCCTGCTGCAGTGGCTGTCGGAGGCCTGGGCGCGCGTCGCCGCACCCGCATTTTCCGAGCACGGCATCGCGCACGGCGTCGCGCTGATCGTATCGGTGGTGGTGCTGCTGTCGCTGGCCGAGCTGCCGCTCGTGCTGTACCGCACCTTCGTGGTCGAGGCGCGCTTCGGCTTCAATCGCATGACGCCGGCGCTGTTCGCGATCGACCTCGCCAAGCAGACGCTGATCTCGGCCGCGCTCGGCATCCCGCTCGTCACGCTGGTGCTGTGGCTGATGGCGGCGATGGGCGGTCTGTGGTGGATCTGGGTGTGGTTCGCCTGGACCGCCTTCAACCTGCTGGTGCTGCTCATCTACCCGACCTTCATCGCGCCGCTGTTCAACAGGTTCAGCCCGCTCGCGGACCGGGTGCTCGCCGAACGCATCGAATCCCTGCTTGCGCGCTGCGGCTTCCGCGCGAACGGCCTGTACGTCATGGATGGCTCCAAGCGCTCCAGCCACGGCAACGCCTACTTCACCGGCTTCGGCGCCGCCAAGCGCATCGTGTTCTTCGACACGCTGCTCGCGCGCCTCGCGCCGGGCGAGGTCGAGGCGGTGCTCGCGCACGAGCTCGGGCACTTCAAGCGCCACCACGTGTGGCAGCGCGTCGCGGTGCTGTTCGCGGCCTCGTTCGCGCTGCTGTGGCTGCTCGGCCGGCTGATCGGCGAGGCCTGGTTCTACGCCGGCCTGAACGTGAGCACGCAGAGCGCCGCCACGGCGCTGCTGCTGTTCGTGCTGGTGACGCCGGTGTTCACCTTCTTCCTGCAACCGCTGCTGAGCCTGCATTCGCGCCGCCACGAGTTCGAAGCCGACGCCTATGCCGCGTCGCACTCGAGCGCCGCCGAACTGGTGCAGGCGCTGGTCAAGCTTTATCAGGATAATGCGGCGACGTTGACGCCGGATCCATTGCATTCGGCGTTCTACGACTCGCATCCGCCCGCGGCGACCCGTATCAGTAAACTGCGCGCACGGCTGCGCAACGCCTAGGAGAAGGACCATGAGCGAACTGACCGGAAAACGCTGCAAGCCCTGCGAGGGCGGCGTCGCGCCCTACGACGCCGCGCAGGCGAAGGAAATGCTCAAGCAGCTCAAGGGCTGGATCGTCGAGGACGGCAAACTGGTCAAGCTCTACCCGTTCAGGAACTACTACGAGACCATGGCCTTCGTCGACGCGCTCGCCTGGATCTCGCACCGCGAGGACCACCACCCGGACCTCGAGGTCGGCTACAACAAGTGCCGCGTCGCGTACCTGACGCACGCCATCGGCGGCCTGTCGGAGAACGACTTCATCTGCGCCGCCAAGTGCGACGCGCTGTTCTCGCTTTGAAGCGGATCTTCAGCTCGTTCGACCGGATCGCGGTCCACCACGCGAAAAACCTGCTCGAGGCAGAAGGCATCCGCGCGGAGATCCGGCGCGAAATGCTCTCCTCGGCGATGGGCGAACTGCCGCCCGCCGAATGCCAGGCCGAACTGTGGGTGCGCGAGGATGCGGATGCGATCCGCGCCGAACGGATTCTTCGCTTCGAGAACAGGAAGGACCTGGGTCCCGCCTGGCGTTGCGCAGTCTGCGGAGAGAATTGCGAGGCCCAGTTCACCCAATGCTGGAAGTGCGGCGCGTTCCGGTCAGCGCCGTGAACAGCCGCCATTCTCCGGGCACGCCCTTCAGGGCATGCGGGCCGCGGTCGGCGAATTGCAGCCCCGAACCGGAAACGAGGTCCTTCACGGTGCTCGATACGAGCACTTCCCCTGCCGTCGCGGTGGCCGAAATGCGCGCCGCTACATGCACCGCCATTCCAACGAGCTTGTCACCCGCTATTTCGCACTCACCCGTGTGCACGCCCGCCCGCACCGTGAGCCCGAGATTGGAAACGACTTCGCGAATGGCATGCGCGCAACGCACCGCGCGCGCCGGTCCGTCAAAAGCGGCGAACACGCCATCGCCCGCGGTATCGAGTACCCGGCCTCGATATCGCTCGACCTCGGCATTCGCGCGCGAATGGTAGCCGGCGAGCAATTCACGCCAGTGCGCATCGCCTGATTCCGCGATCCGTTCGGTCGATCCGGCAACGTCGGCGAACATCACGGTGGTGAGAATCCGGTTCGACTCCGAAACCGGGCGCGCACCAGTAAGGAATTCCTGGATCTCGGCAAGCATCGCATCGGCATCGCCGAACCAGGGCAGGTGGTCGATGCCCTCCAGTTCTACGTATTTCGCGTCCGGAATCCGTTCCGCCATGTAGCGGGAGCAGCCGACGTCGATGAGACGATCGCCCGCGCGGTGCAGGATCAGAGTGGGCACGCGGATCGCCGGCAGCACATGTCGAATATCGATCTCCACGTTCATCCGGTAGAGCGCCACTCCGGCGCCCGGGCTGGCGCCCGTGCGCATGTAGTCGGCCCAGAATTTTCGGTACCTTTCGTCGCTCGCGACGCTGGGGGCGATGATTTTCAGGCCGACCGAGCTTGTTCCCCATCCCTTTTCGTAAGCCGCGAACGCCGCCTCGTGATCCGCACGCGTGGGCGCCCAGGGGTAATCCGGGTCGCGCATCCACTTGGCGTAGCTTCCGCATATCACGAGCGCGGCGGTTCGCTCCGGATAGGTCGCGGCGAACAGCGCGCACATCGGCCCGCCCTCGGATATGCCCACCAGGGCGGCGCGCGAAGAGCCGGCCGCGTCCAGCACCGCGCGAACATCGTCCATGCGCACTTCGAGCGTCGGCAGAGCGTCCTCCGCCACCCGGTCCGAAAGACCGGTGCCGCGCTTGTCGAACAGGATCAGACGGGCGAACGAGGCCAGGCGCTCGAGAAATCGCGCTTGCAGCGGCTCCTGCCATTGGTACTCGAGATGCGTGACCCAGCCGGGAACCAGCACCAGATCGAGCGGCCCGTCGCCGACCACCTGGTAGGCAATGTGAACCTTTCCGCTCTTTGCGTACCTGGTTTCGGGTCTCACGGCGCGGCTGTCAGAACACTCTTGCCAGTGTGATGACGATCAGCACGAACACCCACAGCACCAGCGCGCGCCACAACAGGCCCACGGCGCTGTCGAGGAACGGCGCGTCGGCCGGCTCGCCGAGGCCGAGCTCGCTGCGCGCGTACAGCCCTTCGACTTCGCTGAGCGGCATGCCGAGCTTGACGCCGAGCGCGCCGGCGCCGGCGGCGAGCACGATGCCGAGGTTGCGGTCGGGCCAGGCGCCGGCCTGCGTGCGCCAGCAGTAGACCGCGTCCTCGAAGTCGCCGACCACGGCGAAAGCGGCGGCGGTGAGCCGCACCGCGGGCCACTCGAGCACGTTGAGAACGTGCCCGGCGAAGCGGCCGAACTCGCCCTTGCCGCCCCAGCGCCGGTTGAGGAACACCGCCATGCGGTACAGGATCGCGCCGCTCGGGCCCGGCAGCAGCACGAACCAGAACAGCACCGCGAACACGTGCCGGTGGGACGCGGCGATCGCCTCCTCGATGGCGAGGCGGATCACCTCCTCGCGGCTGCGGTGCGCGGCCGGCTCGCCGCGCCAGGCGCCGATCAGCTCGCGCGCGCGGTCGATCTCGCCGTCGCGGAGCGCGGCCTGGATGCCGGTGAAGAAATGGCTGAACTGCCGGAAGCCGAGCGTCAGGTAGAGCGCGGCGATGTTGGCGAGCAGCGCGGCGAACGGGCTCAGCCAGTAGAGCGCCGCATACAGCGCGAGCGCCGCGGCCGCCGGCGCGAGCGCGGCGATCAGCCAGGCGATCATGCCGTGGCGCGATTCGCCGGCATTGAACGAGCGCTCGAGCCAGTCGGCCCAGCCCGAGAGCGCGAGGAACACCGCCTTGCGATCGCCCAGGGGGCGCCACTGCTCGAGGATGAGCGCGGCGATGATGGCGATGATTCCCATGCAGGGCGAAGTTTACCCTGCGGCCCGCGGCGCTATCCGGAGCGCCTCAGGTGCCGGTAGAGATTGACCAGCATTCCCGCCGTCGCGCCCCAGATGTAGCGGTCCTCGTAGGACATGGCGAAAAACCAGCGCAACTCGCCCTGCCACTCGCGCGACTGGCGCTGGTGGTTGGCCGGGTCGAGCAGGAACGCGAGCGGCACTTCGAAAATTTCGTCCACCTCGCCCGCGTCGGCGCGCAATTCGAACGGCGGCGCCACCAGGCCGACCACCGGCGTGATGCGGTAGCCGGTGCGCGTGTGGTACTCGGGAAGCCGGCCGAGGATCTCGACGCGCGCGGCATCGAGGCCGATTTCCTCGTGCGATTCGCGCAGCGCGGTCGCCTCGGGCGATGGGTCGCGCGTCGCGACGCGCCCGCCCGGGAAGCTGACCTGCCCGGAGTGGTCTTTCAGGTGCGCGGCGCGCCGGGTGAAAATCACGGTCAGGCCGGAGCCGCCGGCCGCGCCGCGCCCCACGATCGGAATCAGGACCGAGGCCGGGGTCAGCGTCTCCCGGCCCGGCCGCGTTCCTTCGTCGCCGTAGAGGGTTCCGGCCGCCGGCGCCGCGGCGGCGAAACGCCGCCGCAGCTCCTCGACCGTCAATACGAGCTTCAAAGCCTCACTTGATCGCCTGCAGCCGGTCGTACACGCCCTTCGGCCAGGGCAGCGCGGAGCCGTCGGGCTGCTTGCCCTCGGCGTAGAACTTCTGCACCGCCGCCATGAAGGGCTTGCGGTCGACCATCACTACCGTCTTGCCGCGCTTCGCGAAGTCGGTCATCAGCCGCTTCTCGATGGCGACGATCTCGCCGGTGGCGCGCGCGGCCGCTTCCTGGTACACCGCCTGGAAGGTCTTCTTGTCGGCCTCCGAGAGCTTCGACCAGAGCGGTCCGCCGATGATCGTCAGCAGCGCGTCGGTGATGTGCGCGGTGATGTTGATGTGCGACTGCACCTCGTAGAATTTCTTGGCGTCGATCGTCGGCAGCGGATTCTCCTGCGCGTCCACGGTCTTGTTCTGCAGCGCGAGGTACACCTCGGCGAATGCGATCGGCGTCGGGTTCGCGCCCACGGCGCGCGGGAACAGCGTGTAGAGCGGCGCATCGGGCACGCGGATCTTCAGCCCCTTCATGTCATCGGGCCGGTTGAGCGCCTTGTTGGCCGTGGTCTGGCGGTTGCCGTAGTAGGTGATCGCCACCACCGTGTTGCCGCTGCTCGCCTTCTGGTAACCCGCGGAGAGCTCGGCGAACAGCGCACTGCGGGAGAATTTCTGCCAGTGGTCGAAGTCGCGGAACACGAACGGCGCGCCGCCGATCGAGATCGGGCCGTGGCTGCGCCCGGCGAACAGCTGCCCGGTGTAGAGCAGGTCCACGGTGCCGAGCGTCAGTCCCTGGTTGATCTGGGTCTCGTTGCCGAGCGTCGAGGCCGGGAACACGTCCATGGTGTAGCGGTTGCCGGTGCGCTTGGCGATCTCGCCCGCGGCCCAGACCGCGGCCGTGTGGTAGGGCTCGCTGGTCTCGTAGACGTGCGCGAACTTGAGCTTCTGCTGCGCCGAAGCGCCGCCTGCGACGAGCAGTGCCGCAATTGCGATTGCGATGGTTTTCGTTTTCACCGTAGTTCTCCCTGAAAATTCATGGAACCAAAATGACCGAACCGGTCGTCTTGCGCGATTCGAGATCCCGGTGCGCCTGCTGCGCATCGGCGAGCTTGTAGCGCGCCGTGGTCTCGATCTTGACCTTGCCGGATTTCACCACCTCGAAAAGGGAATTCGAGCGCTCCACCAGGTCGGCGCGGCTGGCGATGTGGGTGGCGAGCGTCGGCCGCGTGACATAGAGCGAGCCCTTGCTGGCGAGGATGCCCAGGTTCACCGGCGGCACCGCGCCCGAGGCGTTGCCGAAGGACACGATCATGCCGCGCGGACGCAGGCAATCGAGCGTCCCTTCCCAGGTGGTCTTGCCGACCGAGTCGTAGACCACCGGCACGCCTTTCCCTCCGGTAATGGCCTTGACGCGTTCCACGAAATTTTCCCTGGAATAGTTGACCACGTGCTCGGCGCCGTGCGCCTTGGCGAGCGCCGCCTTGTCATCCGAGCCCGCGGTGCCGATGGTGCTGACGCCGAGCGCCTTCAGCCACTGGCAGGCGATCAGGCCGACGCCGCCGGCGGCAGCGTGCCACAGGACGGTCTCGCCCTTCTTCACCGGGTAGGTGGTGTGGATCAGGTAATGGACCGTGAGGCCCTTCAACATCATCGAGGCGGCCTGCTCTTCGCTGATGCCCTGCGGCAGCTTCACCATCCGGTCCGCCGGCACGATGCGCGTCTCGCAGTACGAGCCGGGCAGGCTGGTGTAGGCGACGCGGTCGCCCGCTTTCAGCTCGGTCACGCCGCTGCCGACCGCTTCCACCACGCCCGCGCCCTCGTTGCCGGCCACCTGCGGCAGCTGCATCGGGTACAGCCCCGAGCGCTGGTAGGTGTCGACGAAATTGACTCCCATCGCGGTGTGCCGGATGCGCACCTGCCCCGCGCCCGGGTCGCCGACCTGGATCTCGTCGAGTTGCAGGACCTCGGGTCCGCCTTGCTTGTGATACCGGACTGCCTTTGCCATCGGTTCGTCTCCTGGTTACGGTTTCCTGTCTTTTGCTTCGGGCGGCGCCATCGCGGCCATCGCCTGCTGCATGGCCGAAAGGCCGGTCTTCTGCATCTCCAGCCCCTGGATCGCGGTGCGCAGCATGTTCAGGTTCAGCGCCAGCCAGGCCTCGACCGATTTCAGCTCCTGGATGCGCTTCTCGATCTCCTTCGGGTCGAGCGTCGGCATGGTCATGCCGGGCACCGGCACCCCGAGCGGCCCCCACAACCGCCGGAACATCTCGAACGGATCCTGCGGCGGGCTGTTGTCGGCCATCGATTATCCCTCGGTACCTTCGAAGAATGCCTTCACTTCCTGCTCCCGGCCGATGGTGTCCTGGTAGCCGAGGTCGATCAGGGTACGGCAAAACGACTCCTCGAACAGCAGATAGCTCACCAGGTTCGAGCCCGAGCGGTTCATCGCCCCGGTCGGCCGCAGCACGAAGCGCACCATTGGCGGCAGTTCGTGCACGAAGCGCGCCGCGATCCGCTCGATCGGCTGCGAGGGCGAGATGAACAGCACCTTCACGGGCCTGAGCTCCACCTTCGCCTCGGCGAGCTTCTCCGGCGGGATCAGGCGCACGGTGCGGTTGATGCGCTCCATGCGCTCCAGGTCCACCGCGAGCCCGTCGAGGAAGATGGAGTTCAGGGCGTGGCCGGCGACCTGGGCGAGCGACGGATAGATGTTGGAGCGCGCGCGCGACTGGTCGGCGCTCTGGCGGCCGGTGCCCACCACCAGCACGCGGTCGGCGCCCAGGTGCAGCGCTGGGCTGATCGGCGCGATCTGGCGCACCGAGCCGTCGCCGAAATACTCGCGGTGCACCTTGACCGCGGGAAAGATGAACGGCAGCGCCGACGACGCCAGCAGGTACTCGAGCTTCAGCGACACTGCCGCGCCGATGCGCTGGTTGCGCTCCCAGCCCTCCAGCCCCGAGCCGCCCTGGAAGAACGACACGCTCTGGCCGGTGGTGTAGCCCGACGCGGTCACGCTCACCGCGTAGAGCGCGCCGGAATCGATGTGGTCCTGGATGCGCTCGAACGCAAGCGTGCGCTCAAGCATCTCCTTCAACGGCGCGTTGTCGAGCAGCGAGATCGGGTTCTGGCGCGACAGCCACGACAGCGCGCCCAGCCAGCGCAGGCCGCGGCGCGTGATGCTCGACACATCGGTGCGGTAGACGTGGTGGCAGTGCATGTTCTCCCACACTTCCAGCAGATTGCCCACCCCGCGGCTGAAGTCGTCGGCGTACACCGCCAGCGTGGTGGCGTTGATCGCTCCCGCCGAGGTGCCACATAAAATAGGGAACGGGTTCCTGGTCGGATTGCCCAGGATGTCGCGCACCGCCTTCACCACGCCGACCTGGTAGGCGGCGCGCGCGCCGCCTCCCGTCAACACGAGTCCGGCCCGGGGTTTCATCAGGCGGGATTGTCCATCAGAACAGCGTCCGTTCCTGGCCGCGCGGTGCGTTGGCGTCGGCCACCGCGAGCGCGGTCATGTTTACGATGCGGCGCACCGTGGCCGAGGGCGTGAGGATGTGCACCGGCCGCGCCGCGCCGAGCAGGATCGGGCCGATGGTGACATTCTCGGAGGAGGCGACCTTGAGCAGGTTGAACGAGATATTGGCCGCGTCCATGGTCGGCATCACCAGCAGGTTCGCTGCGCCCCGCATGCGCGAGTGCGGAAACACCCGCTGGCGGATTTCGTCCGAGAGCGCGGTATCGCCGTGCATCTCGCCCTCGACCTCGAGCTCGGGCGCGCG
>MEQQ01000118.1:19594-37494 GCA_001770285.1 Betaproteobacteria bacterium RBG_16_66_20
CACCTGCTGCATCTTGCGCGCCGAGGGCAGGTCCACCGAACCGAAGTTGGACGCCGACAGCAGCGCCACCTTGGGCACGATGCCGAAGCGCCGGATCTCCTCGGCGGCGAGAACCGTCATCTCGGCGACGTGCGCGGCATCCGGGTCCGGCGTGACGTAGGTATCGCAGATGAAGATGGTGCGGTCGGGCAGGATCAGGGCGTTCATTGCCGCGTAATGCTTGATTCCCGGTCGCCGGCCGATCACCTGGTCGACATAGTCGAGGTGCAGCGCATGGGTGCCGAAGGTGCCGCACAGCATGCTTTCGGCCTCGCCCTTGTGGATCATCATCGCGCCGATCAGCGTGAGTCTGCGGCGCATCTCGATCTTGGCGTACTCGGGCGACACGCCACGCCGCTCGGTGAGGCGGTGATAGGTGGTCCAGTAGTCGCGGTAGCGCGCGTCGAACTCCGGGTTGACGAGCTCGAAGTCGCGCCCCGCCTGCATCCGCAGGCCGAGCGTCGCGAGGCGCCGGTCGATGACCCGCGGCCGCCCGACCACGATCGGCCGGGCGAGGCCCTCGTCGAGCACCACCTGCACTGCGCGCAGCACGCGCTCATCCTCGCCCTCCGCGTACACCACCCGCCGCGGGTTCTCCTTGGCCGCGGCGAACAGGGGCTTCATGATCAGGCCCGAGTGGTAGACGAACTGCGTGAGGGACTCGCGGTAGGCCTCGATGTCGGCGAGCGGCCGCGTCGCCACGCCCGAATCCATCGCCGCCCTGGCCACCGCCGGCGCGATCCTGCCGATCAGGCGCGGGTCGAAGGGCCGCGGTATCAGGTATTCCGGCCCGAACTTCAGGTCCTGCCCGCCGTAGGCCAGCGCCACGATGTCGGAGGCCTCCGCCTGCGCCAGTTCGGCGATCGCGCGCACCGCCGCGAGTTCCATCTCCGTGGTGATGGTGGTCGCCCCGACATCCAGCGCGCCGCGGAAAATGAAGGGGAAACAGAGAACATTGTTGACCTGGTTGGGGTAATCGCCGCGCCCGGTGGCGATGATGCAGTCCGGGCGCGCTTCCTTGGCGAGCTCGGGCCGGATTTCCGGCTCCGGGTTGGCGAGCGCGAGGATCAGCGGCCGCTCGGCCATCTGCTTCACCATCGCGGGCTTCAGCACCCCGCCCGCCGACAGGCCGAGGAACACGTCGGCGCCGCCGATGACGTCGTCAAGGGTGCGCGCCCTGGTCTCGATGGCGAAGCGTTCCTTGTCCGGGTCCATCTCTTCCTTGCGGCCCTTCCAGACCACGCCCTTGATGTCGGTGACGACGATGTTCGCGCGCGGCAGCCCCATCTTCACCAGCAACTCGAGGCAGGCGAGCGCCGCGGCGCCCGCGCCGGAAACGACCAGCTTTATTTCTTCTATTTTTTTCTCAATTACTTTCAAACCATTCAGGAACGCGGCCCCCACGATGATCGCGGTGCCGTGCTGGTCGTCGTGGAACACCGGGATCTTCATCCGCTGGCGCAGCTTCCGTTCCACCACGAAGCATTCCGGCGCCTTGATGTCCTCCAGGTTGATGCCGCCGAACGTGGGCTCGAGCGCGGCGATGATCTCGACCAGCCGGTCCGGGTCGCGCTCGTCGATCTCGAGGTCGAAGCAGTCGATGCCGGCGAATTTCTTGAACAGCACCGCCTTGCCTTCCATCACCGGCTTCGCAGCGAGCGGGCCGATCGCGCCCAGGCCGAGCACCGCGGTGCCGTTGGTGATCACCGCGATCAGGTTGGCGCGCGCGGTGAGCCTGACCGCTTCGGCCGGGTCGCGCCGGATCTCCTCGCAGGCCGCGGCAACGCCGGGCGAATAGGCGAGCGCAAGGTCGCGCTGGTTGGTGAGCTGCTTGGTGGCAAGGATCGCGATCTTGCCGGGACGCGGCAGGCGGTGGTACTCGAGGGCACTTTTCCTCAACTCCTCGTCCACCGGGTTTCCCTTTCGACACTCCTAGGATCGGGCAAAAATTATATCCGTATAATCCTTCCCGCCCCCCGCATTTCCCCCTGCCGCCCCTTGAAGAACGTGCCCCCGTTGCTCAGCGCTCGGCGCGCCGCCGAGATCCAGCCCTTCGTGGTGATGGATGTGCTGTCGCGCGCACACCAGCTCGAGGCCGCGGGCCGGCGCGTGATCCACATGGAGATCGGCGAACCGGACTTCACCGCGCCGCCGCAGGTGGTCGAAGCAGCAGTGCGGGCGCTGCGGGACGGCCGCACGGCGTACACCGCCGCACTGGGCCTGCCTGCGCTGCGGCAGGCAATCGGGGCGCATTACCGAAGGTGTTTTGGCATCCAGGTTTCAGATTCGAGAATTGCCATTACCTCCGGTGCGTCGGGCGGCTTGTTGCTGACGCTGGCGCTGTACCTAAACCCCGGCGACGAGATCCTGGTGCCCGATCCGGGCTATCCCGGCTACCGCCACATGGTGCGCGCATTCGAGGGCATCGCCCGCCCGCTGCAAGTCGCGGCGGCGTCCGGCTTTCAGCCGACGCTCGCGATGGTGCGCGCCTCCTGGCGGCGCCGCACCAAGGGCCTGCTGCTCGGTTCGCCCTCGAACCCGACCGGAACTCTCATTTCAAGAATGGAGTTGGAGAAAATCGCGCGCTTCGTTGCCGCGCGCGGCGGCGTGCTGATCGCCGACGAGATCTACCAGGGCCTGACGTACGGAGAGCCCCCCGCGACCGCGCTCGGGCTGCCCGGCGAGGTGGCGGTGGTCAACAGCTTCTCCAAGTATTTCTGCATGACCGGCTGGCGGCTGGGGTGGGTAATCCTGCCGAAAAAAAGAATGCGCGATTTCGAAAAACTCGCGCAGCACCTGTTCATCTGCGCGCCGTCGGTGGCGCAGCATGCGGCGCTCGCCTGTTTCTTGCCTGCCACCTTGAACATCCTGGAACAGCGCCGGATCGAATTCCGGCGTCGGCGCGACTTCTTCGTCCCGGCGCTCGAGCGCGCGGGCCTCGGCGTTCCGGTGCGGCCTGCGGGAGCGTTCTACATCTACGCCGCCTGCCCCGCCGGCATCGACGGCAAGCGCTTCGCGCTGGAACTGCTGGAACGCGAAGGCGTCGCGGCGACGCCCGGGGTCGATTTCGGATCGAACGCAACGGCCGGCTGCGTGCGCTTCGCCTACACCTGCGGCATGGCGGAGCTGGAGGAGGCGGCGCAACGCCTGGAACGGTTTACTGCGGCGGGATTTGCTGCGGGAAAGATCAGGCCGAAGGTGCGCGGCGGATCTGCTTCAGCATCTGCTCCAGGCGGGCGCGCTCGGCGAGCACCTTGAACGCGTAGGCCGAACTCGGCTCGTCGAAGGCGCCGGCGTACATCTGCAGCGCGGTCTCGGTCTCGCCGAAGCGGCGCAGGTATTCGCGCAGGATCTGGGCGCCGACCCGGATATTGACCTGCGGGTCGAGCAACGCGGTCTCGCCGCCGTGCTCCAGCAGCTTGTCGCCGTGGAACTTGGGGATCACCTGCATCAGGCCCCTGGCGCCCATGGCGCTCTCGGCAACCGGGTTATAGCGCGACTCGATCGCCATCACCGCGAGGATCAGCAGCGGATCGACTTTCCACTCGGTTCCCGCGCGGTAGGCGGTGGCGACGAAACCGGAGATGGCGTCCTGCGCCACGCGGTAGCGCTTGGCGATGAATTCGCTCACGGCGCGCTGCTCGCGCACCGCGGGGCTCTCGGCGCCGGGCTGGATCGTGCCGGCGGTGACGTTCCCGGCCTCGCTTTCCCAGCCGCCGCTCCAGACCGCGAACTGCAGCAGCAGAATCTCGCGCGGCGCCGGCAAGGCCAGCGCCAGCACCACCGCCAGCCCGACCAGGGCAAGCAGCGTGCGCGCCGCCGAGAACATCCGCCAGGCGCCCGCGGTCCCGGGCAATCTCATCGCGACTTCGCTTGTTTGCATCATTTGCAACCTCCAAACCTTCTGCGACGGTATTTCGCCTTCCCCGATCAGCCGCAACCGCCTCGGGGAGGTCAGGGGCTGCTGGATTGGGGTGGTTTGCGGCCGGCCCGGGACAACTTGGGCGGTTCGCAGCTGCGTCTCGGGAGGACCTTCCTTGGGCCTCCGACGGCGCGACTGAGCACTGCTGCTCAGGGGCGATTGTTGCGTTGCAACAGGACGAAGCATAGCTTGATAGTCCCTTTTATGTCAATCACTTCGCCTGTGCGCCGGAAACCCAAGGCACTGCCGAAGCCATTGTTTCTGCAAGGGTTTCAATGCCCTGGACCGATCTGTCGGGATCGGTAAAATTGCGGCCTCAATGCGAGGGTCGGCATTCAGGGTGGCCGACCCGTTCGGAAGCCTCGCGGACCGACCCTGGTCTCCCAGTCGAGCTGGACGACCAGGGCGGTCCGGAGAACTTCAAAGGCCGGCGGCGGGCTTGCGCCCCCGCCACATTCCCGATCGGTTCCCGGTTACGGCCGGGATCCGGTCGGAAACGGCCACGCGGCCGCTGGATTCAGCGCGGTTCTCGCGCCGGAGGTCGCAGCGGGGGACGGCGCGATTGCTCTTGCCGTCATTGCCGCAGTGCTGGCCTTGGGTCTTGCGGGTTTGCTTGCCGCCTTCTTTTTCTTCTTGGCCTTCTTTTTCGCGGCCTTCTTTTTTTTGCCCGCTACCCTTCTTGATGCCTTCTTCTTGGACGATTTCTTCTTACCTGATGCTTTCTTCTTCTTCTTTTTCTTGCCGCCTTTTTTCGCTTTTTTCTTCGCCATAACAGTCTCCTTAGAGGTAGTTGCGAAAGAAAGCCCGGCCGCACCGGCCCGGACTATTCAAACGCCGGACGAGGATCGTCCGGCGCATTGAATTCTTGAAACGACTCACCGGCTGCCTCTCGCTGCCAGGTCTTGATACAGGATCTCCGGATCGAGCCGGATGCCGCCTTCCCAGGTCACGGTCGCCGATTCCGGATCCACGCTCACCTTCTCGAACTCCCGCACGTCGCGCCACAGCTTGAAAGCGCCGATCTCGAGCAGGTTGCCGAGAAACACGCTGCCCTCCAGCCCGTCGTCGAAACGGATCCACAGCTTGTAGTCGTCCTCGGCCTTGCAAGCGGTCACTCTGTGCATGTTGTTTTCCTCATTCCCAGTTGAGCGCGCCGCCCGTCTGGTACTCGATCACGCGGGTCTCGAAGAAGTTGCGCTCCTTCTTCAAGTCGATCATCTCGCTCATCCAGGGGAACGGGTTGTTCGCGCCGGGATACAGCGTCTCGAGCCCGATCTGCTGGCAGCGGCGGTTGCAGATGAAGCGCAGGTACTCCTTGAACATCGGCGCGTTCAGCCCGAGCACGCCGCGCGGCATGGTGTCCTCGGCGTAGCGGTACTCGAGTTCCACCGCCTTGCGGAAGATCCCGCTCAGCTCCTCGCGGAACTGCGCCGTCCACAGCTGCGGGTTTTCGAGCTTTATCTGGTTCACCAGGTCGATGCCGAAATTGCAGTGCATCGATTCGTCGCGCAGGATGTACATGTACTGCTCGGCCGATCCGGTCATCTTGTTCTGGCGGCCGAGCGCGAGGATCTGGGTGAAGCCGACGTAGAAGAACAGGCCCTCCATCAGGCAGGAGAACACGATCAGGCTCTTCAGCAGGTCCTGGTCGGCCTGCGGCGTGCCGGTCTTGAACGCGGGGTCGGTGAGCGTGTCGATGAACGGGATCAGGAATTCGTCCTTGTCCCGGATCGAGGCGATCTCGTGATAGGCGTTGAACACTTCGCCCTCGTCCAGATCCAGGCTCTCCACGATGTACTGGTAGGCGTGGGTGTGGATCGCCTCCTCGAAGGCCTGGCGCAGCAGGTACTGGCGGCATTCCGGCGCCGTGATGTGGCGGTAGGTGCCGAGCACGATGTTGTTCGCCGCCAGCGAATCGGCGGTGACGAAGAAGCCCAGATTGCGCGTGATCAGGCGCCGCTCGTCATCGCTCAGCCCGTTGGGGTCCTTCCACAGGGCGATGTCGCGGCTCATGTTCACTTCCTGCGGCATCCAGTGGTTGGCGCAGGCCGCGATGTACTTCTCCCAGGCCCATTTGTACTTGAGCGGCACCAGCTGGTTGACGTCGGCCTTGGAGTTGATGATGCGCTTGTCCTCGACCCTGATGCGGCGGTGCATATTGCCGGCGCCGCCCGAGGGCGGCACGAAGCCGGTTTGCGGCTGCATCGGCAGCCCGGCGATCGAGTTCATTTCTACTGGCATGCCTCGCACTCCGGATTGTCGATCGCGCAGAACTTCGCTTCCTCGGCAGTAGAGGCCGAAGCCGACTCGGTCACGGCACCGCCGGAGGACACCGCGTTGAGCGCACCGGCTTTGCTGGTGGACTTCTCGGCGTGCGTCGCGCCCATGGCGCGCAGGTAGTAGGTCGTTTTCAGGCCGCGCAGCCAGGCGAGCTTGTAGGTTTCATCCAGCTTCTTGCCCGAAGCGCCCGCCATGTAGATGTTGAGCGACTGCGACTGGTCGATCCACTTCTGGCGCCGCGCGCCCGCCTCGACCAGCCACGCGGGCTCCACCTCGAACGCGGTGGCGTAAAGGCGCCGCAGTTCCGCCGGCACCCGGTCGATGCGCGCGAGGTTGCCGTCGAAATACTTCAGGTCGGAGATCATCACCTCGTCCCACAGGCCGGCGCGCTTCAGGTCCGCCACCAGGTACTCGTTGGCGACCGTGAACTCGCCCGACAGGTTCGATTTCACGTACAGGTTCTGGTAGGTCGGCTCGAGCGAGGCCGAGACGCCGACGATGTTGGCGATGGTCGCGGTCGGCGCGATCGCGATGCAGTTGGAGTTGCGCATGCCGTGCCGCCGGATGCGCGCGCGCAGCGGCTCCCAGTCGAGCGCCGAGGAACGGTCGAGCTCGACGTAGCCGCCGCGCTCTGCGGCGAGCAGGTCGAGCGTGTCCTGCGGCAGGATGCCGCGGTCCCAGAGCGAGCCGCGGAAGGTCGAATACGGTCCGCGCTCCTCGGCGAGTTCGGTCGATGCGAGGTAGGCGCAGAACGACACCATTTCCATCGAGCGGTCGGCGAACTCGACCGCCTCCTGCGAGGCGTAGGGAACGCGCAGCCGGTGCAGGCAATCCTGAAACCCCATGATGCCCATGCCGACCGGGCGGTGGCGCAGGTTGGAGTTTCTCGCCTTGTCGACCGCGTAGTAGTTGATGTCGATGACGTTGTCGAGCATCCGCATCGCGGTGCGGATGGTTTTCCCCAATTTCGGGAAATCCAGACCCGAATCCGTCATATGCGCAACCAGGTTCACTGAACCCAGGTTGCAGACGGCGATCTCGTCGGCCGAGGTGTTGAGCGTGATCTCGGTGCACAGGTTGGAGCTGTGCACCACGCCGACGTGCTGCTGCGGGCTCCTGAGATTGCAGGGATCCTTGAACGTGATCCAGGGATGCCCGGTCTCGAACAGCATCGACAGCATCTTGCGCCACAGGTGGACCGCCGGGACCTTCCGGTAGAGCTTGAGCTCGCCCCGCGCGACCTTGTCCTCGCAGCGCCGGTAGGCCTCCTCGAATGCGCGCCCGACCGCGTCGTGCAATTCGGGGGCGTCGGACGGAGAAAACAGCGTCCACTCCGCGTTTTCCATCACGCGCTTCATGAACAGATCCGGTATCCAGTTGGCCGTGTTCATGTCGTGGGTACGGCGGCGGTCGTCGCCGGTGTTCTTGCGCAGCTCGAGGAATTCCTCGATATCGAGGTGCCAGGTTTCGAGGTAGGAGCAGACCGCGCCTTTGCGCTTGCCGCCCTGGTTGACCGCGACCGCGGTGTCGTTCACCACCTTGAGGAACGGCACCACGCCCTGCGACTTGCCGTTGGTGCCTTTGATGTGCGAGCCGAGCGCCCTGACCGGGGTCCAGTCGTTGCCCAGTCCGCCGGCGTACTTCGCCAGCAACGCGTTTTCCTTGATCGCGTCGTAGATCCCGGTGAGGTCGTCGGCCACGGTGGTCAGGTAGCACGAGGAGAGCTGCGAGCGCAGCGTGCCCGAATTGAACAGCGTCGGCGTCGAGCTCATGAATTCGAAGCTCGAGAGCACGTCGTAGAACTCGATCGCGCGCGCTTCGCGGTGCTTTTCGTTCAGCGCCAGGCCCATCGCCACGCGCATGAAGAACGCCTGCGGCAGCTCGATGCGCTGGCCGCGCTGGTGCAGGAAATAGCGGTCGTACAGCGTCTGCAGCCCCAGGTATCCGAACTGAAGATCGCGCGCGGCGTCCAGGGCCCTGCCCAACTTGACCAGATCAAAACGGGCCAGCTCCGGGTCCAGCAGCTCGGCCTGGATGCCGCGGGCGATGAACCCGGCGAAGTAGCTCGCGTAGCGCGACGCCATCTCGGCCTGCGACACCTCTTCGCCGATCACCTCGAACCGGATCGTGTGCAGCAGCAGCCGCGCGGTCGCGTAGCTGTAGGCCGGGTCCTTCTCGATCAGCGCGCGCGCGGCCAGGATCGAGGACTTGCGCACCTCTTCCATCGGCACGCCGTCGTAGAGGTCGCGCAGCGTGCTCTCCCGGATCGCCGCGGGCGAGGCGCCGGGCTCCAGGCCCGCGCAGGCCGAGTCGAGCAGCCGGTCGAGCGCCGCAGTGTCGAGCGCGCGGCGTTGGCCGTTTTCCACCACGTTCAGCACCGGCCCGGCGCTCGAGTCGGCCTGCGCGCGCGCCTTCTTCTCCTGTGCGCGGGCGCGGCTGCGCTCTTCGCGGTAGAGCACGTAGGAGCGCGCGACATCATGCTGGCTCGCGCGCATCAGCGCGAGCTCAACCTGGTCCTGGATGTCTTCTATATGGAAGGTGCCGCCCTGGGGCTGGCGCCGCAGCAGGGCGTTGACCACGCTTTCGGTCAGATCGGCCACCAGTTCCCGGATGCGCGCCGATGCGGCGCCCTGGCTGCCGGCCACCGCGAGGTAGGCCTTGGTCATCGCCACCGAAATCTTGGCCGGCTCGAAGCCGACCACGGCACCGTTGCGCCGGATGATCTTGTAGTCGGCGTAGGACGGGCGTCGCGCAGCGCCGGGTTCGGCAACGTCCACGCCGATGGCGCTGTTCGCCGCCGTACCTTGCTGCGCGATCTGCATCTGCCGTCTCCCGTGTCGCCTGCGGTTGCGCCGCAGCGCCCTGCGCTGCCTGCCCGAAGGCGACAGCCCCGTTACCGCTGGCGCAAAACCACAATATCTAGTGCTGAAGTGTTGATTGGACACTAATTGTTGTGGAAGCACTCTACCACGCGTCCGGGAATTTGCAAGCGCGGGGCAATTTGCGCATTGCAGCGAAACCACTAGATAGGGGATATCATCCCCTGGGGCCCACAAAATACAGTGGCTAGCGGCGGCAGAGGCCGGCGAGCAGGCGCGCCCAGTCGAAGCGCGCGCCGGGATCGGACTTGCGACCGGGCGCGATGTCGCTGTGCCCCGCGACCTCCCGCAACGGCAGGACGTCTTGGAGTTTCTTGACCAGCTTCAAAACACTTTCATACTGCGCGGCCCCGAAGTTGCCGTCGTCAGTACCTTCGAGCTCAATCCCGACCGAGAAGTCATTGCAGCCCCCGCGCCCGCGCCAGCGCGAGGCGCCCGCATGCCAGGCGCGCGCCTCGAGCGGCACGAACTGGACCAGCTCGCCGCCGCGCCGCACCAGGAAGTGCGACGAGACGCGCAGGCCCGCAAGCTGCGCGAACGAAGGGTGCGCCGCCGGCGCGAGCCGGTTGGTGAACAGGCGCTCTATCGCGTCGCCGCGGTAGTCGCCGCGCGGCAGGCTGATCGAATGCAGGACGACGAGGGAAACTTCGCTGCCCTGCGGCCGGCGGTCGCAGTTCGGCGACCGCACCCGCCGCGCCCCCGCGATCCAGCCCCCGGCTGCACGAGACCGCGTTTCGGGCTCATCGGCCATCGGACTCCGGCTCGCGTATCCCGAGCCGCTGCATGCGGTAGCGCAGCGTGCGGAAAGTGACGCCGAGCAGCTTGGCGGCCGCAGTGCGGTTGAAACCGGTCTTCGCGAGCGCATCGAGAATCGCGTCGCGTTCGACGCGGTCGAGGTATTCGGGCAGCGGCAGCTTGGCAGACCCGGTGGCGGGCCCGGGCGCCTCGTCGGGCGCCGCGGGCCGCAGCCGCAGGTCCTCGGTGGCGATCTCGCTTGCCCCGGAGAGCGCGGTGGCGCGCTCGAGGATGTTTTCCAGTTCGCGGATGTTGCCCGGAAAATCGTAGCTCTGCAGTTCCTGCAGCGCGGCGTCCGAAAGGCGCGCCGCGGCAACCCCCGCCTGCGCCGCCAGCCGCTTCAGAATCGCCCCCGCGATCGCGCCGATGTCGCCGCGGCATTCGCGCAGCGGCGGCATTTTCAGCTCGATCACGTTGAGGCGGTAGTAGAGGTCCTGGCGGAAACTGCCCGCCTCGACCAGCGCCGCGAGCTCCTGGTGCGTGGCGCTGATCACGCGCACATCCACCGGGTCCTCCTGCGTCGCGCCGACCCGGCGCACGCGCTTTTCCTGGATCGCGCGCAACAGCTTGACCTGCATCGGCAGCGGCAGCTCGGCCACCTCGTCGAGGAACAGCGTGCCGCCGTCGGCGGCCTGGAAAAAACCGCCGCGATCCTCCTGCGCACCGGTGAACGCGCCCTTGCGGTAGCCGAAGAACTCGCTCTCCATCAGGTTCTCGGGGATCGCGCCGCAGTTCACCGGCACGAAGGGGCGCTCGCGCCGCGCGCCGTGCAGATGGATCTGGCGCGCGGCGAGCTCCTTGCCGCTGCCCGATTCGCCGCAGATATGCACCGGCGCCTGCGTACGCGCGAGCTTGGCGATCATTTCCCGCACCTCGCGCAGCGGCACGCTGGCGCCGATCAGCTGCCCGCCCGCGGCCGCGGCCGCGTTGCGCTCGGGCAGGGAGAGCGCGGATTTCACCAGCGTGCGCAACTGTTCCAGGCCGACCGGCTTGGACACGTAATCGAAGGCCCCGGCCTTGAGCGCGGCGACCGCATTCTCGGCGCTGCCGTGCGCGGTGATCACCGCCACCGGCAGGTCGCCGGCGAGCGCGGCGATGTGGCGCACGAGTTCCAGGCCCTCGCCGTCCGGCAGCCGCATGTCGGTAAGGCAAAGCCGGTAGCGCGCGTCGCGCAGCCGTTCCTTGGCTTCGCCGATGGAGCCCGCCGAATCGACGCCGAGGCCCATCTTGGCGAGCGTCAATTCGAGCAGCTCGCGGATATCGGGCTCGTCGTCGACGACCAGCACGCGCTGTTCGTGCCCGCTGCCGCTCGGAGCACGCCCGCCCTCGCCCGGTGCACGCCCGCCGCCGCGGCGCTCATTTTTCCTCATGCGCGCTTCATGCGGCGGTGGTGACCTCGCGGCAAAGGATCCTGAAGTGCGCTCCCTGCATGTCGTCCACGTACTCCAGCGCGGCGCCGTTCGCGGCGCACAGCTCGCGGGCGAGGTACAGGCCGAGGCCGGTTCCCTTGCTCTCGGTGGTGAAGAACGGCTCGAACAACTGACCCTGGATCGCCCGCGGAACGCCCGGGCCGTTGTCGCTCACGTTCAATTCTACTTGATCGCCATAGGCGTTCAGCGCGATGCGCACCCCGCCCGGCTCCTGGCGCGCATGCCGCACCGCGTTGCGCAGCAGGTTCCACAGCACCTGGCGCAGGTGCTCGCGGTCGAATTCGATCGTCACATCGCGCGCGCGCTCGAGCGCAATGCGGCCGGCCGGAACCGACTCGTTGGCGGCGAAATCGGCGACGAACGCCGCCAGCCAGGCGCCCAGCGCGACGCGGTCGGCGGCGGCGCGGTCGCGCCGGTTGAGCTGCAGCACGTCCGACACCAGCCGCTCCAGGCGCTGCGCATTGTCGTGGATGATGCGCGTCAGCCGCCCGTGATGCTCTTCATCCAGCAGTTCGGCGGCGTGGCTGATCGCCGACAGCGGGTTCCTGATTTCGTGCGCGATGTTGGCGGTGAGGCGGCCAAGCGCGGCAAGCTTCAGCTGCTGCGCTTCCTCGCGCGAGCGCGTGGTGTCCTCGAGGAACAGCACCGCGAGGTCCTCCGCCGCCCCGGTTTCCATCAGGCGCAGCCGCAGGCCGCGTCCGCGCAGGTCCAGCTCGAAGCGCGCCGCGGCGCCGTCGCCGCCGCGCCAGGCGCGCCAGCGCTCGCCGAAGCCGGGCAGCAGCGACGAGAACTCCGCGCCCATCAGCGATCCGGTGCCGAGCAGGCGCTGCGCCTGCGGGTTGTACTGCGCCACGCGGCCGTCGCGGTCGAGCACCAGCACGCCGTCCTGCATGTCGGCGATGACCAGCTGGTTGACCCGCAGCTGCGTCTGCAGCGCGCGGCCGCGCTCGCGCGCGAGGCTCTCGTTGGCGGCCACGCGCTGCGCCAGCCAGCCGGTGACGCCGGCGCTCGCGAAGCAGCCGATCGCGAGCAATCCGGGCTGCAGGTAGTTCGCCTCCGGCGCATCGAACCGCAGCATCCAGTAGCTCTGCTCGAGCAGCAGCGCGATCGCGGCGAGCGCGGCATAGAGCAGCGACAGGCGCCGCGGCGCCACCAGCGCGGCGCCGGTGAGCGCGATCAGCAGCATTACGCCCAGCCCGCTGCGGATGCCGCCGCTCGCGTACATCAGCAGCGTGATCGCGACGATGTCGATCGCGAGGTGCATCGACAGCTGCAGATTGAACAGGTCCCGCAGGTTGCGCACCAGGCTGTGGAACACCACGCCCGCCATCAGGTACGCCACGCTCACCAGGCGGAAGACGTTCAGCCGGTGCGAGCCGAGATTGAGCGAATCGTCGAAGAACAGCGTGATGCCGAGGAACAGCGTCGCCACCGCCATGCGGTAGACGTTGAAATAGCGCAGCGAGATCCAGAACGAGTCGGGCGTGCGGTCGTCGCGGCCGAACAGACCCGTATAGCGCGGCCCTTCCTGCATCAGCCGTCCCGCGGGCCGAGCCGCCAGTGTTCCTCGCTGCAGTAGTAGCGGCCGCCGGCGCTGCGCGCCTCGGACTTGGGCAGGTTGACCCCGCAGTGCGCGCAGGCCACGAGCTCGCCTTGCTGCTCGCCCGCCGCGTCCGGCGCCTTGCCCCCGGCGCGCGGTCCCGCGATCGCGCGGCGCAGCAGCCAGACGACGAGCACCACGATCACGGCAATCAGAATCAGCCGACCCATGCGGTCATTATGCGGGAAATGGCAACGCGGGAATTGGTCGGGGTGACTGGATTCGAACCAGCGACACCTGCGTCCCGAACGCAGTACTCTACCAGGCTGAGCTACACCCCGAACTAGGAACGGCGAACCACCGAGAAGGACGCCAATTCTAGCAAAGAATCCTTGTAATTCGAGCCGGGCAGCGCCTGCAACGCGCCGCGCGCGCCCTCGGCTTCGCGCGTCGCCACCGCGCGCGCGTACTCGAGCGCGCCGGTCGCCCTGACCGCTTCCAGCACCTGTGCGAAGTCGGCGCGCCCGCCCTCGACGATCGCGCGCCGCACGGTGGCCGCCTGCGCGGCCGAGCCGCAAGTCATCGTGCGGATCAGCGGCAGTGTCGGTTTGCCCTCGGCCAGGTCGTCGCCCAGGCTCTTGCCGATGGCGGCAGCATCACCGGAGTAGTCGAGCACGTCGTCGATCAGCTGGAACGCGGTGCCAAGGCGCATGCCATATTCGGCCAGCCCGGTCTCAAGCGAAGGCGACGCGTTTGCCAATACGGCGCCCAGGCGCGCCGCCGCCTCGAACAGCTTCGCGGTCTTGCGCCGGATCACCTCCAGGTACCGGCCCTCGTCCACCTCCGGGTCGTGGCAATTCATCAGTTGCAGCACTTCGCCCTCGGCGATCATGTTGGTCGCATCCGCGAGCACCTGCATCACCCGCATGCTGTTGGCGCCGAGCATCATCTGGAACGCGCGCGAGTAGAGGAAGTCGCCCACCAGCACCGAGGCCGCGTTGCCGAATTCGGCGTTCGCCGTGTTGCGGCCGCGGCGCAGGTCGGATGCATCCACCACGTCGTCGTGCAACAGGGTCGCGGTGTGGATGAACTCGACCACCGCGGCCATTTCGTAGTGCTGCTCGGCGCGCGTATTCCCCGGATAGCCGGCGGCACCGGCCGAGAGCAGGACCAGGGCCGGGCGCAGGCGCTTGCCGCCGCCGGCGACGATGTGCTCGGAGACCTGGCGCACCAGGGCCACGTCCGAGCCGAGCCGGGCGCGGATCACCGCGTCGACGCGCTGCATGTCCGCCGAAACCGGCGCGAGAAACGGCAGGTTCTCCATAGGGGATAGAAATTAGCACAGCGGCCTTTGACCTGGCCGCATGAAATCCCTTATAATTCCAAGTCTTTGCACACTATTTCAGCACAGGTTCAACCATGTATGCAGTGATCCAGACCGGCGGCAAGCAGTACCGCGTGAAATCCGGCGAGCAGCTGAAGGTGGAAACGCTGCCGGCCGCGGTCGGCGCGGCGGTGTCGTTCGACCGCGTCCTGATGCTCGGCGAAGGCGACGGCGTGCGCGTCGGCGCGCCGTTCGTGGACGGCGCCACCGTCAAGGCGACGGTCCTGGCGCAGGGGCGCGGCGAGAAAATCCGCATTTTCAAGCTGCGCCGCCGCAAGCATTTCGCCAAGACCCAGGGCCACCGGCAGGGCTTCACCGAAGTGCGCATCGACGAAATCGTCGGCGCCTGAGCGACTGTCAAGCAGACCAGAGAGAAGCCACCATGGCACACAAGAAAGCAGGCGGCAGCTCGCGCAACGGGCGCGACTCCAACGCAAAGCGGCTGGGCGTCAAGACCTACGGCGGCGAGAGCGCCAGCGCCGGCCAGATCCTGGTGCGCCAGCGCGGCACCGTGGTGCACCCGGGCGTCAACGTCGGCGTCGGGCGCGACCACACGCTGTATGCGCGCATCGACGGCACGGTCGAGTACTCGGTCAAGGGCGCGGGCAACAAGAAAACCGTGAGCATTCTCCCGGCCTAATTGTCCAACCGACTCCGCGCAAAGCCCTATCGGAGTCGATAGGGCTTTTTTGTTTCTGCCCCCCAATGAAATTCATCGACGAAGCGAAGATCCAGGTGCACGCCGGCAAGGGCGGCGACGGCAGCGCCGCGTTCCGGCGCGAGAAATTCGTGCCGCGCGGCGGACCGTCGGGCGGCGACGGCGGCCGCGGCGGCAGCGTCTGGGCGCTCGCCGACCGCAACATCAACACGCTGGTCGACTACCGCTTCGCGCGCATCCACCGCGCCGAACACGGCGAACCCGGCCGCGGCGCCGACAAGTACGGCCACGGCGGCGAGGACATCGAACTGCGCATGCCGGTCGGCACCCTGGTGAAGGACGCCGAGGACGGCGTGCTGCTGGCCGACCTGGCAAAGCACGGCCAGCGCGCGCTGCTGGCAAGGGGCGGGCGGGGCGGCCTGGGGAACCTCCACTTCAAGTCGAGCACCAATCGCGCCCCGCGGCAGTTCACCCGCGGCGAGCCCGGCGAGAGCCGCGAGCTCGCGCTCGAGCTGCGCGTGCTCGCGGACGTCGGCTTGCTGGGCCTGCCGAATGCCGGCAAATCCACCTTCATCCGCGCGGTGTCCGCCGCACGCCCCAAGGTTGCCGACTACCCGTTCACGACGCTGAACCCGTCTCTCGGCGTGGTGCGCGTCGCGCACGATGCGAGCTTCGTGGTCGCCGACATCCCGGGCCTGATCGAGGGCGCGGCCGAAGGCGCGGGCCTCGGCCACCAGTTCCTGCGCCACCTGTCGCGCACCCGCTTGCTGCTCCACCTGGTGGACCTCGCGCCGCCCGAGACCGATGCCGATCCGGCGCGGGACGCGCGCGCGCTGGCGAACGAACTGAAGAAATACGACCCGTCGCTCTACGACAAGCCGCGCTGGCTGGTGTTCAACAAGGCCGATCTCCTGTCCAGCGGCGCAGAGGCCGAGGCGCGCGCGCGCAGGATCGTGCGCGCGCTGCGCTGGAAGGCGCCCTGGTATCTGATCTCGGCAATCAACGGCAAGGGATGCAGACAGTTGTCCGGGCAGGTATATGCGTTTCTCTCCAATATCGAAAACAGGAAAAAGGCCCGCCGTGCAGGCTAGCCCCATCGCCGCCGCCGCCACCCTGGTCGTCAAGGTCGGGTCTTCGCTCGTCACCAACGAAGGCCGCGGCCTGGACGCCGCGGCGATCGCACGCTGGGCGGCGCAGATCGCGCAACTGCGCTCGCTCGGCAAGCGCTGCGTGCTGGTCTCGAGCGGCGCCATCGCCGAAGGGCTGCAGCGCCTGGGCTGGACGCGCCGGCCGCAAGCCATGCATGAACTGCAGGCGGCGGCGGCGGTCGGGCAGATGGGCCTGGTGCAGTGCTACGAGAGCTGCTTTCGCGAGCACGGCCTCGCCACCGCGCAGGTACTGCTCACCCACGCGGACATGGCCGACCGGCAGCGCTACCTGAACGCCCGCTCCACGCTGCGCACGCTGCTCGATCTGGGCGTCATCCCGGTGATCAACGAGAACGACACCGTGGTGACCGACGAGATCAAATTCGGCGACAACGACACCCTGGGCGCGCTGGTCGCCAACCTGGTCGAGGCCGACGCGCTGATCATCCTCACCGACCAGGCCGGACTGTACGACGCGGACCCACGCAAGGTTGCAGCCGCAAAGCTGGTTCAAGAAGGCGAAGCAGGCGATCCCGCTCTCGAGTCGATCGCCGGGGGCAGCGGCACACGGATGTCGAAGGGCGGCATGCTGACCAAGGTGCTCGCCGCCAAGCGCGCCGCGCGCAGCGGCGCGCATACGGTGATCGCATCGGGACGCGAGCCCGACGTGCTGCTGCGCATTGCGCGGGGCGAGCGCGTCGGCACGCTGCTCAGGTCGCGGACCATGCCGCTCGCGGCGCGCAAGCAGTGGCTCGCCGACCACCTCAACCTGGGCGGGCGCCTCAAGCTGGACGCGGGCGCGGTGCAGGCACTGGCGCGCGGCGGCAGGAGCCTGCTGCCGATCGGCGTGCTCGAGGTATCCGGGGAGTTCGAGCGCGGCGCGGTGGTCGCCTGCGAAGACCCGCAGGGGCGCGAAGTCGCGCGCGGCCTGGTGAACTATTCGGCCACCGAAACGCGCCAGATCATGCGCAAGCCGTCATCCGACATCGAGTCCATCCTCGGCTACGTAGACGCGCCGGAACTGATTCACCGGGACAATTTGGTCCTGCTCTAGCGCGCGACGTCGCGCAGCGTCGGGTGACCGCCCAGGCGCAAGGCGTCCAGCCCTTCTGCCGCCGTCCTGACCGACACGCGATTCGGGCAGAAGTACCGGCTACCCAATTCATTGTGCCAGCGCTGCACGCTCCTGGGCTCAATCGGCTTCCAGTCCGACCTCGCCTGCGACCACGCGCCAGCGTGGCCCAAAGCGTACACTTTGTAGCTGTTGCTCGCGCACCGGATACCCTCGTAGCTCACGCTTTCGGCGCCCGAGGGACTGCGCGCGACCAGCGTGTAGCGCACCACGCCATCGGCGCCCGCCGAGAGCGACAGCGGGTCGACGAAGAACTTGAAGCTGTTCGCCGAACTGACGAAGAATTCGATCAGGGCATCGGCCTTGGGCAAGGCCGGCAGCTTGAACTCGGCTTCCTTCCAGTCGCGTTCCTCCTGCGCCTTTTCCCAGTCGCTCTTGAACTGAGACGTCTGGGCTGCGGCGAACGCGGTCCAGCCCAGGACCGCGAGCAAAGGCAATCTCTTCAAACCAGGTCGCCCACCAGCGACTCCCGCACCTCGGCGGCAACCGCGGCGCCGGACCGATAGTTCGGGTGGTCGACGCCGACCGACAGGCCGGCGCCCTGCTTGAGGGCCCGGCGCATCTTCTGGTCGAGTTCGAAGCGCAGGAAGTGCACCGAAGAGGTCTTTTCTTCGTTCTCGCGCTCGAGATCCTCGTCGGCGATCGCGTAGACCCGCTCGCAGCCCGCGACCTGCACCCAGGTGCGGTCCTCGA
>MEQQ01000119.1:0-1057 GCA_001770285.1 Betaproteobacteria bacterium RBG_16_66_20
GACTTGTCAAAGAAGACGGATGCAGAGAATCCGGTAGGGTCGTTGGGCTGGTGATGTCGGAGATCAACACCCCCCGTCGTTGATCCATTTGATAGCGCGAGGAACCGTCTTGCTTGCGCCTCCGAGAAATCAGCTCTCCCCGGCTCAGTCAATGCCCTTTCTGCATCATCCGGAGTCGTAAAAAACGCATACGCGCTCTGAGCAAAGATGGATTGCGCACTGAGATCTACGGCAGGCATCGCTCGTCCTCTCTCATTTCGCACCATGAAGTAACGCGTTGCCAATTGAGCCAATGCCATCATGTCGACATTCGCCACCACGGCCGAGCACTGGTAGGGCAGCCTGTTGCCACCACATGCCGAACCAAACAAAATCGCTATGACGGGCAACCAACCGTTTGTCTCTGTCGCGAACAACTACCAGTTCATTTCGCATTGTTCGCCAAGGAAGTCCGCGGATAAATGCACGTGTAACGCAATATTCACTGCCGATCCGATCCGCCGTCGTCTTTTCCAGATCGCCGGATGATGTTTTCAAATATTTGATTACGCTACCGCTCTTGTCTCTCGCCTCAATACTGGCAAACCCCATTTTCATCATTCCCGAGGCAGCGGTCTCGAAAGGATAATCAACACAAATGGACTGCTGCGGAGCGATCGGTTCTAGAACTCGTAGCGATCCCTCCTCCCGGCAGAGTTCTTGAAAGTTGTAGTAGCCGTATGGAAGCTCCCAGAACGGGATACCCACGGCGAATGCGAAGAATGCAATGCGGCCTGGCCAATTGGGGATGAAGCGCGCGACGGCGGCGGCGATGAGCGCCCAGACTGCTGCGGCTATGAATAGCTGCTCGGTATCGTTCATCGCTTTCTTGCGAGCCTACGCCGCGAAACCGAGGTGTTCAATGGACGTGATTGGTCGCCTGTATCCCATTGTCCTGCGTAGACAGGTTTGCGCGGTGCGCATCCTTCTGAGGCTCAGATAGTTGCGCGCCGTTCTTCAAGCGCGGCAAACGAAACGGGAAGGACGCGAAGCAACCTGAAACCATCAACGCGCGGCT
>MEQQ01000119.1:1148-1444 GCA_001770285.1 Betaproteobacteria bacterium RBG_16_66_20
TCCCGTTTTTCCGCGTCTCCCCGGCCGCTTGCGGCTCCGGGACCTTCGCCCCGGCAGCCCCGTGCGCGGCGACACGATGGCGGCCCGCCCCGTTAGGCGGCGAGCCCCGCAATTTCGACCAGTTTCATATCCAGCTCCAGTTCGAGCTTCTCCCGGTTCGCATCCGCGACCTCGTCGAGCAGAGCATGCGCGCGCGCCTGCTCGCGCGCCAGCTTGGCGCGCAGCTCATCGAGCAGCGCCTTGTCGGCGATCGCGAGCGTGACCGTCGATCCCATACGGCGGCCGAAGCTGTATGG
>MEQQ01000119.1:1497-14720 GCA_001770285.1 Betaproteobacteria bacterium RBG_16_66_20
CGACCGGCTTGACCATGTCCATGCCCTGCTTATCGAGCAGTTCGCGATAAAGACTGGCGCGCCGGTTCGCCGCATCGGCCTCGGCCAATCGTTCGGAAATCCCGAGCTCGACATTGCGCAATGCGAGCGCCGATCGGATGCGCGCTACCGCCGCGGTCGCCGCTTCGATCACGCCGAGATCGGCCTTCGCTTGTTCCATGAGTTCCGCCGCCTTCCCTTCGACACCTTCCTTGTTCCAGGGTGAAACGGCCGTGCCGGTAAGCGCCGCCAATGCCCGCGTCTCGCGTTCCTTCGAACCTGCATTGAGGCGTTCGGCGACCTTGTGCCAGCGGGAAAGCGTCAGCGTGTACGTCATGGCGGTTTCGGTTTCGGTTTCGGTTTCGAACAATGTCTGCCTGCCTGGCGCGACCAACGGCCGCAAGATCGCGAACTCTAAGGAGCCGCAAGCCTGGAATCAAGAGAAATTCGATCGGCCCGTTGCATGGATACAACGCGCATTCTATAATGTTAAATATATTTAACATAAAGGAAGGATGCCGCATGCGACTTCAGGAATTCGGCTATGTCGTCAGGAGAGCAAGGCTCGCGCGCGACATGACGCAAGCGGAGCTTGCGCGAGCGGCCGGCCTGTCGCGCACTACAATGAACCAGCTTGAAAATGGCGTATTCCCGGACATCGGCATGAACAAGGCGCAGGCGATTCTGGCGTCGCTCGGCCTCGTATTGCAGATCCAGCCGATGCGCCGTTCAAGCCGGCCGAACTACGTTCGCATGGCCCGCAGCTCGGCGGGCGTGAGCTTTCGCGAGAAGCTCTCCGAGGGCGAATTGGTGCGTGCGTTGCTGACCGGCAGGGTTCCGGTCAACCGGCGGCCGCATTTTCGCGTTCTGCTCCAGGAGGTGCCGCCTGCCGTACTCAAGGGAATGGTGGAAGACGTCGGCAAGTGGGCAAAGCCCGGACGGGTCGCGCAAAACCTGGCCGGCATCGCGACGCAATTGAGAATACGAAGGGTGCCGCAATGGTTGACGAACGCCTGAACGCCTGGGAAGGCTTGTTCCAGCGAGCGCTCCAGATTCTGGACTCCGCACCGCGCGCGGGCAAGATGCTACGCGACTGGAGCTTTGGCGGCGGGACCGTGCTGATGCGCAGGCACCGCCACCGGCTCAGCACGGACATCGACATCTTCCTCCCCGATCCGCAACTGATCGGGCACCTGTCGCCCCGCCTGAATCCCGCGGTCGAATCCCTCACTCATGACTACGACGAACAGGCAAGTTTCCTGAAGCTGTATTTTCCGGAAGGCGAAATCGACTTCGTGGTCTCCGGTTTTCTGACCGCGAACCCGGTACAGACCGAGCGCATCAATGGCCGTGACATCAATGTCGAGACCTCGGCCGAGATCATCGCCAAGAAAGTCTGGTACCGCGGCGCCAATTTCACGGCGCGCGACATGTTCGATTTTGCACTGATCGCCCTACGCGAACCGTGGGCGATCATCCATGCCGGAGAAATCCTGTCGGCTCGCAGGAAGGCCGTTCTCCAATGGATTGAAGAAGAGGACGAGGCGTTGCGCGAGGATTTCGAGGCCCTGGACGCGCTCGATTTCCGGCCGCGCTTCGACGATTGCGTCCAGGCAATCCGGAGGGCGCTCGCGCAGAGCGCGCCGTATCCGCCCCACGGGGCGGAGCAGCGACGTGCCGGCTACCAGGTATTCCGCACGGCGCCCGGCGTGCAAATCGGCCTCTGACCCGGACCTCAGGCGGCGTTCTTTTCTTCCTCGCTTGGCAGTTCGCCGATCGCCGCCTTGACCGCGTCCTCGACGTTCTCGAGGAACACGAATTCGAGCTTGGCCTTGGCTTCGGCGGGCACGTCCTCGAGGTCTTTTTCGTTGCGCTTCGGGAGCATCACGGTCCTGATGCCGGCGCGCAGGGCGGCGAGGGTTTTTTCCTTCAGCCCGCCGATCGGCATCACCAGGCCGCGCAGCGAGATCTCGCCGGTCATGGCGACGTCCGGCCGGATCGGTTTCCCGGTGAACAGCGAAACGAGGGCGAGCGTCATCGCGACGCCGGCGCTGGGCCCGTCTTTCGGGGTTGCTCCCGCGGGCACGTGAATGTGCACGTCCCATTTTTCAAAAGCTTCCTGGACAAGGCCCTTGGTGACCGTCAATGCCGCCTGCGCCGACTCCTTCATCACGTCGCCGAGCTGCCCGGTGAGGATCAGCTTGCCGGTGCCGGGCACCTTGTTCGCCTCGATGAACAGGATGTCGCCGCCCACGGGAGTCCAGGCCAATCCGGTGGCGACACCGGGCGTGGCGGTGCGCAGCGCGGTTTCATTTTCGAACCGCTTCGCCCCGAGAATTCCCTGCAGGTCGCCGGCTTCGACCGTCACCGGATCGACCCTGCCTTCGGCGAACTTCATCGCCACGTTCCTGAGCACCGAGCCGATTTCCCGTTCCAGGTTCCTTACCCCTGCTTCCCGGGTGTAATCCTGGATCAATGATTCAATCGCAGGATCGGCAACGGATACTTGCGCTTCCTTCAGGCCGTTCGCTTCGAGCTGCCTTTTCACCAGGTAGCGCTTCGCGATCTCGAGCTTTTCCTCGGCGGTGTAGCCCGGCAGCTGGATCACTTCCATGCGGTCGCGCAGCGGCCCGGGGATCGTGTCGAGCACGTTCGCGGTGGCGATGAACATCATCTTCGAGAGGTCGAAGTCCACGCCGAGGTAGTTGTCGCGGAATTTCGAATTCTGCTCCGGGTCGAGCACTTCGAGCAGCGCGCTCGAGGGGTCGCCGTGGAAGCCGCCCGCGCCGAGCTTGTCGATCTCGTCCAGCATCAGCACGCCCGAGCGGGTGCCCGCGCGCTTCACCGCCTGGATGACGTTGCCCGGCAGCGCGCCGATGTAGGTGCGCCGGTGGCCGCGGATCTCGGCCTCGTCGTGCGTGCCGCCCAGGGCCACGCGCTGGAACTTGCGGTCCATGGCGCGCGCGATCGACTGGCCGAGCGAGGTCTTGCCCACCCCCGGCGGCCCTACGAAGCACAGGATCGGCGCCTTGCCTTCCGGATTGAGTTTGCGCACCGCGAGGTGCTCGAGGATCCGGCGCTTGATCTTCTCCAGGCCGAAGTGGTCGGCGTCGAGGATTGCTCTTGCTTCTTGAATATTTATGTCTTTCGAACCGGTAAAAACCCAGGGAATTTCGGTCATCCACTCCAGCCAGGTGCGCAGCATCGCCGCTTCGCCCGAGCTCTCGCCCATGCGCGCGAGGCGCTTGAACTCCTTGCGCGCGTGCTTGAGCGTCTCCTCGGGCATGCCGGCGTCCTCGATCGCCTGTTTCAGCTCCTCGGTCTCGGCCGCGGTGTCCTCCTCGTCGCCCAGCTCCTTCTGGATCTGGCGCATCTGCTCGCGCAGCACGTGCTCGCGCTGGCGCTCGCCGAACTCCTTGCGCGTCTTGTCGCCGATTTCCTTCGACAGGCGCAGCACTTCGACGCGCTTGGCGAGGAACGCCAGCACCTTGTCCAGGCGCTCGCCGAGCTCGAAGGTCTCCAGCAGGTCCTGCTTTTCCTCGTTCCTGATGTCGAGCAGGTTCGCGACCATGTCGGCAAGCTGGCCGGGGGCCTCGATCGCCTGCACCACTTCGGCGAGTTCCTCGGGCATGTTCGGCAGCAGGTGGATCGCCTCGGCGGCCTGCGCCTTGAGCTGCATGAAGCGCGCTTCGATGCCGGCGCCGCGCGTCTCAGCCGACGCGGTCGCTTCGGGAATCCAGGCCACGCTCGCGACCAGGAACGGCCAGCCTTCGAGGAACTCGATGACGCGGAAGCGCTGCTCGCCCTGCACCATGAGATGGTTGGTGCCGCCCGCGGAACCGGCGTAGCGCACGATCTTGCCCGCGGTGCCGACGCGGTGCAGGTCCTTGGGGCCGATTTCGTCGGTCTGCGGGTCGCGCTGCAGCAGGAAGCCGACCTTGAGCTCGCTGCGCGAGGCTGCGCTCGCCGCGGCGACCGACGAGGCGCGCCCGATCATGATCGGCGAGATCACGCCCGGGAACATCACCGCGTTGCGCATCGGGATCAGGATCAGCGCGTCCTCGGGGATCGGGCGCACCGCGAGCGCGGTCGAACGGCCGCGCGGCTTGCCGGAGGCCGCATTGTTTCCCGCGTCGCCCTCCTCGCCGTCGGCGTTCCCGCCCTCGAGCACTTCCTGCTTCTTCTTGCGCCAGAAATCCATCGAATCTCCCAGTTCAGAATAGGGACATACACGCGGAAATACGCGTCAGGACATAAGTGCGGGCGAAACGGCCGGAATCAAGCGCGCCGTAAGCCGGATTAGGCCCTAGAATTCAAAGGAGTTTGTCCAAACCCGGGAGCCCTAGACCATGCCATCCACCACCACCGCGAGCGGACTCATCATCGACGACAAGGTCGTCGGCACCGGCGCGGCCGCCGCTGCGGGCATGAACGTCAGCGTCCACTACACGGGCTGGCTGCTATTCGGCGGCGAAAAAGGCAAGAAGTTCGATTCCAGCAAGGACCGCGGCGACCCGTTCGGCTTCCCGCTCGGCGCCGGCCAGGTCGTCAAGGGCTGGGACGAAGGCGTGCAGGGCATGAAAGTCGGCGGCACGCGCACCCTTACCATCCCGCCCGGCCTCGGCTACGGCGCGCGCGGCGCCGGCGGCGCCATCCCGCCGAACGCGACGCTGATATTCGAGGTGGAACTGCTCGGCGTGGGTTGAGCGCGATGCCCGGCACGCAGGAGCGCAATCCCACGCTCGCGCTGGCCCTCGCGGCCGTGGCGCTCGCGCTTCTGATCGGGCTGCCGTTCGTGATGCAGCCGCCCGAAACGACGCAGGAACTGATCCTCACCGCGCTCGCGGGGCTGGTGCTGCTCGCGATCGCCGCGATGGGCGCGGTCGGCTTCGTGCGCCGCCGGCGGCGCCCCTTTCCGGACAGCATCATGCCGCCCGTGCGTCCGCGCGCAGGCCCGGCGACGAAAATCGGCGAGCAATAGGAGCGCCCCTGCGCGCTAGCGCCAGGGCATCGGCCTCAGGTTTCCCGGCAGGTAGAGCGGATGCGCCGGCTCCCCGCCCGCGTTGACGCGCAGCGCATGCAGCGGAATCGCGTTGGCATTCAATTTTTTCAGGATTTTCGTGGAACGGCCCAGGAATCCCCCGTGGTTGCCCCAGGCACAAACCACGATCCCGGCCGCGCGCGCGGCGCGCACGATCGCCGCATCGTTCCCCGGCCCCACCGGATCGGCCGCCGCCTTCATCCGGTCCGGACTTGTATTCCTATAGGCGAAAATATTCGTCACGACGAGCGCGCCGTAGCCCCAGCGCTCGGCGTAGCCGCGCGCGCGCGCGCAGGTCGGATCGAGCTGCAGCTCGTCCGCGGTGCTCGGGTTGAGCATCAGGAAATTGGCGGCCGGCTTCGCCTCGTCCCAGCGGCGCCACAGCAGGTAGCGCCAGCGGCGGCAGGGCGAAAACGTAGCGCCGGATTCAGTCATCGGATAAATCGGGGTCGGAAGGCGATTTTCTCACGCCAGCCTGTATATTCCGCCCCGCCATGCCGCTGCTCACCCTCGCCAACGCGCAGCTCGCCTACGGCGAGCTGCCGCTTCTCGACCGCGCCTCGTTCGCGATGGAGGCGAACGAGCGCATCGGCCTGATCGGCCGCAACGGCACCGGCAAGTCCTCGCTGCTCGGCGTGATCGCGGGCACCGCCGCGCTCGACGACGGCGAGCTGCGGCACAGCCCCGGCCTGCGCATCGCGTACGTGCCGCAGGAGCCGGTCCTGCTGCCTGCGCCTTCCATCCGGAAGTCCCTCCTGGCCCGCCCCGGCCCGCCGCAGGAACACCGGCTGGACGAATTCCTGCACCGGTTCAAAGTGAACCCGGAAGCAGACCCGCAAACCGCCTCCGGCGGCGAGCGCAAACGCGCCGCCCTCGCGCTCGCCTTCGCGCAGCAGCCCGGGCTGCTGCTGCTCGACGAACCGACCAACCACCTGGATGTGGATGCGATCCTGATCCTGGAAAGCAATTTCCTGAAACAGCCGGCAGGGATCGTCGTGACCCACGACCGCGCCTTCCTCGACCGCGTCACGACGCGCATCCTGGAACTCGACCGCGGGCAGCTGTTTTCCTTTTCCGGGAACTTCTCTTCTTATGCAAGAAGAAAATCCGAGCAAATCGCGGCCGAAACCGTCGCCCACCGGAAATTCGACCGCTTCTGGGCGCAGGAAGAAGCCTGGATCCGCAAGGGCATCGAAGCGCGGCGCACGCGGAACGAAGGCCGCGTCAGGCGCCTGGAGCACCTGCGCGAGGAGCGCGCCGCGCGCCGCGAACGCATCGGCAAGCTGAAACTCGGCGTCGGCAGCGGCCGGCGCTCGGGCAGGCTGGTCGCCGAACTCATCGACGTTTCAAAATCTTTTTCACCGGAAAAACCCGTCATAAAGAATCTGAACCTGGTCGTCGCCCGTGGCGACCGCATCGGCCTCATCGGCCCGAACGGCGCGGGCAAGACCACGCTCATCAAGCTGATCCTCGGCACCCTCGAACCCGATTCCGGCACCGTGCGCCTCGGCACCAACCTCCAGCCCGCCTACTTCGACCAGATGCGCGCCGCGCTCGACCCGGACAAGAGCGTGGCCGAGACCATCGCGCCGGGCTCGGACTGGGTGGATCTGCCGCAAGGGCGCAAGCACGTCATGAGCTACCTCGGCGACTTCCTGTTCCCGCCGCGGCGCGCGCAGTCGCCGGTGCGCATGCTCTCGGGCGGCGAGCGCAACCGCCTGCTGCTCGCGCGCCTGTTCGCGCGGCCCGCCAACGTGCTGGTGCTCGATGAGCCGACCAACGACCTCGACATCGAATCGCTGGAGCTGCTGGAAGCCGCGCTGCAGGACTATGCGGGCACGCTGCTGCTCGTGAGCCACGACCGCACCTTCCTCGACAACATCGTCACGCAGACCATCGCCGCGGAAGGCGGCGGTGCCTGGAAGGAATACGTGGGCGGCTACAGCGATTGGTTACGGCAGAGGCCTGCTGTTTCGGATTTTGAGGAATCAAGAATTAAAACAACGGTTACCCGGGAAAAAACCAGCGCAAAGCTTTCCTACAGGGAAACGCGCGAACTCGAATCGCTGCCCAAAGAGATCGAGGCGCTCGAAGCCGAGCAGCAGGCGCTCGGCGCGAAGATGCACGCGCCGGAGTACTACCGCCGGCCGCCCGGGCTCCTGCGCGCCGACCGGCAGCGGATCGGCGAGATCGAAGCGCTGCTGCACCGCAAGCTCGAGCGCTGGGAAGCGCTCGAAGCAAAAGCCGGGTCCGCAGCCGCCCAGCCGTAAAAAATGCGCGGGTTAATATAGTCGAATCATGAAAAATGCGCCCGGACGCGAAGTACTGCAGGCAATGCGCTGCGGCATCGAGAAGGAATCGCTGCGCGTGCGGCCCGACGGCCGGCTCGCCTCGACGCCGCACCCGCCGGCGCTCGGCTCGGCGCTCGCGCACCCGCACATCACCACCGACTTCAGCGAATCGCAGCTCGAGCTGATCACCGGCCCGCACGCCGGCGCCGAGGCCTGCCTCGCCGAGCTGACCGGGATCCACCAGGCCGTCTACCGCGCGATCGGCGAGGAGCTGCTCTGGGTCTCGAGCATGCCCTGCGGGCTGCCGGCCGACGATGCGATCCCGATCGGCCGCTACGGCCGCTCCAACATCGGCCGCGCCAAGACCGTGTACCGCACCGGCCTCGCCAACCGCTACGGGCGGCGCATGCAGGCGATCAGCGGCATCCACTACAACTGGTCGCTGCCGGGCCTCGCCAACGCCGAGTACTTCGCGCTGCTGCGCAACTTCCGGCGCCACGGCTGGCTGCTGTTCTACCTCTTCGGCGCCTCGCCCGCGGTGTGCCCGAGCTTCGTCGCGGGCCGCGCGCACGGCCTGCGCGAGCTGCGGCCCGGCACGCTCTACCTGCCGCACGCCACCTCGCTGCGCATGGGGCGCCTCGGCTACCAGAGCGAGGCGCAGGACGCGATCGCGGCGAGCAGCAACGACCTGGAGTCCTACGGCGCGGCGCTGGAGGACGCGATGACGCGCAGCTGGCCCGCCTACGAGAAGATCGGCCTGCAGGGGCCCGACGGCGAATACCGCCAGCTCTCCACCGCGCTGCTGCAGATCGAAAACGAGTTCTACGGCAAGATCCGCCCCAAGTGCGTGATCCGCTCCGGCGAGCGGCCGCTGCACGCGCTGCGCGAGCGCGGCGTCGAGTACGTCGAGGTCCGCCTGATGGACCTCGACCCCTTCGCGCCGGTCGGCATCACGCCGAAAGCGTGCCGCTTCCTCGATGTGTTCCTGCTGCACTGCCTGCTCAGCGAGAGCCCGCCCGACACCCCGGCCGAGATCGCCGCCAACGGGCGCAACCAGGAGAAGGTGGCCGCGCGCGGCCGCGAGCCCGGACTGCGCCTGGAGCGCGGCTCGCAAGAAGTGGCGCTCGACGAATGGGGCGGCCAGCTCATCGCCGAGTGCGCGCCGCTCGCCGCGCATCTGGACGCCGCGCTCGGCGGCAGCGCCTGGCGCGAGGCGCACGGCGCCGCGGCCGCCGCGCTCGCCGATCCCGCGCTCACCCCTTCGGCGCGCGTGCTCGCGGCGATGGCCGCGAGCCATTCCGATTCCTACACCGGCTTCGCGCTCGCGCAGTCGCGCGCGCACCGCGAAACGCTCGCCGCGCTGCCCCTGCCCGCTGCGCTCGCGCAGCGCTTCGACGCCATGGCCGAGGAGTCCCTCGCCAAGCAGCAGCGCATGGAGGCGGCCGACCAGTTGTCCTTCGAGGAATGGCGCCGGTGGTACCTCTCGGCGGACCAGCTCCGGCCGCGCGCCGCGCCGGCGCAACCCAGGCCCTGACGCGGCAATGGATGCCGGCGCCCGGGCCGGTTCAGTCCGCGCCCTCGACAATGCGCATGTCGCGCTCGCACGTGCCCTCGCCGAGCACCCTGAGCGCCTCGGCGTAGGCCGCGCCCTCGTAGGTCGCGCGCGCCTGCGCGACGCTGGCGAACTCCACGACTATCGTGCGCTGGTTCAACCCCAGCTCGTAGGTCTTCACGGGCGTGCCGCGCACGAGGAACTTGCCGCCCCCGGCGGTGATCGCCGGCCCGGCGAGCCTGGCGTAGGCCGCGACCGCTTCGGGGTTGCTGATCGAACGGTACATCACAACCATGTACGCCTTGGCCATCGTCGTCTCCTCGCGAACATCGGGGTCGGAGCCCGATTGTCACACGAGGCGCCGGCTGCGCCTCAGGGCGCCGGCGGCGATACGCGCACGGCGCGCCTCGGCCGCCCGCGCGGGCGGTGCGGGCTGGGTGCGCGGGGTAGCGCCGCGTAGCTCGCCGCCGCTTCGCGCACCTCCAGCGTGAACGGGCTGCGCACCGTCACCGTCCCGTAAACGCCGTTGTCCTGGAGATCTTCCGTCAGCAGCAGCGCGCAATCCTGCAGCTGCGCCGCGGCAACGACCGTGCTGTCCCACCATGAGATGCGGAAGCGCTGTTCGATCTCGTGTGCGCGCCGCAAGACGGCGTCATCGATCGCCAGCGGATTCCAGACGAAATATTTCTGCACGCCATGCCAGATATCCTGCGTCGATCCGCGGGCAAGCGCCAGCCGCTTGAGCACGACATACGACTCGGAAAGCACCTGGGCACTCGTGCGCCCGCGCTGCTCGCGCCACAGCAGGTCGAGCCAGGCAATCGCGCGCCGCTCCTTCGATGCGTCCCGCGGATCCCCGGCGTAGACGAAGACGTTAGCGTCTACGAAGCACGGGCCGGTCATACAGCTCCTCGCGCGTCGGATAGGGTTCCCACGGGCCCTTCAGATCCAGGGGCTTCTCGGCGAGAAAAGCCTGGTAGGCGGCCTGGTACTCGCGCGAGTGCCGCATCTTGTCGCGCAGCATCTCGCCGACGTAGCGCGACAGGCTCATGTTCTGCTCCGCCGCCTGCACCCGCGCCCAGGTTGCGGCCTGCTCATCCAGCGTTATCGTGATGTTTTTCATGGTGAATCCGGTAATTACACTATTTCCGTGTAATTTACTACGAAGGCGGCCTCATGTCTACGCCCACATCCCCCGCAGCTTCCCCGCCACGTCGACCGGGTTGGTTTTTGTTCCGGATGAATTCTTTTCCTGCTCATCCGACCAGCTGATTTGTTCGAAGCACGCCAGCACCTGGCGCGTGAGGAAGCGGCTCTTCGCGCCGTAGACGTGCCGGTCGCCCATGCGGGATTGCTGCGTCACGTAGTACTTGAGCGGCGAGATGAGATCGAGCGTCGCCTTCGCGCGCGTCATCGCTACATACAGCAGGCGCCGCTCTTCCTCGATCTGCTCGGGCTTGCCGGCGGCGAACTCGTTCGGGAAGTTGCCGTCCGAGACGTTGAGCAGGTACACCGCCTCCCACTCCTGGCCCTTGGCCGAGTGCACCGTGGAAAGAATCAGGTAGTCCTCGTCGAGCAGCGGCGTGCCCGCGCGGTCGCCCGACGCGGCCGCCGGGTCGAGAGCCAGTTCCGTTACGAATTTCTCCCTGGATTCAAACCCCGAGGAAAGATTTTCAAGCTGCTGCAGGTCCCCCATGCGCACTTCCGGCGCCTCGTAGAGCCGCTCCAGATGCGGCGCGTACCACTCCCTTACGCGCTGCATCTGGCCCGGCCAGGGGGTATTGGGATCGCCAAGGAATTGCATCAACGCATTGAAATCCTTTGAACTGGTTTTCAATTCCTGCCATTGAAATGCATTCTGATAAAAAAAGGCAAACGCCTTCTCGGCACCGATGGGCCCCACGCCCGGGAGGAGCTGCAGCGCGCGCCAGGCGGCGACGCGGTTCCGGGGATTGTCCGCCCAGCGCAGGAGCGCGAGCGCGTCCTTCACGTGCGCCGCTTCGAGGAACTTGAGGCCGCCGTACTTCACGTAGGGGATGTTCCGCCGCACCAGTTCCAGCTCCAGCACGTCCGAGTGGTGCGAGGAGCGGAACAGCACCGCCTGGCGCCTGAGGTCCACGCCCTGCTCGCGCGCCTCCAGCACCCGCGTCACCACGTACTGCGCCTGCGCCGCGTCGTCCGCCACCGTCACATAGCGGGGCCGATTTCCTTCTTTCTTTCTACTTCTCAGATTTTTTTGATGGTTTTGTGAAGCTTCCTTCATCAATGCATTCGCTGCATCCAGCACCTGCTGCGTAGAGCGGTAGTTCTCCTCCAGCACGACTACTGTTGTTTTTTCAAAGCTATTTTCAAAGTTCAAGATATTTTCTATGGAAGCAGCCCGGAATGAGTAGATCGACTGCGCGTCGTCACCCACCACCGTCAGGCCCGCGCCCGAGGGCCGCAGGCGCTGCAGGATCTCCGCCTGCAGCACGTTGGTGTCCTGGTACTCGTCCACCAGCACGTGGTCCCAGGCCTCGCCCACCTCGCGCGCGAGCGCCTCGTCGGCCATCATCGCGTGCCAGTACAGCAGCAGGTCGTCGTAGTCCAGCGCCTGATTGTTCAGCTTTTTCTCTACATAAGCCCCGAACAGCTTTTTCAGTTCATCTTCCCACTCCGCGCACCAGGGAAACGCGTCGCGCAGCGTCGCTTCCAGCGTGCCCTGCGTATTCACGCGGTGCGAGTAGATCGCGAGGCAGGTGTCCTTGCGCGGAAAGCGCTTCGCGCCGACGCCATCCCCCATCGAATCGATCTTCGAATACCCCAGCTCGTGCCGCGCCACGTCGAGCAGGTCCGCCGCGTCGCCGCGGTCGAGCACGCTGAAACGCTCCTCCAGCCCGACCCTGTGGCAGTTCTTCCTTATCAACCGGTTGGCAACCGAATGAAACGTGCCGGACCAGGGCAACCGCACGCTCGACAGCCCGGCGGCCTTGGCCGCTCCTTCCTGGCCGGCGATGCGCTGCGCCCGGCGCGTCATCTCCTGCGCCGCCCGGCGCGTGAAGGTGAGCAGCAGGATTCTTTCCGCATCGATGCCCTGCAGCAGCAGGTGCGCGACGCGATGCGCCAGCGTGTTGGTCTTCCCCGTCCCCGCCCCGGCAATGATCAGCAGCGGCGCAGGACCCGCATGCGCGGCCTCGCGCTGCCGCTCGTTCAGCTTTCCTGTTGTCGCCCCCGCGGAGGCGGGGGCCCAGGTTTTTACAGCGGTATCGCCCATGAGGGGCGACTATAGGCCAATACTGTACGTATAACCAGTCCCCGCGCCACCTCAGCGGCGCGATCGCCGCTCGCGCAGGCGCCGGAACGCTACCTCTGCCGGCACGGTCCTGCCCTCCTCCACTTCGCGCCTTCCGAGCGCGAGGATCTTGAGCAGCGCAAGCGTCTCCTGGTCCTGCTCGCGGGCCGCGACGTCCTCCAGCACCGCTTTCGCCTTGCCTCTCGTGGAATGTTTCATCAGACTGAAACTAGTCCTTTCCCGCCCCTTCTGCAATCACGCTCCGAATCAAGCGCGCTCCACGGCGCGCAACACGGCCTGCGGCTCCTTCGCAATCACGCTGAGCAGCACGAGCGCGGTGCCGCGCGGTTTCCGGTCCCCACGCTCCCAGTGCCTCAGCGCCCCGAGACTGATGGCAAAGGTCGCCGCGAACTGCTCCTGCGTCAGGCCAGTCCGCTCGCGCACCGCCTTCACGTCCACTTGCGGCGGAACATGCAGCCTGAGACCACCGGTACGTTTGCCCTTCTGGTGCCGGATCGCCTGCTGCAACCCCCGCTTGATGCTTGCGAATGCCTTGCTCATTGCTTCTTCTCCACGATCGCCTTGAACGTTCGGACCATCCCCGCCAGATCATTGCGCTCGGCCTTGCTCAAATTGTCCCTTTCGTTCTTGCCGAACATCGTCAACAGGTAAAGCGGCATGGCCTCGCTGTGAAAGTAGTAGATCACCCGCACCCCTCCGCTCTTGCCACGCCCGCCACGCGCCCAGCGCAGCTTGCGCACGCCGCCGGCACCCTGCATCAGGTCGCCGGCTTTCGGATTCGCCGCGAGGTACTCCACCACGTCCATGCGATCCGCCGCCGGCAGAAGCTTTTCCGCGCTGCCTAGGTATTCCGGCGTTTCCGCAACCGTGATGAGCGGAAGCATACTAATCCAATGGCTTAGTCTCGTCCAGCGGCGTCGATATTGCTCATACCCGTCCAACGCCGCCCTGCCCAGCCGGTTGACGATGCTTATTGCGTCCCGCGATCCCCCTGCCGCGCAAGAAACCGGTCGAGCTGGTCGGCGAAGC
>MEQQ01000120.1:0-948 GCA_001770285.1 Betaproteobacteria bacterium RBG_16_66_20
ATCAAGGCAAAAAGAAAAAAGGGCTTAGCTCTCGCTAAACCCTTGATGTATTGGTAGGCCGTGCCGGATTCGAACCGGCGACCAACGGATTAAAAGTCCGCTGCTCTACCAGCTGAGCTAACGACCCCTAGGGAAATTGCTGGAAAGGGGGCGAATTTTATCAGGCCTCGCGGGTCATTCGCCAGTATTGCCACTTCATGGTCGCCGCTGAACCGGCGATGATCGCCGCGAAGGTCACGATCGAACCCAGAGCGAGCGTCGAGAACCCGGTGATGCCCTGCCCGACGGTGCAGCCGAGCGCGACCACGCCGCCGAAGCCCATCAGGATCCCGCCAAGGATGTGCATCGCGGTGTCCTCGGCGCTTATGAACCCCTCCCAGCGGAAACTCCTGGACCACAGCGCCCAGGCGGCCGAGCCCGCGATCACGCCGGCGGCGGAGGCGACGCCGTAGGTGACGATCTTGGTCTTGTCGGTCCAAAGCATCAGGTACTCGAGCGAGAACGCCGCCGGCGCGACGAAGGAAAACGACTCCATGCGGCCGGTGTTGGTGGCGACGAACGCCTCCTGCAGCGTCTGCGGGTCCTCCGCGAGATAGCCGAGCTTGCCGCTCACGACCCAGCCGCCGACCACGACGAGCCCCGTGACAATGCCGCCCAGCGTGTAGTCGAAATTCCCGCGGAAATCCTTCGACCGGTAGACGAACGCAAGCAGCCCGAGCCCCAGCACGAGCGCCCAGCCGGCGGTCCAGAGCTTCTTCTCTCCGCCGTGCACGCGCGCGGCGATCGAGGGAAGGTCCTGCCCGCCGGCGAGCGTGACGGAGGCCTGCTCGAGCACGCCCACGCGGAATGCCCCGAATAGCCCCCGCAACGTCATGTAGGCGGCGATGCCGAGGAACACGAACACCACCACCGATTTCAGGTTCCCGCCGCCGATGCGGATCAGCGTCT
>MEQQ01000120.1:971-29233 GCA_001770285.1 Betaproteobacteria bacterium RBG_16_66_20
ACGCCGAAGAGGAAGCCGCCGACGAGGTAGGAGAGCCACAGGAAATTCGGCGCCGGGTAGATGGATTTCGAGAGATCCACGATGCCGGCGAGCTGCAACCCGTTCGCGCCGAGGATCGCCACCGCGATCGCGAGCAGCCACATGCGCATGCGGCCGGTGTCGCCCATGTTGACCCAGTCGGACACCGCGCCCATGGTGCAGAAGTTGGTCTTGTTCGCGACCGCGCCAAACACGAATGCGAGCGCGAATGCGCTCCAGACGACGTACGGTGCAAGCTGTGCCGCGCTCTGTTCCATCATCCCCTCCCCGCTGCGACCGGTCTCGGCGGCTACTTCTTCGCCGCGCCCTGCGCCAGCCGCTGCTTGGCGCTGGCCGCGGCGGGACTCTGCGGATATTTCGCGAGCAGGCCCTCGAGCGTCTTCTGCGCCGCGCGCCGCTCGCCCATCGCGTCCTGCGCCGAGGCGATGTTGAGCATGGCGTCGGAAGCCTTGGCGTCCTCGGGCCAGGCGGTGAGCACGCGCTGCTGCGCCGCGATCGCCTGCTTGTAGTCGCGCTGCGCGAAATACGCGTTGCCGATCCAGTACTGCGCCGAAGGCGCGAGCTTGCTCGAGGGATAGGTGACGAGGAAACCCTGGAAGGCCGAGACCGCAAGCGGGTAGTTGCCGAGCTTGAACTGGTTTAGCGCCGCCTCGTAGGCCTTGGTCTCGGCTGCCGGGGGCCCCGCTTCGGCGGCAGGCTTGTCCGCCGCCGCGGCCTCCTTCGCCTGTTCCAGCTTGCGCAATCGCGTATCGATGTCGACGTAGAGGTCCTTGCCGCGCTTGTCCGCGGTTTCGACCTGGTTCTGGATGACCTCGAGCTGGCCGCGCAGGCGCGCGATCTCGCCCCTCAGCGCCTCGATCTGCGAAGCGAGTTCGATGAGCGCGCGCCGGTCCTCGACCTTCGAAAGCCGCTCCTCGACGAGCTTTGCCGCCGCCTCGACCTGCTTGCGCAGTTCCTGGATCTGCGCGCGCGCGATGTCGTCGTCGAAGAGCGCGAACGCCGGTCCCGGCAGCGCGAGGCACGCCGCGACCAGCGCCGCAACAACCGGATGGCGCATCAATACTCGCCCTGGTAGAGGATGTCGCTGCGGCGGTTCTGCGACCACGCCTGCTCGTCATGCCCCTCGGACCTGGGTTTCTCCTCCCCCAGGCTCACCGATTCGACCTGCTCTTCCTTGGCGCCGAGCAGCAGCAGCATCTTCTTCACGCTGTCCGAGCGGCGCTGCCCGAGGCTCACGTTGTACTCGCGGCTGCCGCGCTCGTCGGTGTTGCCCTGGATCAGCATCTTCGACCTGGGGTTGTCGCGCAGGTATCTGGCGTGCGCTTCGACCAGGTCCTTGTACTGGTCCTTGACGTCGTAGCTGTCGTAATCGTAGAAGATCGAGCGCCGCGAAAGGATGTTGTTCGGATCGGTGAGCGGGCTCCTGGCCCCCGGCTTCGTCGTCAGGTCGACGCGCGCCACGGCCCCCGGCTTGACCGGCTGGGTCTGCGCGCCGGGCTGCGCGCCGGGCTGGCGCTCCTCGACGCCGGCGGGCGACTGTTCGCTGACAGGCCCGCCCGAGCAGGCCGCCAGCATCGTGCCCAGAGCCAGGGTAAGACAAGCAATCCGCGCTGTACGCATGTGTTTTCTCCAGTTCATCGAACGAACGGTCCCCAGGCCGGTTCCCGTACATCGCCCGCAGATATTGTGAGCCGCTGCTTGATGCGCCCGTCGGCCGAGACCGCCGAGAGCACGCCGCGTCCGCCGTTGACGGTCGCGAGCAGGATGATGCGGCCATTGGGCGCAAAACTCGGCGATTCGTCCTTGTCGCTGTCGGTCAGGATCTGCGTCTGGCGGCTCGCCAGGTCGAGCGTCGCGACCTGGAACTTGCCGCCGTTGCGCGCGATGTACGCGAGGACCCTGCCGTCCGGACTGATGCGCGGCGAAACGTTATAGCTGCCGTCGAAGGTCACTCTCTGCGCCTCGCCGCCGTTCGCCGGCATCCGGTACACCTGCGGGCTGCCGCCGCGGTCCGAAGTGAAATAGAGGGTTTGGCCGTCGGGGGAGAACACCGGTTCGGTGTCGATGCCGCCCGACTGCGAAAGGCGGCGCACGTTGCTGCCGTCCGGATTCACCAGGTAGATCTGCGAGCCGCCGTCGCGGGACAGGGAGACCGCGAGCCGCGCGCCGTCCGGCGACCAGGCCGGCGCCGAATTCGAGCCCTTGAAGTTTGCCGCCACGTGGCGTTTGCCGTCCTGCAGCGAATGCACGTACACCACCGGCTTCTTGTTCTCGAAGGAAACATAGGCGAGGCGCCGGCCGTCGGGCGACCAGGCCGGTGAAATGATCGGCTCGAACGAGGCGAGCGCGGTCTCCTCTCCGGCGCCGTCGGCATCCGCGATCTGCAATTCGAACTTCGTGCCGCGCTTCACCACGTAGGCGATGCGGGTCGAGAACACGCCCTTCTCACCGGTGAGCTTCTCGTAGATGAAGTCGGCGATGCGGTGCGCGGTGGTGCGCGCCTGCTCGCGCGACAGCGTGTAGGCGACCCCCGAAAGGTCCGCTGCCTTGACGGTGTCGAAGAGCTTGAAGCGCACTTCGAACCTGCCGTCGGCCCGCGTCGCCACCGAGCCGAGCACCAGCGCATCGGCCAGGCGCGAGCGCCATTCCGCGTAATTGACGCTCGAGGCCTCGGTCGGCGGCGGGCTGATCGGCGGCACCTCCAGCGCGCGGAACAAGCCGCTGCGCTCGAGGTCGGCGCGCACGATGGCGGAAATCCCCTGCGCCAATGCGCCTTCCCCGGCAAACGGCACCACCGCGATCGGGATGCGCTGCGCCCCGGCCCCGGTGATCTCGATCGAGAGTTGCGCCGCCGCGGCGGTAGCGAAGCACAGCAGGAAGACCGCGAGCAGCTTTTTCATGCGCGGATTATATTTTAGTCCCTCGGCCGGAACGTCAGCCGCAGCTCGCGATCGAAAATCTCCGGCCTGTCGGGCTTCGGCAACGGCGAGGATTTCAGGATCGCGCGCTCCACGGCTTCGTCGTAGCCGCGGTGGCCGCTGGATTTCATCAGTTTTTTTGAAAGTACTTCCCCGCTGGGCAGTTGAACTACGGCGAACAACGCCTCCGGATTGCCCTGCAGATCGGGCGGCAGCACGATATTGCCGCGGATTTTCGCCCTTATCTTGTCCACCCAGTCGGCCTTCGCCTTGCTGCTTGCCGCTGCGGCATCTTTCGCGAGCTGGTCCTTGATCTGCTGCCGCTCGCGGTCGATGGCGAGCGAGGCCTGCTCGCGCGCCAGCTCCTCCCGGATGCGTTTTTGCGTCTCATCCACCCTGGGCTTCAACGGCTCGGCCTTCGGAACGGGTTTCGGCGCCGCCTTGGGTTCCGGTTTTGGCTTGGGTGGTGGCGCCTTTTTCTCGACGATCTCGGGCTTCGGGATCACGGCTTCGGGCTTCAGCACGGGCGGCGGCGCGGGCTCGATTTTCGGCGCGGGCTTCGGCGCTTCCGCGAGCGGTGCCGGCGGCGGCTCCCAGAGCTCCACCGTCACCGCTTCGGCCGGCCGGTTCTGCCAGCGCACGCCGAACACGAGGACCGCGAGCAGCGCGAGGTGCACCGCCGCCGCGAGCAGGGCCGAGGTCAGCTTGCCCGGGTCAAGCCGCTCCTCGAACACCGAGGCGGAGGCGACGCTCATTGCCTTGGCTTTACCTGCAGCCCGACGCGCTCCACGCCTTGCGCGCGCAGGTCGTCCATCACCTGCAGCACGGCCTCGTAACGCACGTTCTTGTCTCCGGCGACCAGCACCGGGACCTTCGGGTCCTTGAAAATCTGCGGAAAATCGGCGCGCGTCACCGGCCGGTCGTTGACGATCCGGCCCGCGGCGTCGCGCTCCCGCACCGACAGCGACCGGTCCTCCTTGATCACCACTTCCAGCGGCACGAGTTTGGGCTGGCCGGCCTTGCTTACCGAGGGCAGGTCGATCACGCCGGGCGTAACGAGCGGCGCCGTGACCATGAAGATGACCAGCAGCACCAGCGTGACGTCGACGTAAGGCACGACGTTGATTTCGTGCATCGGGCCGCGCTTGGAGTGCAGCCGGGCCATTATTGCCTTACGGCGGCCTGCCGTTGCAGCACGTTGGAGAACTCCTCCATGAAGCTCTCGAAGCGGATCGCGAGGCGGTCGATGTCGTGCGAGTAGCGGTTGTAGGCCACCACCGCCGGGATCGCGGCGAACAGGCCGATCGCGGTCGCGATCAGCGCTTCGGCGATGCCGGGCGCGACCTGCGCGAGCGTCGCCTGCTGCACGTTGGCAAGGCTGCGGAAGGCATGCATGATTCCCCAGACCGTGCCGAACAGGCCCACATACGGGCTCACCGAGCCGGTCGAGGCGAGGAATGCGAGATGGCGCTCGAGATGATCCATTTCGCGCTGGTAGGTGGCGCGCATGGCGCGGCGCGCACCGTCCACCATGGTCGAGGCGTCCGTCCCCCGCTGCGCGCGCAGCTTGGTGAACTCGCGGTAGCCGGCCTCGAAGATGCGCTCCAGGCTGCCGATGGTGTGGCGGCTGTTGACCGAGCCCTGGTAGAGCGCGTTGATGTCGTTGCCGCTCCAGAACTCGCGCTCGAACTGCTCGGTCTTCTCGCGCGCGCTGCGGATCGTCATCCACTTGCGGAAGATGAACATCCACGACATGAACGACACCGCGAGCAGCAGCGCCATCACCGCCTTCACCACGAAGGAGGCGTTCGCGATCAGGGTCCAGAGTTCGAGATCCTGCGTGACGGTCATGCCGCGATCCTCGCAGTAAGGGACTCGGGAATTGGCTGCGGCCGCATGTCACTGTGGCGCACGCATGCGGCCTGGATGCGCGCCGCGGCGCAGACTTGTCCGTCCGCCCGGCGGGCCTCCTGTTCCAGCCAAAAGTAGGTCTTCTTCCTCTCCAACGGTCGGACCGTGACGGTAAGCAGCTCGTCGAGCCGCGCGCCGGCCTTGAAATCGATCTCGGCGCGCGCCACCACGAAGCCGATTCCTTGGACCGCGGCAAGGCGCTCCTGGTTCACCCCGAGGCTGCGCAGCCATTCGCTCCTCGCGCGCTCGAAATAGCGCAGGTAATTGGCGTAGTAGACAACGCCGCCCCGGTCGGTGTCCTCGTAATAGACGCGCACCTGCCAGCAGAACGTTTGGTCCGGGTCTTGCCCTCGATGCACCGCTGCATTGTAGCTTTGAACGCAGTTGATCGCGGAAAGGGTCAGCCGGCAAGACCCTTGCAGCGCCGGCCCCGCGGGAGTCCAATACCATGCATGAGCACAGAGCCGCAAGACAAGGCCGGCGCAAAGCCGCGTGCGCGGATCAGCTGGCTGAGCTGGTTCGTACTCGTGGTGCTGGTCGGCATCGTCGGCGCGGTAGTGTTGCCGTCGTACGGCGACTACCTCCACCGCTCCCAGATGTCCGAGGCCGTCGCGTTGCTCGGTGCCGCAAGGGCGCCGTTCACCGAATATCGCGCCGCTCGAAAGAAATGGCCGGAATCCGCCGGCCCGGTGCTGGGCTCCACGAGCGGCCGTTACACGCAATCGGTTGCGATCACCAGCGGCGCGGGCGGCACGGGCGCGATCGAATTGACCGCGACATTGCGCACCGAGGGCGTGGACCGGCGCGTCGCGGGAAAATCCGTCCGGATGTTTTCTACGGACAGCGGCAAAACGTGGAGCTGCCGCGCCGGAACCGCCCCGCAGAACGCATTGCCCCTGGATTGCCGGGCGGATTGAGCCAGAACCGCGCGCCTACTGCGCCTCCGGGTCCCGCGCGCCGAGCAGGTCCGGCGCCGCCGCCGGCGCAACGATGCCGAAATGGCGGTATGCGGTGAGCGTCGCCATGCGCCCACGCGGCGTGCGCTGCAGGTAGCCGCACTGGATGAGGTAGGGCTCGAGCACGTCCTCGATGGTTTCGGCCTCCTCGCCGACCACGTGCGCGAGGTTCTCCAGTCCTACCGGGCCGCCGGAAAATTTCTCGATCACCGCAAGGAGCAGTTTGCGGTCCATGAGGTCCAGCCCCAGCGCGTCCACATCCAGCATCTTGAGCGCGGCATCGGCGACGGCCTTCGAGACCTTGCCGTCGGCCTTCACCTCCGCGTAATCGCGCACCCGGCGCAGCAACCGGTTGGCGATCCGCGGCGTGCCGCGCGCGCGCCGCGCAATCTCGCCCGCGCCCTCCGCGTCCAGCGCGACGTTCAGCAGGCCGGCGGAGCGGCGCACGATGGTGGCCAGCTCCTCGGGGTTGTAGAACTCGAGCCGCGCCACGATGCCGAAGCGATCCCTCAGGGGGTTGGTCAACATCCCGGCGCGCGTGGTGGCGCCGACCAGCGTGAAGGGCGGCAGATCCAGCTTGATCGAGCGCGCGGCAGGGCCCTCGCCGATCATGATGTCGATCTGGTAGTCCTCGAGCGCCGGATAGAGGATTTCCTCGACGATCGGCGACAGGCGGTGGATCTCGTCGATGAACAGCACGTCCTTCGGTTCCAGATTGGTCAGGATCGCGGCCAGATCGCCGGGGCGCTCCAGCACCGGCCCGGAGGTCTGGCGCAGATTCACGCCCATTTCCCTGGCGAGTATGTGCGCGAGGGTGGTCTTGCCCAGGCCCGGCGGGCCGAACAGCAGCACGTGATCGAGCGCCTCGCTGCGCCCGCGCGCCGCCTGGATGAAGATCTCGAACTGGCTGCGGATCTTGTCCTGCCCGACGTATTCGGCGAGCGTCGCCGGACGCAAGCTGCGCTCGATCTGCTCTTCCTGGACCGAGGAGGGCTTGGCGGAGATCAGACGGTCGGTTTCGACTGCCACGCTAGGATTTTGCCAGAGCCTTCAAGGCCGCACGGATGCCCTCGGTCACTGCGAGCCCCGGAGCGAGGCCCTTGACCGCGGCGAGCGCCTCTTTGTCGCTGTAGCCGAGCCCGATCAGCGCGTTCAGCACGTCGTTGCCCGATCCACCTTTTGTCTCCGAAGGCACCGCGTCTGCCAGCTTGCCCTTCAGTTCGAGCAGCAGGCGCTCGGCGGTCTTCTTGCCGATGCCCGGGACCCTGGTGAGGCGCGCGGTTTCCTGCAGCGCCACGGCCTGCGCCAGCTCGGCGACCGAGAGTCCGGAAAGGACCGCGAGCGCGGTACGCGCGCCTACGCCCGAGATGCGGATCAGCTTGCGGAACGCCGCGCGCTCGTCGAGCGTCGCAAATCCGTAAAGCACGTGCGCGTCCTCGCGCACCAGCAGATGGGTGTGCAGCGTCACCGATTCGCCGGTCGCGGGCAGATTGAAGAACGTGCTCATCGGGACATCGACCTCGTAGGCGACGCCGCCGACATCGAGCAATACCTGCGGGGGATGTTTGGCGACGAGCTTGCCTGTGAGCCTGCCGATCAAACCAGGCGCCCTTTCTTCATTTTGAGATTCTTCGTCAACACATTGCCCAATCGGCCGCCATGCGCATGGCAGATGGCGCAGGCGAGCGCGTCGGCGGCGTCGGGACTGGGGTCTCCGGGCAGCGCGAGCAGCCTTCTCACCATGTGCTGCACCTGTTCTTTTTTGGCGTGGCCCTTGCCGACCACGGCCTGCTTGACCTGCAGCGCAGTGTACTCCGCGACCGGCAGCCCCGCGATCACCGCGGCGCAGATCGCGGTGCCGCGCGCCTGGCCCAGCAGGAGCGTGGATTGCGGGTTGACGTTTACGAAAACCTTTTCGATCGCGACTTCATCGGGCCGGTGCTCGCCGATCACCTGCGCGAGCCCGTCCAGGATGACGCGCAGGCGCGCGGCAAGTTCGCCGTCGCCCGAGCGCACGCAACCGCTGGTGAGGTAGAGAAGCTTGCCGCCCGTTTGCTCGATGACGCCGAAACCGGTGACGCGCAGGCCGGGATCGATGCCCAGGATTTTCACTCGTCGAGCGCCGCCGTGGTGTAGACGTCCTGGACGTCGTCCAGGCTCTCAAGCGCGTCCAGCAGATTGCGCATCTTTTCGGCGTCTTCCCCCGCGAGCACGACCTCCGATGCGGGCTTCATGGTCACTTCGGCCGCATCGGGCTTCAGGCCCGCCTTTTCCAGACCGGCCTTCACCTTCTCGAAATCCCCCGGCGCGCAGATCACCTCGATCGAGCCGTCCTCGTTCGCCACCACGTCCTCGGCGCCGGCATCCAGCGCCGCTTCCATCACCTTGTCCTCGGTCGCGCCCGGCGCGAACACGAACTGGCCGCAATGCTTGAACAGGTACGCCACTGCGCCATCGGCGCCGATATTGCCGCCGTTCTTGCTGAAAGCATGGCGCACTTCCGCAATCGTCCGCGTGCGGTTGTCAGTGAGGCAGTCGACCATCACCGCCGCGCCGCCGACCCCGTAACCTTCATAGCGCGCCTCCTCGTAGGACACGCCTTCCAGCTCGCCCGTGCCGCGCTGCACCGCGCGCTGCACGCTGTCCTTGGTCATGTTGGCCTCGCGCGCCTTGTCGAGCATCAGCCGCAGGCGCGGATTGGTGCCGGGATCGCCGCCGCCCATTTTCGCCGCAACGGTGATTTCCTTGATCAGGCGCGTGAAGACCTTGCCCTTTTTCGCGTCCGCCGCCGCCTTGCGGTGCTTGATGTTCGCCCATTTGCTGTGTCCGGCCATGTGGTAATTTTACCGTCATGGCTCCGCCGCTTCCGATGCCAAGGCGCCGTTGAGCGGCCGCTACCGGTACTGGGGCATCGCGTTTGCCCTCGCCGGCACGATTTCGTTCGCGTTCCGGCCGATCCTCATCAAGCTCGGCTATGCCGCGCATCCGGTCAGCGCGACCACGCTGCTGTTCCTGCGCATGACGCTGTCGCTGCCCTTTTTCCTCGCGATGGCATGGTGGATGCGCGGCGGCGGGCCGATCTCGCGGCGCGACTGGCTCGGGATCCTCGGCTTGGGCTTCCTCGGCTACTACTTCGCCAGCCTGCTCGATTTTCTCGGCCTGCAGTACGTGCCGGCGGGCCTCGGGCGCCTGATCATGTTCCTCTACCCGACGCTGGTGGTGATCCTGAGCGCGGTTTTCCTGCGCAAATCCGCGACGCGAAAAGAACTCGCCGCGCTCGCCATCACCTACGCCGGCATCGCCCTGGTGCTCTCCGAGCGACTCGGCGTCGCGCCGGAGCATCGCCAGTTCATGTTCGGCGCCATGCTGATCTTCGCCGCCGCCATGTGCTACGCGGTGTACCTGGTAACCGGCAGCCAGCTGGTGATGCGCGTGGGCAGCACCCGCTTCACCGCCTACACGATGATCGTCTCCACCGCGCCCGCCGTGGTGCAGTTCTTCGCGCTCGAACCGGTCTCGGCGCTCGAGCTGCCCGCGACCCTGTGGTGGTATGTAATCCTGCTCGCTACCGCGTGCACGGTGCTGCCCGTGTTCCTGGTAGCCGAGGCGCTGAAGCGCATCGGCGCCAATCATTTCGCGCTGATCGGGGCGCTCGGCCCGGTGACCACCGTGGTCGCCGATTACGCCCTGATGCAAGGCGCGCTCTCCGCGATCCAGATCGTCGGCGGCGCGCTGGTGATATCCGGAGTGTTGCTGGTTTCAGTCAAAAGGAGCTGATCATGGATCTGGGAATTCGCGGCAAGACCGCGCTGGTATGCGCGGCATCGAAGGGCCTGGGCAAAGGCTGCGCGCTGGCACTCGCGCGCGAAGGCGTGAGCCTGGTCATCACCGCGCGCGGCAGGGAGGCGCTGGAGGCGACCGCGGCGGAGATCCGCCGCATCTTCCCCGCCGGCACCGGCGCGACAGTGGTCGCGATCGCCGGCGACATCACCACGGCGCAAGGACGCGCCGCGGCGCTCGCGGCCTGCCCGAGCCCCGACATCCTGGTCAACAACGCCGGCGGCCCGCCGCCCGGTGATTTCAGGAACTGGTCGCGCGAAGACTGGGTGAAGGCGCTCGAGGCGAACATGCTGACGCCGATCGAGCTGATCAAGGCGACCGTGGACGGAATGATCGCGCGCAAGTTCGGCCGCATCGTCAATATCACCTCGGGCGCGGTAAAGATGCCGATCCCGGAGCTGGGCCTCTCCAACGGCGCGCGCACCGGGCTTACCGGCTTTGTCGCCGGCATCGCGCGCCAGACGGTGGCGCACAACGTCACCATCAACGGCCTCCTGCCCGGGCCGTTCGACACCGACCGCCTGCGCGGCAACTTCGCGTTCAACGCGAACAAGCTCGGCAAGACGGTGGAGGAATTGACAAAGGCGCGCGCCGAGGCCAATCCGGCCAAGCGCTTCGGCACCATCGAGGAGTTCGGCGCCGCCTGCGCGTTCCTCTGCAGCACGCACGCCGGCTTCATCACCGGCCAGAACCTGCTGATGGACGGCGGCGCGTATCCTGGAACGCTCTAGCGCGTTAGCTGGAACGCTCTAGAGCGTTGGCGGGCACCTTTTGAGCCCGCGTCGCCGGATCAGGCAACCGGCACGAGCGTGCGCAGCAGCTCTTCCTGCACCATGCGCGGCTTGCCGCGCTTGGGCGCCGGCGGCTCGTAGGCGCCCTCGGAGTTCATGCTCCAGGCCTGGCTCGAGTCGTCCAGATAGGCGCGCAGGCCTTCGCCGATGACGCGCTGCTTCAACGCCGGGTCGAGCACCGGGAAGGCAAGCTCGATGCGGCGGAAGAAATTGCGGTCCATCCAGTCCGCGCTGGACAGGTAAACGTCCTCGGCGCCCTCGTTCTGGAAATAGCAGATGCGGGTGTGTTCGAGGAACCTGCCGACCACGGAACGCACGCGGATGTTCTCCGAGAGGCCGGCGACGCCCGGGCGCAGCGCGCAGACGCCGCGTATCACCAGGTCGACCTGCACCCCGGCCTGCGAGGCCGCATAGAGCTCCTCGATCAGGTCGGGCTCGAGCAGCGCGTTCATCTTCGCCATGATGCGCGCCGGCTTGCCTTCTTTGGCAAGGCGTGCTTCGTTCCTCACCGCCGCGACCACCCGCTTGTGCAGCGTGAAGGGCGACAGCCACAGGTGCTTCATGCGGCTCGAGCGGCCGAGGCCGGTCAACTGCTTGAACACCTCGTTGACGTCGGAGCAGATTTCTTCCCTCGCGGTCAGCAGCCCGAAATCGGTGTACAGGCGCGCGGTGCGCGGGTGGTAGTTGCCGGTGGCGAGGTGCGCATAGCGCCTGAGGACGCTGCCCTGCGGCCCGTCCTCGCGCCGCACCACCAGCGCCATCTTGGCATGGGTCTTGTGGCCGACCACGCCGTAGATGACGTGCGCGCCGACTTCCTCCAGGCGCGACGCCCAGGTGATGTTCACTTCCTCCTCGAAGCGCGCCATCAGCTCCACCACCACCGTCACTTCCTTGCCGCGGCGCGCCGCCTCAATCAGGATTTCCATCAGTTCCGAGTCGGTGCCGGTGCGGTAAACGGTCTGCTTGATCGCGATCACGCGCGGATCGGTGACCGAGGTGCGGATGAAATCGATCACCGGCGTGAACGATTCGTAGGGATGGTGCAACAGCACGTCCTGTTTCTTCAGGACGGCGTAGATGTCCGGCTGGCCCGCGAGCGCGGGGGGCGGCGCCGGCTGGAACACCGGGTACTTCAGATCGGTCCGGTCCACGCGCTCGGGCACTTCACGCAGCCGGTACAGGTTCACCGGGCCCTCCACGCGGTACAGGTCCGATTCCGAAAGCCCGAACTGCTGCAGCAGGAAATCGACGGTCTGCTGCGAGCAGTTGTCGGCGACCTCGAGACGCACCGCATCGCCGAAGTGGCGCTGCAGGAGCTCGCCCTGGATCGCGATGCGCATGTTCTTGATCTCTTCCTCGTCCACGAACAGGTCCGAGTTTCGCGTGACGCGGAACTGGTAGCAGCCCCGGACTTCCATCCCGGAGAACAGCTCCTGCACGTGCGCGTGCAGGATCGAGGAAAGGAACACGAATGCGTATTCTGCGCCTGCGACGTCGGCGGGCAGGCGGATGACCCGCGGCAGGGCGCGCGGCGCCTGCACGATGGCGGCGCGCGATTTGCGTCCGAAGGAGTCGCGGCCCTCCAGCTCGATCGCGAGGTTCAAGCTCTTGTTCAGCACGCGCGGGAACGGGTGCGCCGGGTCCAGGCCGATCGGCGTCAGTACCGGCAACAGCTCGCGCATGAAATAGTCGCGGATCCAGGTACGCTGCGGCTCGGTCCAGTCCTCGCGGCGCGGGAAAATCACCCCCTGCTTCACCAGCGCGGGCAGCAGCACGCTGTTGAGCAGCCGGTACTGCTCGCCGACCAGGGCGCGGGCCTGTGCCGACACCAGTTCATAGACTTCCGCCGGACTGCGGCCATCGGGGCCCGACTCCTTGATGCCCGCCTTGATCTGCTCCTTCAGCCCCGCGACCCGGATCTCGAAGAACTCGTCGAGGTTGGAGGACACGATGGTGAGAAAGCGCAGGCGCTCGAGCAACGGCACCGACTCGTCCGCGGCCTGCGCCAGCACGCGCCGGTTGAACTCGAGCAGGCCGAGTTCGCGGTTGAGGAAATGCGACGGCGGCAGGTTCTTTCTGACCATCTGGAAAGATTAGGGTGCCGTGGAGACCGCGGAATACGGGCGATACGGAAGCGCAGCCTACACCACAAATGTTGCAGTCGCGTGGAATGGCTGAACTCCCCGATTTGCCGGGTTATCCACAGGGTGTAGAGTGACGGGCCATGCCCCGCCCGGACCTGTTTGCGGCAGTCGATCTAGGCTCCAACAGCTTCCATCTCCAGGTAGGACGCGTCGTGGACGGCCAGATCTATCCCCTCGATACGCTGCGCGAAATGGTGCGCCTCGGCGCCGGGTTGACCGCCGAAAAGCGCATCGATCGCGCCACGCAGGCGCGCGCGCTGGAGGCGCTGGAGCGCATCGGCGAACGCCTGCGCGGACTGCCTCGCGGCGCGGTACGCGCGGTCGGCACCAACACCCTGCGGGTGGCGAAGAACGCGCCCCAATTCCTGCGCGAAGCGCGCGCCGCGCTCGGCTTCCCGATCGAGGTCATCGCCGGACGCGAGGAAGCGCGCCTCATATACCTGGGCGTCGCGCATTCCCTGCCGGTCGCCGCGCATGTCCGCGATCACAAGCGGCTGGTGGTCGATATCGGCGGCGGCTCCACCGAACTCATCATCGGGCGGGGGCTCGATCCGCTGCTCACCGAGAGCCTCTACATGGGCTGCGTCAGCTACAGCCTCGCCTACTTTCCCGAAGGACGGATCGATAAAGCGCGCATCAAGAAGGCCGAACTCGCGGCGCGCCAGGAGCTCGCCGGCATGGTGCGCGAATACCGCGCGGCGGGCTGGGAGGAAGCGGTCGGCTCTTCGGGCACCGCACGCGCGCTGGAGGCGATCCTGCACGAGAACGGCTACGCCGAGGAAGGCATCACGCGCGACGGCCTCGACCGGCTGCGCAGCCAGCTGATCAAGCACGAGCGCGCCGACCCCGACCGGATCGCGGGCCTGCGCAAGGAGCGCGCACAAGTTCTTCCGGGTGGGCTCGCCATCATGCTCGCCGTGTTTTCCGAGCTCAGCATCGAGCGCATGGCGGTGTCCGAGGGAGCCCTGCGGCACGGCGTGCTCTACGACCTGCTCGGGCGCGTGCAGCACCGCGACATGCGCGAGGCGACGGTGACGCAGTTCATGCGCCGCTACCACGTCGATACGGCGCAGGCCGAACGGGTACGGTCCCTGGCGCTGAAAATCTTTGATTCGATCAATGCGGAGCAACGGGAGCTGGACGCCGAGCGGCTTGTCCTGGACTGGGCGGCGCGCCTCGCCGAATCCGGGCTGTCGGTCGCGCACGCCCAATATCACAAGCACTCCGCCTACATCCTGTCGAACGCCGACATGCCCGGCTTCTCCCGCATGGAGCAGCAGCGCCTGGCGCGCATCGTGCTCGCGCACCGCGGCAAGCTCGGCAAGATGCAGGACGAAGGGCTGGAAGGCAGCGACTGGACGCTGGTGTTCGCGCTCAGGATCGCCGCGCTGGTGCTGCGCAACCGCACCGATGCGCGCTTTCCGCTGCTGCGCGTGGCGGGCGACGCCACGGGCTACGCGCTCGACCTGCCGCAGACCTGGCTGGAGGAGAACCCGCTCGCCGCCGCCGCCCTCGAGACCGAAACCGAATACTGGAAGGCGGTCGGCATGCGGTTCGCGGTCAACAGCCTGTCGGAAAAGAAGGTCGCGCAGCTGCGCGGTTAGACCAGATCCGGCGCGATCACCGCGCGCACCGTGACCCGTGCGTCGCCGCCCCGCACGCGGCTCTCCAGCCACCACAGCCCGCCCTTCTTCACGCTCCAGTCGGCCTGTTCTCCGGTAACCAGCGCCGCGGCCGCCCGCCCGAAATCCGGCTGGTGCCCGACCAGGATCACCAAGCCTTTGCGCTCGGGCCAGCCGGCAGCCTCGACCAGGTCTGCGACCTGCGCCCCCGGCGCGAGGCGATCCGAAATCTTGTAGCGCTGCTCAAGCGCGTCCGCGGTCTCCCGCGCGCGCCGTGCCGGACTGCAGAGCAAGGTGAATTTCGACGGCAGACGGCGTTGCAGCCACTGCGCCACGCGCGCCGCCTGTTTGCGGCCCTTGCCGGTGAGCTTGCGCTCCATGTCCCGCGCGCCCTCCTCCGCGTCCGCGTGGCGCCACAGAATCAGTTCCATCCTAACCCTCCACTTTCTGCCGGGCCGGCGCCAGGCGCGCCGCCGGGAAGCGCGCGATGAACCGGCTGCCCTTGCCTGGCGTGCTTTCGATAGCCAGCATAGCCTGGTGCCGCGCCAGCGCGTGCTTCACGATCGACAGGCCAAGGCCGGTGCCGCCGGTTTCCCGCGAACGGCCGCGGTCCACGCGGTAGAAACGCTCGGTCAGGCGCGGCAGGTGCTCCGGATCGATGCCGATGCCGGTGTCTTCGACCGAAAACTCCGCGCCGCCATCCGCGAGCTGGGTCCCCGAGCGCCAGCAAATCCGGATTTCGCCGCCGGCGGGAGTGTAGCGCACCGCGTTGGTCGCAAGATTGACGAAGGCGCTCGCGAGTTCGCCCTCGGCGCCGAGCAGATCGTCTGCGCCGGCCGCTTCGAGCGAGATCCGGTGCCTGCCCGCCGACAGCGCCTCGGCTTCGGCGCGCACCCGCTCGAGCAGCGGCCGCAGCGCCACGCGTTCGGCGTCGGGCGGCGCCGGCGCATGCTCCAGCGCCGAGAGCGTGAGCAGGTCGTCGATCAGGCGCTTCATGCGCGCGGCCTGCGGCGCCATCAGGCTGACGTAGTCGCGCACGCGCGAGGCGTCGAGCTTCAGGTCCTGGATCGTCTCCAGGAACCCCGCCAGCACCGTGAGCGGGGTGCGCAGTTCGTGCGAGACGTTGGCGACGAAATCGCGCCGCATCGCCTCGACGCGTTCGCTGCCGGTGACGTCCTGGGACAGAAGAATGTGCTCCTCGTCGCCGAAAGACACGATCTGCAGCGCCAGCGTGCGCGCGCTTCCCGGCGATTTCAGGCGCAGGGCTTCGGCGAACTCGCCCGCGCGCAGGTAATCGACGAACTCGGGCGCCCGGACCACGTTGACGATCGGCTGGCCGCGGTCGCGTTCCGGATCGAGGCCGAGGTGCTCGCGCGCGGCATCATTGCACCAGTCCATGCGGTATTCAGCATCGAGCACGGCGACCCCGTAAGGCAGTGCCTGCGCGCCGCGGCGCGAACGGACCATCAACCGGGCCAGCTCGCGGCGGCGCCTGAGCGTCGCGCGGCGGTGCCGGTGCAGCAGATTGAAAACTTCGCCCCAGGCGCCCTCGGCTTCCGGCGGATCGGTCAGCCTTGGCTGGGACACCCAGCGCTTGAGCTTGCCGAACTCGCGCCGCTGCCGGTAAAGCGCGATCGCGAGGCCGGCCGCCAGAATCGCGAGAGCGATTGCGAGCCAGGTCATGTCACGCCCGGAGCCCGGCCTTCAGCCGCGGCTCATGGCAGCGGCTTCGGCGCGCAGCGCGTAGCCGCTGCCCCGCACGGTGTCGATCAGCGCATCGTGGCCGCTGGGCGCGAGCGCCTGGCGCAGCCGGCGGATGTGAACGTCCACGGTCCGTTCCTCGATGAAAACGTGATCGCCCCAGACCTCGTCGAGCAGCTGCGTGCGCGAGTGGACGCGGTTCGGATGCGTCATCAGGTAGTGAAGCAGGCGGAACTCGGTCGGGCCGAAGGAGAGCGCCTGGCCGTTGCCGGTGACGCCGTGCGCCGCCGGATCGAGCCTGAGACCGGAGATCTCCACCGGTGCGTCGCCGTGCTGGGGCTTCTTCCTGCGCAGCACGGCGCGGATGCGCGCCACCAGCTCCTTGGTCGAGAACGGCTTGGTGATGTAATCGTCGGCGCCCGCTTCCAGCCCGGCGATCTTGTCCGGCTCATCGGCTCGCGCGGTGAGGAAAATGAGCGGCATCTCCCTGGTGCGGGCATCGCCGCGCAGGCGCCGCGCCAGCGCGAGACCCGATTGCCCGGGCAGCATCCAGTCGAGCAGCACCAGGTCAGGGAGGATGTCCGCAAGCAGGCGGCCAGCCTCCTCGGCGCTCTTGGCGCGCAGCGTTTCATAGCCGGCGTGCTCGAGGTTGACGGCGATCAGCTCGAGGATCGCCGGTTCGTCCTCCACGATCAATACCGTTGCAGCCATGCGGCGGCCCTATTCCTTGGACAACTCGCGTTCGATGTCGGCGAACGAGGTATGGCGCACGTCGGTCCCCTTGACGATGTAGATCACCTGCTCGGCGATGTTCTTGGCATGGTCGCCGATGCGCTCGATCGCCTTCGCCACCCAGACCGTATCGAGCGAGGCGGAGATGGTGCGCGGATCCTCCATCATGTAGGTGATCAGCTGGCGCAGCACCGAGCGGAACTCGTCGTCGATCGCCGAATCCTCCTTCAGCACCTCGGCGGCGCTGGCCGCGTCCAGGCGCGCGAAAGCATCCAGCGCCTGGCGCAGATTCTTCACCGCGATCTGCGCCGCGTGCCGGATCGCCGGGAAGCGCTGCGCGTGGTGTGCGCCCTGTTCGTGGATCCGCTTGGACATGCGCGCGATCTTCTCGGCCTCGTCGCCGATCCGTTCCAGGTCGGTGACGATCTTGCTGATCGCCATGATCAGGCGCAGGTCGCTCGCCGCCGGCTGGCGCTTGACCACGATGTGGTTGCAGGCGCCGTCGATCGCGACCTCGTAGCCGTTGACGCGGGCGTCGTTCTCGATCACCTGCGCGACCAGCGCCGCGTCGCCGGTGGCGAAGGCCTGGATCGCGGCGAGGATCTGCGCTTCGACCAGCCCGCCCATCTGCAGCACGCGCGTGCGCGTGGTGTCCAGGTCGGCCTCGAACTGCTTGGAGATATGTTCGGTTACGCCCATGATTTCCCCTAACCAAACCTGCCGGTGATGTAATCCTCGGTCTGCGACTTCTTCGGCGTGATGAAGATCGTATCGGTGATGTCGTACTCGATCAATTCGCCGAGGTACATGTAGGCAGTGTAGTCCGATACGCGCGCCGCCTGCTGCATGTTGTGCGTCACGATGACGACCGTATAGTCCGATTTCAGTTCGTGGATCAGCTCCTCGACTTTTGCGGTCGAGATCGGATCAAGCGCCGAGCAGGGCTCGTCCAGCAGCAGCACCTCGGGCTTGATCGCGATGCCGCGCGCGATGCACAGGCGCTGCTGCTGCCCGCCCGACAGGCTCTGCCCGCTTTGCGACAGCTTGTCCTTGACCTCGTTCCAGAGGGCGGCGCGGCCGAGCGCCGATTCGACCCGCTCGTCCATCTCGCGCCGCGAAAGGCGCTCGAACAGGCGCACGCCGAAGGCGATGTTGTCGTATATCGACATCGGGAACGGCGTCGGCTTCTGGAACACCATCCCGATCCTGGCGCGGATCAGCGATACGTCCTGCTTGGTGGTGATCAGGTTTTCGCCGTCCATCAGGATCTCGCCCTCGGCGCGCTGCTCCGGGTAGAGCGAGTACATGCGGTTGAAGGTGCGCAGCAGCGTCGACTTGCCGCAGCCCGAAGGACCGATGAACGCGGTCACCTTGCGTTCGGCAATGTCCAGCGTGACGTTCTTCAGCGCGTGGAAACCGCCGTAATAGAAGTTGAGCTTGCTGACGCGCAGCTTGGGTTTCAGATCCGCGACAGGCAACGTCTCGTCCGCCGAAGCGTCGCGGACCGCCGTCTGGATCATCGGCCGGGGGGCCGTCGTGGCGTTGCTCGCGTTCGTCAAGGACATTCCTCGTTTCAATCGGATTTTCTGAACAGCGCTCGCGCCAGGATGTTGAGCACGAGCACCGCGAGCGTGATCAGCGCGGCACCGCCCCAGGCGAGTCGGTGCCAGTCTTCATAGGGACTCATCGCGAACTGGAATATCACGACCGGCAGGTTCGCCATCGGCGCGTTCATGTTGGTCGACCAGAACTGGTTGTTGAGCGCGGTGAACAGCAGCGGCGCGGTTTCACCGCTGATGCGCGCCACCGCGAGCAGCACCCCGGTCAGGATGCCGACGCGCGCGGCCTTGTAGGTGATCGAGGTAATCATCTTCCAAACGGGGCAGCCAAGCGCCATCGCCGCCTCGCGCAAGGTGTTGGGTACGAGCTTGAGCATGTCGTCGGTGGTGCGAACGACCACCGGAACCACGATCATCGCCAAGGCGAGCGCGCCCGCCCATGCCGAAAAATGCTTCACCTTCGCCACATAGACCGAGTACACGAACAGGCCGATCACGATCGAGGGCGCCGAGAGCAGCACGTCGTTCAGGAACCTGGTCGCCCCGGCCAGCCAACCGTGCCGGCCGTATTCGGCGAGATAGGTGCCGGCCAGGATTCCGACCGGCGTGCCGATCAGCGTTCCGGCCGCCACCATTACGAGACTGCCGGCGATTGCGTTCGCGAGGCCGCCGTCTGCCCCGGGCGGGGGCGTCATCTGGTAGTAAAGCGTCGCGCGCGCCAGGGCGTGGCCGCCCTCGTAGAGCAGCGTGCCGAGGATCCAGACCAGCCAGAACAGGCCAAATCCAATCGCCACGCCGGAAATCACCAGCAGGATGAAATTGGTGCGCTTGCGCTCGCGGTAGAGCCGGTTGCCCGAATGGATCGCGCTTGGCACTTGCTCGGCAGCGCTCACGTGCGCGTCCCTTCACCCCGGACAAGCCGCATCAGCAGGAGCTTGGACAAGCCGAGCACCACGGTCGTGATCAGGAACAGAATCAGGCCCAGCTCGATCAGCGCCGAGTAATACACGTCGCCGACCGCCTCGGTGAATTCATTGGCGAGCGCCGAGGCGATGCTGTTGCCCGGCGCCATGAGCGAGGCCGAAAGCCGGTGCGCATTGCCGATGACGAACGTCACCGCCATGGTCTCGCCGAGCGCGCGGCCCAGACCCAGCATGATGCCGCCGATGACACCCACCTTGGTGTAGGGCAGCACTACGCGCCACACCACTTCCCAGGTCGTGGCGCCGAGGCCGTAGGCCGACTCTTTCAGCATCGGCGGCACGATCTCGAACACGTCGCGCATCACCGCGGCAATGAAAGGGATCACCATGATCGAAAGAATCAGGCCGGCGGTCAGCATGCCTATTCCCAGCGGTGGTCCCTCGAACAGCGCGCCTGCGAGCGGCACATCCCCGAAGGCGCTGATCAGCAGCGGCTGCACGTAGGTCTGCAACAGCGGCGCGAGCACGAACAGGCCCCACATGCCGTAAATGATCGACGGGATCGCCGCGAGCAATTCGATCGCGGTGCCGAGCGGGCGTTTCAGCCAGGGGGGCGAGAGTTCCGTCAGGAACAGCGCGATGCCGAAGCTCACCGGCACCCCGATCAGCATCGCGATGAGCGAAGTCATCAGCGTGCCGTAAATCGGGATCAGCGCGCCGAAGTCCTCCTTCACAGGATCCCATGCACCGGACCAGATGAACGACAGGCCGTACTTCTGGAGCGTCGGACCGCTGCCGGCAACCAATGACAGCAGAATGCCTACCAGAAGGCTGAACACGAGGAGGGCGAAGAACCGCGTCAGCCACTCGAACGCCGTGTCCTTCCACGGCGCCGGGCGAACGCGCTGCCTGCCCTGGATCTCGCTCATCCAGCGCTGGATTGTAAGGGAGCTTTTCAGTAGAGGCTCTTGCCGGCGGCGTCCTTGATCTGCGATTTCCAGGCCGACTGAATCAGCTTTACGACCGGATCCGGCATCGGAACGTAATCGAGCTCGTCGGCCATCTTGGCGCCATTCTTGAACGACCAGTCGAAGAATTTGAGCACTTCCCTCGCGGTCGCGGGCCTGTCCTGCACCTTGTGCATGAGGATGAACGAGGCGCCGGTCATCGGCCAGCTGCTCTTGCCCGGCTGGTCGGTGAGCATCAGGTACATCCCCGGCGCTTTCGACCAGTCTGCGCCGGCCGCCGCCGCGGCGAAGGTATCGTCGCCTGGCGCGACGACATTGCCGTCACGGTTGGCCATTTTCGCGACCGAGACCTTGTTCTGCTTGGCGTACGCATACTCGACGTAGCCGATCGCGCCGTCGATGCGCTGAACGTAGGACGCGACCCCCTCGTTGCCCTTGCCGCCAACGCCGGTCGGCCAGGCCACCGACGTGCCCTCGCCGACCTTGCTCTTCCACTCCGCGCTTACCTTGGACAGGTAGTTGACGAAGATGAAAGTGGTTCCGGAACCGTCCGATCGATGAACCACGGAGATCGCCTGGTTCGGCAGCTTGACGCCGGGATTCAGCTTCACGATCGCCGGGTCGTTCCACATCTTGATCTTGCCAAGATAGATGTCGGCAATCATCGGCCCGCCCAGCGTGATCGCACCGGAACCGATGCCCTTGACGTTGTACGCCATGACGTCACCGCCCATGATGGCGGGAAACTGGACGAGGCCGTACTTCTCGAGGTCCTCGGGTTTCATCGGCATGTCCGAGGCGCCGAAATCCACGGTCTTCGCGGTGATCTGCTTGATGCCGCCGCCGGAGCCGATGGATTGGTAGTTCAGGCCGACGCCGGTCGCCTTCCTGTAGGCATCCGCCCATTTGGCGTAGATGGGATAGGGGAACGTCGCGCCAGCGCCGGTGATGTCGATGGCCTGGGCGACCGGGGAGAACAGGGCGCCGGTGACCACCAGCGCCTGGAATGCCTGTTTAAGGTTCATGACTCGCTCTGATCGTTGATGACGGAGGCGAGTCTAGAAGCCGGAGGTTACGGTTTCGTTACAGCCGGATTCCTCAGAAGGGATAGGGCGTTGCGCGATCCTGGATGGTGACCCACTGCCACTGGGTGAATTCCTCCCAGTTGGCGGGGCCGCCATGCCGGCCGCCATTGCCCGAGGCACCGGTGCCGCCGAAGGGCACCCAGGGCTCATCGCCGACCGTCTGGTCGTTGATGTGGACGATCCCGGTACGCAGCTTCGCGGCGAAGTTCATCGCGCGCTCCAGCGACTGCGTGATGACGCCGGCCGACAGCCCGTACTCGGAAGCGTTGTTCAGGGCGATCGCCTCCTCGTCGGTATCGAAGGGCACCACCGCGATCACCGGGCCGAACACCTCCTCCTGCAGCACGCGCATGCCGGGCTTCACGTCCTCGAGCACCGTCGGCTTGTAGAACAGGCCCTCGTAGGTCCCGCCGGCGCGCAGCACCGCGCCTTTCGCGATCGCGTCCTTCACGATGCCGTCGACGCGTTCGAGCTGCCGCGCGTTGATCAGCGGCCCGATCGCCACCTGCCCCGCGTTCGGGTCGCCCACCGGCAGGTGCCTGGCCTTTTCGACCAGGCGTTCGATGAGGTCGCGCGCGACCTTGCGGTGCGCGAGCACGTTGCCGGTCGCCATGCAGATCTGTCCCTGGTGCAAGTAGGCGCTCCAGGCGACGCAGGACGCGGCGACATCGAGGTCCGCATCGTCCAGCACGATGGTGGAATTCTTGCCGCCCAGTTCCAGCGTGACCTTCTTGAGGTGCTTGCTCGCGAGTTCGCCTACGCGCCGGCCGGCCGCGGTCGAACCGGTGAACGAGATCATCGCCACCTCCGGATCGCATACCAGCGCCTCGCCGGTCTGGGCGCCGCCGGGCAGCACGTGCAGCAGTCCCGCGGGCAGCCCTGCCGCCTCGAACAGGCGCGCGAGGATGAAGCCGCCGGTGACCGGCGTCTGCGGATCGGGTTTCAGGATCACCGCGTTGCCCAGTGCGAGCGCCGGCGCCACCGCGCGAGTCGAAAGAATCAGCGGAAAGTTGAAGGGCGAGATCACGCCGACGACGCCGTGCGGAACGCGCCTCGCAAAGCTCATGCGCTTGGGGCCGCTGGGCAGCATCAACCCGGGTGGTTGTGTCGCGATCGCAGCCGCTTCGATCAGGATGCTGGTGACGAAGTGCAGCTCGAAATCGGCTTTCGGCGGAATGCAGCCGGTCTCGCGCACGATCCAGCTGCGCAGCTGCTCGGCGTGCGCTTCCAGAAGCTGTGCCGCGCGCCGCAGCACCGCCGCGCGCTGATCCGCGGGCGTGCTGGCCCACTCCTTTTGCGCCTGCGCTGCGGCCTGCGCCGCCTCGCGCACGTCGTCCCCGTCGGCGATGCCGACCTCGGTCAGCACCTGGCCGGTGGCGGGCTCGATGACCTCGCGCGTGCCGCCCTTGGACATCTGCCAGCGGCCGGTGAAAATCTTGCCCCTCCAGGCGTTCTCCGCGGCAATCGTCACTGCGGTGGTCTGCTGCGTAGTCATGAAAAACCCTCCTTTCCAGGTCATGGCGCCGGGTCTGGCCTCGGCGCCGAGATAAGTGTCGCGCAATTTTTCCGAGCGCAGCAGTTTGCCTGCCGAGCCCTTCATCACCACTGCGCCGCGCTCGATCACGTAGGCGCCGTCCGCGATCGTCAGCGCCTTGGCGACGTTCTGCTCGACCAGCAGCACCGTTACGCCGTCGTTGCGGATGCGCTGCACGATTGAGAGCAGTTCCTCCACCATCTTCGGCGCGAGTCCGAGCGAGGGTTCGTCCAGCATCAGCAGGCGCGGCTTGCCCATCAGCGCGCGCCCGACCGCGAGCATCTGCTGTTCGCCGCCCGACATGGTACCGGCGAGCTGCGCGCGGCGTTCCGCGAGCCGCGGAAACAGTTCGAGCACCTTCGCGTAACGGTCGCCGCGCTGATTGCGCGGCGCGAGATAGGCGCCGAGCTCGAGGTTCTCGCGCACCGTCATCTGCGGAAAAAGCTGCCGGCCCTCCGCAACCTGCGCCAGCCCGAGCGACACGATCGCCGCCGGAGATTCAGGCAGCGGCGCGCCGTCGAAGATGACTTCCCCGGTGCGCGGCAGAAGCCCGGAGAGCGCTTTCAGCAGCGTGGTCTTGCCCGCGCCGTTGGGGCCGACCACCACCGTGATTTCTCCCGCAGGCGCTTCTAGATCCACCTTGTAGAGCACGCCGATGCCGCCGTAGCCGGCGCTCAACCCGCGCACCGACAGGCCCGCGCCGGCGCCCGTGATTTTGGGCACCGCGCTCATGCCGCCTTCCTTTCCCCGCCGCCCTCTTCGCCCAGATAGGCTTCGACGACCGCCGGATCCCTCGCCACTTTGCGCGGATCGCCGTCCGCGATCTTCGCGCCCTGGTGCAGCACCGCGACGCGCTCCACGTAATTCATCAGCACGCGCACCGCGTGTTCGATCCAGATCACTGCGAGCCCCGCCTCGTCGCGCACGCGGCGGATCAGTTGCGCGGTCGCATCCACTTCCGCATGCGTGAGCCCCGCCGCCACTTCATCCAGCAGCAGAACCCGCGGGCGCGCACCCAGCGCCATGCCGATCTCGAGCAGGCGCTGCTTTGCCGGGGTCAGCCCGCCGGCGGGAATGGCCGCAACATCGCCCAAACCGAGCAGATCGAGGATTGCGGCCGGATTGTCGAAGGCATCCCGCGCATGCTTGCGTCTGCGCCCGGCGAATTCCAGGCCAAAGCGCACGTTGTCCTCTGCGCTCATGTCGCGGAACACGCGCGGCGTCTGGAACGTGCGGGCCACGCCGTGATTGGCGAACTCGTGCGCGGCGTGGCCGGTAAGATCCTCGCCGCCGACGATCAGCTGTCCCGCGGTCGGCGCGAGCACCCCGGACAAGGTATGGAAAAACGTCGTCTTACCCGCGCCGTTCGGGCCGATCACGCCCACCAGTTCGCCGGCGCGCACCTCGAGATCAACCCGGTCCACGGCCACCAGCCCGCCGAAGCGTACGTAAACACCTCGGGCTCGGAGCAGCATTTCAGGCACGCGCCCACCTCCCCCTGAACAGCGAGCCGATTCCGCCGGGCAGGTAGAGCACCAGCACGATAAGCAGCAGCCCAAGCAGCATCAGGTAGGCATAGGGGAATTGGAGCCGCAGCAACTCGGAGAAAAGACTGAACACCACGGCCGAGACCACCGGGCCGAGCAGCGTCTGCGCCCCGCCGATCATCGCGATCAGCACGGTCTGGAATCCGATGAACGGGTTGAACACCGACATCGGCTCGATATAGGTCCAGCGCACCGCCATCGCCGCCCCCAGCGCCCCGGCGAAGAACGCCGACAGCGCGAACCCCGCGATCTTGACGCGGCGCGTGTTGACGCCCAGCGTCTGGGCCCGCTCTTCGTCCGCGCCGACGCCGGCGAGCGCGAGGCCGAAGCGGCTCGCGCGCACCGCGGCGCAGGTCGCCACCGTCGCCACGGTGATGAGCAGCACGGTCAGGTACACCGTCACGGCTTCCGGCGGATCGGAAAGCACCCGGCCGACGGTCCTGGCATAGGTCTTCTCAAAATAGGTGATCGAGTGGCGAACCAGTTCCCCGAGGCCAAAGGTGAGTACCGCAAAATAGGCGCCGCGCAGGTGCAGCACCGCGGCGCCTACGAGCGCCGCGAACGCGCCGGCAATCACGCCGCCGAGCGGTACGGCGAGCGCGTAAGGCAGCGTCTCCAGGCCCCAGGCGGTGACGTAGGCGCCGATGCCGAAAAAGGCCGAGGTCGCGAGCGAGAGGTAGTTGGTCGCACCGGAGAACATCGACCAGCTCGAGGCGAGCGCGACGTACATGAGGCAGGAGAGCGCGAGCGAAAGCAGAAAATCCGACAGCAGCCACGGCATGAACGCGAGCGCCACGCCCGCGGCAAGCACGGCGGTAATCGTGTATCTGAGGTTCGCAGTCATCGCGCGAACAACCCTTTGGGCCGCGCCAGCAGCACGCCGATGAACACTCCGTAAGACAGCAGCGTCTTGAGCGACGGATTTGTGAAATGCATGCCGAAGGCCTCGACCAACCCCAGCAGCAAGCCGCCGGCGAGGCAGCCTGCGGCGCTGCCTAATCCACCCAGCGTGATGACGATCAGCGCGGTCACCGTGTAGGGTTCGCCCATCGACGGCGTGATTTCGTACACCATCGACAGCAATCCCCCCGCCATGCCGGCGAGCGCGAGACCGGCACCGAACACCACCGGATGGAGCACTGCGGTATCGATGCCGACCAGCTGCGCGCCGGTGGGTGACTGCATCATCGCGCGTACGGCCTTGCCGAAGATGGTCCAGCGCAGCAGCGCCAGCAACGCGAGGCTGGCAGCGATCGCGAAGCCAAACGCGAGCAAGCGGTTGGCGGCGAAGCGCGCACCGCCGATCTCGACCGCATCGGCGAGGTAGGAGTAGCCGCGCATGTCCGCGCCCCACGCGAGCAGCGCGGCGTTCTGCACCAGGTACATGAGCCCGAAGCCGACCAGCAGGCTGCGCGCCTCGATCACATCGACCGAAGGGGAGGTGCGCGCGATGCGCCGGAAGCACAGCCTGTAGACCGCCAGTCCGCCGAAGAAGAGCACGATCGCGACCACGGGCAGGAACGCGACCGGATTGATGTCGAAAACCGTGTGCGCGAGCCAGGTGAGGTAGGCGCCCAGCATCAGGAACTCGCCGTGCGATATGTTCATGATGCGCATCAGGCCGTATTGCAGGTTCAGGCCCATCGCCACCAGGGCATAGATGCCCCCGGTGATCAGGCCGGTCGCCGCGAGTTCTAGCCAGAATCCCATAGATGAAAAAGCCCCGCGAAGGTTTTCGCGGGGCTTACCCTTGGAGCAGCACTACTTCCAGTTCGGCTTCGGATGCAGCGCGGACGAAGTGGCGCGATCGGGCGGCCATACCACCTCGAACTCGCGGCCCTGCCACTGGCTCACCACGCCCGGCGTGGAGATGTTCTCGCCGTTCTTGAAGCGGATCTTGCCGATGATGGTGGTGAATTCGTTGCCGGCGATGTAGTCGCGCAGCGCCTTGCGGTCCAGACCCACCTTCTCCACCGCCTGCTGCATTATCTCCAGTCCGGCCCACGCATGCGCGCTCGCCCAGCGGTCCGGCTCCTTCTTGTGCTTGGCGACGTGCGCGTCGAAATATGCCTTGGTCGCGGCGCTGGTTTTCGGATTCCACGTGCCCAGCCCCATCACGCCCTCGATCGTGGGCCCCATCTTGTCGCGGTAGATCGGGAACGCGGCGCCGACCGCGACGTAAAACGCCTTCGGATTGAACGCGATCTCGCGCGCCTGTGCGGTGACCAGGAAGGTGTCAGGCGGGTACGACAGCGCGATGAACGCGTCCGGGTTTTTCGCCTTGATGTCGGTCAGCACCGGCCTGAGATCCTTGATGCCCAGCGGGTAGCTCTTCGATTCGACGATCTTGATGCCCTTCTCCTTGAACGACACCACCAGCGCGGCAGACTGCTCGAGACCGAACAGGTCATCGACGTAGATCATCGCCGCGGTGCTGACGCTGCGCGCTTTCAGGAACTCGGCGAGCGCGTCCATCATCCGGTCGGGCTGCTGCAGCAGGGAGAAGAAGTACGGGTTCTTCATCCCGAGCAGCTTGCGGCCGGTCGCCGTCGGCGCGAGCAGGGGATAACCGTGCTTCTGCGCGAGCGGCATCATGGCGAAGGTCGCCCCGGTGCTCCATGGCGGCAGGATGAGATCCACCTTGTCGCTCGTCATCAGCTTCTCGTAGGTACGGACCACGGTTTCGGCATCGCTGCGATCGTCGAAACCCACCAATTCGATCTTGCGCTTCTTGCCCTTGACGCTGAGGCCGCCCGTCGCATTGAGCTGGTCCGCCCACATGATGTAGTTTGGCTCCTGCGTCATCTGTGCGCCCACGGCCCAGGGCCCGGTGCGCGCGATGGCGTAGCCGATCCTGACGGGTGCGTCCTGCGCGAACGCAGGCGCGAGTAAGGCGGCACATAGCGCCGCCGCAATTACCTTGATGCCGGTATTCCAATGCATGACTTCTCCTCCTCCAGTTCGGAAATTCTGTTTTGCTTTCAATGCACTTTACGCAGCCCCGGGCCAATGTCAAGCGGATTGGTTTGGACTTCAAACAATCCGTGCGCCACTCCCGCACCATCGGCCTCGGGTCTAAAATGCTGCCTTGCAACGCCCTCTGGAGACCGTGATGAACGCCCCCAAGCAAGCCGGCCTGCCCCCGTTGCCCCTCAAGGACCCGAAGCTGTTTCGCGAGCAGTGCTACGTGGACGGCGCGTGGCTCGGCGCCGATTCCGGCAACACGTTCGCGGTCGACAACCCCGCCACCGGCGCAACGCTCGGCAGCGTGCCGAAGATGGGCGCCGCCGAAGCGCGACGCGCGATCGAGGCCGCCGACCGGGCCTGGCCCGCCTGGCGCGCGAAGACCGCGAAGGAGCGCGCTCTGCTGCTGCGCAAGTGGTTCGACCTGATGATGGCGAACCAGGACGATCTGGGCCTGCTCCTGACCACCGAGCAGGGCAAACCGCTCGCCGAAGCGAAGGGCGAGATCGCCTACGGCGCCTCGTTCATCGAGTGGTTCGCCGAGGAAGGCAAGCGCATCTACGGCGACATCATCCCGCAGCACCAGGCCGACAAGCGGATCCTGGTCCTGAAGCAGCCGATCGGCGTTGCCGCGATGATCACGCCGTGGAATTTTCCGAATGCGATGATCACGCGCAAGGCCGGGCCGGCGCTGGCTGCGGGCTGCACCGTGGTGCTCAAGCCCGCCGGGGCAACCCCGTTCTCGGCGCTTGCGCTCGCCGAGCTCGCCGAGCGCGCCGGAATTCCGAAGGGCGTGTTCAACGTCATCACCGGCGACTCGAAAGCGATCGGCGCCGAGCTGTGCACGAATCCGACGGTGCGCAAGCTCTCGTTCACCGGCTCGACCGAGATCGGGCGCGTGCTGATGCGCCAGTCGGCCGAAACGGTAAAGAAATTGTCCCTCGAGCTCGGCGGCAACGCGCCGTTCATCGTGTTCGACGATGCCGACATCGATGCTGCAGTGGAGGGTGCGATCGCGAGCAAATACC
>MEQQ01000121.1 GCA_001770285.1 Betaproteobacteria bacterium RBG_16_66_20
TGCCGGGGGTTTCCGAGCCGTTCACCAACCTGCTCACGCAGGGCATGGTGCTGGCGGAAACCTACTACCGCGACACGGCCGAGGGCCGGCGCGAGTGGGTCAATCCCTCCGAGGTGCAGGTCACGCGCGATGCCAAGGGCAAAATTCTTGCTGCAAGTAGGCAAGACGGAACGGCTGTGGTGTTCGATGGCATCGGCACCATGTCCAAGTCGAGGAACAACGGCGTCGATCCGCAGCAGCTGATCGAGAAATACGGCGCCGACACCGCGCGCTTCTTCATCATCTTCGCTTCGCCGCCGACCAGCACGCTGGAATGGAGCGACGAGGGCGTGGACGGTTCTTACCGGTTCCTGAAGCGACTGTGGGCTTATTGCGAAAGATTCAGCAAAGGGAGCAAAGGGGAAATAACGCCCGATCTGCTGAAAATTACGAATTTTGAAATTCACTCGGTGCTCAAGCAGGCGAATTACGATCTCTCGAAGCACCAGTTCAATACGGTGGCATCCGCCGGCATGAAGATCCTGAACGCGCTCGAGCGCGTCGCCGGCGGTTATCACGAGCCCATCATCAAAGATGGCCTGTCGATCCTGCTGCGCCTGCTGTCGCCGATTACCCCGCATATCTGCCACACGCTTTGGCGCGAGCTGGGCTTCGGCGAAGACATCATGCAGGCCCCTTGGCCGGAACCGGACGCTGCGGCCCTCGAACAGGACGAGATCGACTACGTGGTCCAGGTGGGCGGCAAGACGCGCGGCAACCTGCGCGCGCCCAAGGCGGCCGACCAGGCCGCCCTCGAGACGCTGCTCGGGGCGAGCGAGGTGGCGCAAAAATACTTGATGGGCAAGACGATCAAGAGGATCATCGTCGTCCCCGGCCGCCTGATCAACGTCGTCGTCTGATGCGCACCTCAATCACCGCAATCGTCACTTCGGCCCTCGCCCTCGCGCTTGCCGCGTGCGGCTTCCAGCTGCGCGGCACCGCCTCGCTGCCGTTCGACACGCTGTACATGCCCGCGGGCGGCGGCATCGCGCTGGATCTCAAGCGCAACATCCAGTCCGGGACGCACACCACGGTGATCGACGATCCGAAGAAAGCCGATGCCCTGCTCGAGTTCTCGCAGGAAGTCCGCGAAAAAGCCATTCTGTCGCTCGCGGCCAACGGGCGCGTGCGCGAATTCCAGCTGCGCTACCGCGTGGCATTCCGCGTGCACGATGGCAAGGGCGGCGAGTTCGTGCCCCCGAGCACAATGCAGCTCACACGCGAGGTGTCGTTCAATGACTCCGACGTGCTGGCCAAGGACACCGAGGAACAGCTGCTTTACCGCGACATGCAGTTCGACATGGTGCAGCTGATCGTGCGCCGGCTCGCCGCGGCGCAACGGCCCAAGCCCGTGGCCCAGTAAGCGGCCGCAACGGCGGCGCCCGACGTGTCCCTGCGCGCAGAGCAGCTCGAAGCGCAGCTTTCGAAGTCGCTTGCGAGCGTATACGTGATTCACGGCGACGAGCCGCTGCTCGCGCTGGAAGCGGCCGACGCGATCCGCAGCGCGGCGCGAAACCAAGGCTGCGAGGAACGCGAAGTCTTCACCGCCGAGCGCGGCTTCGACTGGAGCGAGCTCGCCCAGGCGGGCGCGAGCCAGTCGCTGTTCGGCGGGCGGAAAATCATCGAGCTCAGGATTCCCTCCGGCAAGCCCGGCACGCAGGGCGCGGCCGCAATCCAGGCCTACTGCGAGCGGCTCGGCAAGGAAAACGTCACGCTCGTCACCGTGCCGCGCCTGCGCAAGGACGACCAGAATTCGCGCTGGTTCCGCGCGCTCGCAGGCGCCGGCATCGTGGTGGAGGTCTACCCGGTCGAGCGCGCGCGGCTGCCGGAATGGATCGGCGCGCGGCTCGCGCGCCAGGGCCAGCGCGCCGCCACCGAAGCGCTCGGCTTTCTCGCCGACCGCGTCGAAGGCAATCTGCTTGCCGCGCACCAGGAGGTGCTGAAGCTCGGGCTGCTGCTGCCGAAGGGCGAACTTTCCGCCGAGCAGGTTGACGAGGCGGTGGCAAATGTCGCGCGTTACGACGCCTACGATTGCGCCGCCGCACTGCTGGCGGGCGATGCCGCGCGCTACGTGCGCGTGCTCGACGGGCTGCGCGGCGAAGGCGAGTCGCCGGTATTCATCCTCTGGGCGCTCGCCGAGGAACTGCGCGCGCTGTTACGCATCCAGCAGGGACTCGAGGCGGGCCGCCAGATCGAGCAGTTGCTGCGCGAAAACCGCGTCTGGGGCGAGCGCCAGGCGTCGATCCGGACGGCGGCCAAGCGCTACCGGCGCGCAACGCTGGAGCGCGCACTCGCGCACGCCGCCCGCATCGACCGCGCGACCAAGGGCGTCGGGCCCGGCGCGCCCTGGGATGAGTTCGTCAGCCTGGGGTTAGAATTGCTGCATGGGGTCGAACTCACACGCGCAGGTCCGCGACAAGCCGGTTGACCTTGCGGCAAGCATGCGCGACATGGGCATTGCCGCGCGCGCCGCGGCGCGCGAGCTTGCGCGCGCCGGCACCGACGCCAAGAACCGCGCCCTGCGCGCGATGGCGGCGGAGATCCGCGCCCGCACGGCCGAATTGCTGCGCGCCAACCGCGAGGACCTCGAGCGCGCGAAGAACGAAGGCCGCGACGGCGCCTTCGTGGACCGGCTCACGCTGACGCCGGCGACGCTCGAGCAGATGGCCGAGGGACTGGAGCAGATCGCGGCGCTGGAGGATCCGATCGGGAAAATCACCGGGCTTGCGCGGCGCCCCACCGGGATCGAGGTCGGCCGCATGCGCGTGCCGCTGGGCGTCATCGGCATCATCTACGAATCGCGGCCCAATGTAACGGCGGATGCCGCGGGCCTGTGCCTGAAGGCCGGCAACGCCTGCATTCTGCGCGGCGGCTCCGAAGCGCTGCAATCCAACCAGGCGATCGCCGCCTGCGTGCGCGCGGGACTCAGGACCGCAGGACTGCCCGAAGCCGCGGTGCAGGTCGTCGCAACCGCGGACCGCGCGGCGGTGGGCCACCTGATCACGATGAACGAATACGTCGACATCATCGTGCCGCGCGGCGGCAAGGAACTGATCGAGCGCCTGGCGCGCGAATCGCGCATCCCGATGATCAAGCACCTGGACGGCGTCTGCCACGTGTACCTCGACGACCGCGCCGACCCGGAGATGGCGGTGCGCATCGCCGACAACGCCAAGACGCAGCGCTACGGCACCTGCAACACCATGGAGACGCTGTTGGTGGCGGAAGGAATTGCTGCAAAGGTTTTGCCTTTGATCGGTTCCATCTATACGAACAAGAATGTCGAGATGCGCGGCGACGAAGCCACGCGCAAACTCGTCAAGGATGCAAAACCCGCAACGGAGAAGGACTACTACACCGAGTGGCTGGCGCCGGTCGTTTCGATCCGCGTGGTCAAGGATCTCGACGAGGCGATCGCGCACATCGCCAAGTACGGCTCGCAGCACACCGACGCCATCGTCACCGGGGACCAGGCGCGCGCCGAGCGCTTCCTGCGCGAGGTCGACTCGAGCTCGGTGATCGTGAATGCATCCACCCGTTTCGCCGACGGCTACGAGTACGGCCTGGGCGCCGAGATCGGCATCTCGACCGACAAGCTGCACGCGCGCGGCCCGGTCGGCCTGGAGGGCCTGACGACGCAGAAGTACGTCGTCATGGGGCACGGAGAAGTCCGCAATTAGTGAAGCAGCCGATCGGCATCCTCGGCGGCACCTTCGACCCTGCCCACAACGCGCACCTTGCGATCGCAAGCGCCGCATTGCGCGCCTTGGGGCTGGAACGGATCCTCTGGCTGCCGACCGGCATCCCGCCTTACCGGCCGGTGCCGGTCGCAGCCGCAGCGCATCGTCTCGCAATGCTGAGACTTGCGATCGCGAACGAGCCGCGATATGCCGTGGATGACCGCGAACTCAGGCTTGGTGCAACCGGATTTACTTATGACTCTGTCAAGGAATTACGGGAGACGAACCCAACTGCGGAATTCACGCTGCTCATGGGTGCCGATCAGTACGCGAAACGCGAAACCTGGCATCGCTGGGCGGAGATCGAGAAACTCTGCGGGATCGCCGTGGTTGCAAGACCCGGATGGAACCTCGATGCCCGAACCAGAACCATCCCCATGACTCCGATGGCGATTACCGCGAGCGATATACGCGCGCGCCTCGGACGCGGGGAAGATGTTGCGGGGATGCTGCCGCCGGCGGTGCTCGCCTACATCCGCGCGCAAGGCCTGTACCGCTGATGGACATCCGCACCAAGCAGCGCGCAGTGGTCGAGGCGCTGGCAGACGTCAAGGGCCGCGACATCGTGCTCTACAACGTGGCCCGCCAGTCTGCATTTTTCGAGCGCGTCGTGATCGCGAGCGGCGACTCGAACCGCCAGGTGAACGCGCTCGCGACCAGCGTGCAGGAGAAACTCAAGGCGCTGGGGGCGAAAATCGTCGGCGTCGAGGGCCGACGCAACGGCGAATGGGTGCTGGTGGACCTGGGCGACATCGTGGTGCACGTCATGCACCCGGCGGTGCGCAGCTACTACAACCTGGAAGAGCTCTGGGGCGGCAAGGAAGTGAAGCTGAAGGCCGAAGGCAAGCCAGGGACGAAAACAAAACCGAAGACGAAAGCAAAACCGAAGCGCGCCCGCGCGCGCAAAGCGCTGGCTCGTGGCAAGGCTGCACCTCGTCGCCATCGCACATAGGCTTCCGGCCTGGGCCGCAAGCGCCCGCGACGAATATCTCGGGCGCATGCCGCGCGGCTACGAGGTGACGCTGGTGCAGCTCAAACCCAAAGAGGCAGGGAAAATCCGGGAGAAGATTCCGCGGCACCTGCGCCTGGTTGCCCTCGATGAGCGCGGCAGGGACCTCACTACCAGGCAGTTCGCCGCGCTGCTCGGCGAGCCGACTGTATTCGTGATCGGCGGCGCCGACGGACTGGATCCGGCGATCAAGAAGGAGGCCGCGCTGCTGCTGCGCCTCTCGGCGCTCACGCTGCCACACGCACTCGCGCAGGTGGTGCTCTGCGAGCAGATCTACCGCGCCGCAACGCTGCTTACCGGGCACCCCTATCACAGAGAATAGCTTTGTTACACTGCGTGCCTCCGTGATCACGCAGCTCGACCGCAGCATTTATCTCGCCTCGCGCAGCCCGAGGAGGCGCGAACTGCTGTCGCAGATCGGCGTGCGCTTCCAGATGCTCGCGTTCCGCGACAAGCCCGAGACCGACCCCGAATTGGACGAAAAGGTGCTCGCGGGCGAGGCGCCGAAGGCCTACGTCGAGCGCGTCGCGCGCGCCAAGGCGCACGCCGGATGGCGGCGCCTCGAACAGCGCAACCTGCCGCGCGCCGCCGTGCTTGCCGCTGACACCACGGTCACGGTGGACGGCCGGATACTGGGCAAGCCCGCCGGCCGGCGCGATGCCGCCGTGATGCTGGCCGCGCTCTCCGGACGCCGGCATGAAGTGCTCTCGGCGGTCGCGCTCAGGTACGAATCGCAACTGGAGTGCGCGGTATCGGTTTCGGAAGTCGAATTCAAGGTCCTCTCCGGAGAGGAAATCCGGCAATACGTCGCGACCGGCGAGGGCGACGACAAGGCCGGCGCATATGCGATCCAGGGCCGGGCCGCGCAATTCGTCGCCGAGCTGCGCGGCAGCTTTTCCGGCGTCATGGGGCTGCCGCTGTATGAAACGGCGCAATTGCTGGAGCGCATGGGAGCACAGCGTGAGCGACGAAATCCTCGTTAACGTCACGCCGCAGGAGACGCGCGTCGCGGTGCTCGCCGCCGGGCAGGTGCAGGAACTGCTGATCGAGCGCGCGGCGAGCCGCGGCCTGGTCGGCAACATCTACATGGGCAAGGTGGCGCGCGTGCTGCCCGGCATGCAATCCGCGTTCGTCGAAATCGGCCTGGAACGCGCGGCCTTTCTGCACGTCGCCGACATCTGGCAGCAGCGCAAGGCCGACGGCGAATCCGCCAATCCCGAATCCGCGAAGCCGATCGAGAAAATGCTCGCCGAGGGACAGCCGGTGCTGGTGCAGGTGCTGAAGGATCCGATCGGCACCAAGGGGGCGCGGCTCTCGACCCAGCTCTCGGTCGCCGGCAGGCTGCTGGTCTACCTGCCGCAGGACCCGCATATCGGCATCTCGCAGCGCATCGAGGACGAGGCCGGACGCGCGGTGCTGCGCGAGAAGCTGAAGGAACTGCTGCCCGCCGACGAAAAGGGCGGCTTCATCCTGCGCACGCTCGCCGAGGGCGCGGGCGACGAGGAACTGCGCGCCGACATCGAATACCTGCGCCATCTGTGGCGCGACATCCACGAGCGCTCGCTCGGCGCGCAGCCGCCGAAGCTGGTCTACCAGGACCTCTCGCTCGCGCAGCGCGTGCTGCGCGACATGGTGTCGGACGTTACTTCGGCGGTGCGGGTGGACTCGCGCGAGAACCACCAGAAGCTCGCCGCCTTCGCCCAGGCCTACATGCCGAAGCTGCTCGGCCGCCTCGAGCACTACACCGGGGAGCGGCCGCTGTTCGACCTCTACAACGTCGAGCAGGAAATCGAAAAGGCGCTCGCGCGCCGGGTCGACCTGAAATCCGGCGGCACGCTGGTGATCGACCAGACCGAGGCCATGACCACGATCGACGTCAATACCGGCGGCTTCGTCGGCCATCGCAATTTCGACGACACCGTGTTCAAGACCAATCTCGAGGCGGCGCAGTCGATCGCGCGGCAATTGCGCCTGCGCAACCTCGGCGGCATCGTGGTGGTCGATTTCATCGACATGGACTCGGAGCAGCATCGCAGCGCGGTGCTGGAGGAGTTCCGGCGCGCGCTCGCACGCGACCGCACGCGCATGACCGTCAGCGGCTTCACCGCGCTCGGGCTGGTGGAGATGACGCGCAAGCGCACCCGCGAGTCGCTCGCGCACGTGCTGTGCGAGCCCTGCCCGACCTGCGACGGCCGCGGCGAAGTGAAAACCGCGCGCACCGTGTGCTACGAGATCCTGCGCGAGATCCTGCGCGAGGCGCGTGCGTTCAACGCGCGGGAGTTCCGGGTGCTCGCCTCGCAGGCGGTATGCGACCTGTTCCACGAGGAAGAGTCGGGCGCGCTCGCCATGCTCTGCGATTTCATCGGCAAGCCGGTCTCGATGCAGGTCGAGACCGGCTATACGCAGGAGCAGTTCGACATCGTACTGATGTGACCATCCCGGCGCCCGCGCCGGCCGCCGCGCGCGGCCTTTATTTCGGCTTCGGAACGCGCCCGAGCAGGTAGAACTCGTCGTTCGGCCGCATGCTGGCGACGTTGGCAAGCCGGTTGGACATGGCGAAGAACGCCGCGATCGCGGCGATGTCCCAGGCGTCGTCCGCGGTGAAGCCGTGCCTGCGCAGCGCCTCGATGTCGGCGTCGCCGACCGCGTGCGACTCAAGCGCCACCTTCATGCCGAAATCGAGCATTGCGTGCTGGCGGGGCGTGAGGTCGGCCTTGCGGTGGTTTACCGCCACCTGGTCGGCGATCAGCGGATTCTTCGCCCGGATGCGCAGGATCGCGCCGTGCGCCACGACGCAGTACTGGCAGCCGTTGGCGCCGGAGGTGGCGACCACGATCATCTCGCGCTCGGCCTTGGTCAAGGTGCAGGCGGCGTCCGGTTCCTTCTCCATCAGCGCGTCGTGATAGGCGACGAAGGCGCGCCACTCGGCCGGCCGGTGCGCCAGCGCGAGGAACACATTGGGCACGAAGCCGGTCTTTTGCTGCACCGCTTCGATGCGCTCGCGGATGTCGGCCGGGAGGTCCTTCAGCTCGGGAACGGGAAAGCGGCTTACAGGTTTCGAGTTCATGGGGCAGCCGATGGAATAAATCGCCGTTAGCAATGTATCCTATTTGGTGCCACACCAACTACGGAGGAGTTCAAGATGCGTAAGCTGATTGCAGGCGCGGTACTCACCATGTCGCTCGGCGCAGCCCAGGCCGCCATCCAGGAGGAGGCCGTCACGTACAGGGACGGCGATACCGTGATGAAGGGTTTCATCGTCTACGACGACGCGAGCAAGGCGAGGCGGCCCGGGATTGTCGTCGTGCACGAGTGGTGGGGCATCACCAAGCATGTACGCGAGGAGGCGCGCAAGTTCGCCGCGCAGGGCTATACGGCGTTCGTCGCGGACATGTACGGCGATGCCAAGACCGCGGACAATCCCAAGGACGCCGGCGCGCTGTCGGGCGCCGTGCGCAAGAATCCGGCGGCAATGCAATCGCGCTTCAACGCCGCCAAGGACCTGCTCTCCAAGCACGCCACGGTGAACGCCTCGAAGATCGGTGCCTCGGGCTACTGCTTCGGCGGCTCGGTGGTGCTCGACATGGCGCGCGCCGGCGCCGACCTGAAGGGTGTCGCCGCATTCCACGCCGGTCTCGGCGCCGTCGTGCCGGCCGCGGCCGCGGGCAAGGTGAAGTCCAAGCTGCTGGTGCTGAACGGCGCCGACGACCCGTTCATCAAGCCGGACTCCGTGGATGCGTTCAAGAAGGAGATGGACGCCGCGAAGGTGGACTACCGTTACATCAACTACCCGGGCGCGGTGCACGCCTTCACCAATCCCGAGGCAACCGAGAAGGGCAAGCAGTTCAACCTGCCCCTCGCCTACCACCCGGAAGCCGACAAGCAGTCCAAGGCCGAGGCGGCGAAATTCTTCGGCAGCGTATTCAAGTAGCGAGGTTCCCGCATAAAGGAAAGGCCGCCCGCGGGCGGCCTTTCCTTCTTGGGGTGCGCGGCGAAGCTGCAAAAGTTTTGGCGCGCCCGGCGGGATGAAGCTGGGCACTGGCTAGAGGTCTTGGCGGTTGACTGACCGGCTGGCTCCGAC
>MEQQ01000122.1:0-5025 GCA_001770285.1 Betaproteobacteria bacterium RBG_16_66_20
GTTTCCAGCTCGCCGCGGATGCCCTCGTCCTCGAAGATGCGCTCGATGCGCAGCATCTCCTGCACCTGGTAGCGGATCGTCTGTTCGTCCTCGAAGACGAGCGTGACAGCGTCGCCCGCGTGCACGGTGCGCAGCCTCTTGTGGGCAATCACCCGGGCGCGATAGGCGTTGCGCTCCCGGGCGTAGGCCTCAAGAGAAAGGAGGCTCTGCGGCGCGATCTGCGGCATCACTGCACCAGCTGCCGGCACCGATCAGCTTGCCTATTCGACAAGCTGGTCAAGCGCCTTCTGGAAGCGGTTGGCGTGCGAACGCTCCGCCTTGGCCAGCGTCTCGAACCAGTCGGCGATCTCGGTGAAGCCTTCGCTGCGCGCGGTCTTCGCCATCCCCGGGTACATGTCGGTGTACTCGTGGGTCTCGCCGGCGACGGCCGCCTGAAGATTCAGCTTGGTGGGGCCGATCGGCTTGTCGGTGGCCGGGTCGCCCACCGGTTCCATGTATTCGAGGTGCCCGTGCGCGTGCCCGGTCTCGCCCTCGGCAGTCGAACGGAAAAGCGCCGCGACATCGTTCTGGCCTTCGACGTCGGCCTTGGCCGCGAAGTAGAGATATCTGCGGTTGGCCTGCGATTCGCCGGCAAACGCGGCTTTGAGGTTTTCGTGGGTCTTGGATCCCTTGAGTTGCATGACAGTCTCCTTTTGAGCGGGAAGGGCAAGCTACGACGGAAGCCCGGCTACGGCAAATTGTTTGTTGCGATGAAAGCTATAGCCGCCGTCTATCGGCCAGGGTCAACGGCTGAGCGCGGCCTCGATCTCGGAAAAGGTGCGCGCCACCTCGCCAACGCTCTGCAGGGACACGCCGAGCTGGCGTGCCAGCTGCGAAATCGAGAAGATACCGCACACCATGGTGCGCCGGATCGGCGCGTCGATCAAGCTTTTCGGCGCGATCACCTCGAAATCGACCACCAGCGCGTGCTGGCGCCCGGCCCTGCCCAGCGTCTCCAGCACGTGGCCGACGCGTGCGCCCGCGACGTCATCGAGCGCGAGCACTTCGACGTCGCGCGCGGGCGTCATGATGTCGCCTGCCGCAAGTTCGCCGCGTTTGATGCCGCGCTCGGTCGCGACGCGCATCGATTTCTCGCCCAGCACGTCGGTTGCGGTCACCACGCCGAGCACCATGTCGCGTTCGTCCACCACCAGCAGCAGCCGCACGCCGCGCGCGATCATGAACTGCTTGGCGCCTTCGATCGGCGCCTGGGGGCGGATGGTGGCGGGACTGGTGCGCAGCAGGTCGGTCATCGCCTCGAGCGCGGGCGACTCGAGCGACACGCGTTCGGCCTGCGGTTGCGTCGGGCGCCGAAAACCCGCGTCGGGTCCGAGCTCCCGGATCGGAAGCGTGTGATATTGGCGGTCCATCGTCCCTCCCTTCGGAAAATCGGGAACGTGCGGATAATCCGCCCTAACCCGCGGGCGTGCGGCCCTCTCCGGGGCGCGGCCGGCGGCGCCGGTCCGCGTTCAGAAAGCGGTGCAGCTCGGTCAGCGCCTCGCGGTAGACGTCGCGCTTGAACTCGACCACCGCCTCCACCGGCACCCAGTACTCGTGCCAGCGCCAGGCGTCGAATTCCGGCTTGCCGTTGCCGCGCAGCTTGACGTCGCAATCGCGCCCCAGCATGCGCAGCAGGTACCAGATCTGCTTCTGCCCCCGGTAGGTGCCGCGCCAGTCGCGCCGCATCCATTTCTCCGGCACTTCGTAGCGCAGCCAGTGGCGCGTGCGCCCGAGGATCCGGACGTGCTCGGGCTTGAGCCCGACTTCCTCCTCGAGCTCGCGGTACATCGCCTGCTGCGGGGACTCGCCCGACTTGATTCCGCCTTGCGGGAACTGCCAGGCGTGCTGGTTGACCCTCTTGCCCCAGAACACGTCGTTATGCGCGTTCAGGAGCAGGATGCCCACGTTCGGACGGTAACCGTCTCGGTCGAGCATGGCGACACCACCTAAGCTAGAATTCCTCCGGCATTTTTCCACAGCCTCACTGCAAATTCAACGCGCGGATGCGAACTTCCCGCCACTTCATCTCGACCATCAAAGAGGCGCCTGCGGACGCCGAACTCGTCAGCCACAGGCTGATGATTCGCGCCGGCATGATCCGGCGCCTCGCCGCGGGCATCTATACCTGGATGCCGGCCGGCCTGCGCGTGGTCCGCAAGATCGAGGCCATCGTGCGCGAGGAGATGAACCGCGCGGGGGCGACCGAGCTGTCGATGCCGCTGGTCCAGCCTGCCGAACTGTGGCAGGAATCGGACCGCTGGGCGTCCTACGGCCCCGAACTGCTGCGCTTCAAGGACCGGCACGAACGCGATTTCGTGATCCAGCCGACCTCCGAGGAGGTGATCACCGAGATCGCGCGCGCCGAGCTGCGCAGCTACCGCAGGCTGCCGGTGCATTTCTACCAGATCCAGACCAAGTTCCGCGACGAGCGGCGGCCGCGTTTCGGCGTCATGCGCGGGCGCGAATTCGTGATGAAGGACGGCTACTCGTTTCACGCCGACTACGCCGATCTGGAACGCGAATACCGCAACATGTACGACACCTACAGCCGCATCTTCACGCGGCTGGGACTCAGGTTCCGCGTCGTCGCCGCGGACACCGGCGCCATCGGCGGCACCGGTTCGCACGAATTCCAGGTCCTCGCCGATTCGGGCGAGGACGCGATCGCCTACTGCCCGGATTCGGACTATGCGGCAAATCTGGAAATGGCGGAAGCTGTTTTTCCGATTGGAAAAAGAAAAAGCCCAGGCCGGCAGATGCAGAAGGTGGCCACGCCGGGCAAGACGACGTGCGCGGACGTCGCCAAACTGCTGGGACTTGCCCTCGATCAGACGGTCAAAGCGATCGCGGTGGTGCGCGAGGACGCAGCGCAGGGCGCAGTCGGCAAATTCGTATTGCTTGCGCTGCGCGGCGATCACGATCTGAATGAGGTCAAGGCCGAGAAAGTGCTCGGCAAATTCCGCTTCGCGACAGACGAGGAAATTCAGCAGGCGCTCGGCTGCCGCCCGGGATACATCGGCCCGGTCAGCGGCAGGATGTTCACGCTCTATTGCGATCGAACTGTCGCCGCGATGAGCGATTTTGTCTGCGGCGCAAATGAGGAGGGTTACCACCTTACCGGTGTCAACTGGGGCCGGGATCTTGCCGAGCTGCAGCCCGATTTCATCGTCGACATCCGCAACGTGCGCGAAGGCGATCCGAGCCCGGACGGCAAGGGACGGCTGAAAATCCAGCGCGGCATCGAGGTCGGCCACATCTTCCAGCTGCGCACCAAGTATTCCGAGGCGCTGAACGCGGTGTTCCTCGACGACAAGGGCGCCGCAAGACCGATGGAGATGGGCTGCTATGGCATCGGCATCACGCGCATCGCCGCCGCCGCGATCGAACAGCATCACGACGAGCGCGGCATCGTCTTCCCGCGGCCGATCGCGCCGTTCGAGGCCTGCCTCGTGCCGATCGGCTTCCACAAGAACGCCGCGGTGCGCGCGGCGGCCGAAAAGCTCTACGCGGAGCTGGTTGCGGCGGGCATCGACCTGCTGCTGGAGGACCGCGACGAGCGCCCGGGCGTGCTGTTCGCCGACATGGACCTGCTTGGCATCCCGCACCGGCTGGTGATCTCCGAACGCGGCCTCGCCGCGGGCACCATCGAGTACAAGGGCCGCACCGAAGCCACGCCGCACGATGTCCCGCTCGGGGACGCGCTGCGGTTTCTCAGGGACAGATTCACCCCGGCATGAGAGCCGCCTTCGCGCTTGCCCTGCTGCTCGCGCCGCTGCAGGCCGTGGCCGGCAACCAGGCCGAGGAAGCGCTCGCCGACAGCGTGCGCGCCAGCCTGCAGGCATCGATCGCGGACCGCGCGGCGCCGTATCTGAACTTCAAGAGCGGCCCCGAGAACGGGCACCGGTGGCTGTTCGAGATGTCCAAGCGGCTGCAGCAACGCATCCCCGACCGCAAACAGCGCACCGAGCTGCTGAAGACCGTGCAGTACGAGGCGATACGCGCCGGCCTCGATCCGCAGATGGTGCTCGGGCTGATCCAGGTCGAATCGGCCTTCCGCAAGTACGCCGTGTCGAGCGCCGGCGCGCGCGGCTACATGCAGGTGATGCCGTTCTGGACCAGGCTCATCGGCGAGCGGCACCACAACCTGTTCGCGCTGCGCACCAACCTGCGCTACGGATGCGTGATCCTGCGCTACTACCTCGACCTCGAGAAGGGCGACACGTTCCGCGCGCTCGGCCGCTACAACGGCAGCCTCGGCCGCCCGGAGTACCCGGAAGCGGTGCACGCGGCCTGGCGCGGCCGCTGGAAGTACGACGGCGCCACGAGCTGAGGTCCGGCCTCAAGTGCGACTTCCGCTGCGCTCGAATCCGAGGATTGCGAACTGGTTCTACGGCTTCGCGCCGCCCGAACGGGGCGCGATCGTGCTCGGCCACCGGCGCGTGTACATCGTGCCGAGCCGGCTGGGCCTGCTGTTCGGCGGCACGCTCGGCATCCTGCTGATCGGTTCGATCAACTACGCGTTGTCGCTCGGCTTCGCCCTCACCTTCCTGCTGGCGGGCATGGGAATCGCGGGGATGGTGCAGACCGCGCGCAATCTCGCGCAGCTGTCGGTCAGCGCCGCGCGCTGCGATCCGGTATTCGCCGGCGAAACGGCGCAGTTCCGGCTCGTTCTCGCCAACCGCGGCGATTTCGACCGGCCCGAGATCCTCGCGCGCCACGTCGCCTCGGGTGCGCAATGCATCGTCGACGTCGGCCCCGCGTCGGCCACGGATGCAGTGCTCGCGGTGCCGAGCGAGCGCCGCGGCTGGCTGGCGCTCGGACGCGTGATGCTGGAAACGCGCTTTCCGCTCGGCCTGTTCCGCGCCTGGAGCTACCTCGAGCCCGACAGCCGGTGCCTCGTCTATCCGCGGCCCGAGGCAAGCGCCCTGCCGCCGCTCGCGCCGAATGCGCAGGCGGGCGGCGCGCGCGCCCACGCGCAGGGCAGCG
>MEQQ01000122.1:5068-8497 GCA_001770285.1 Betaproteobacteria bacterium RBG_16_66_20
GCGCCCCGTCGCCTGGAAATCCGTGGCGCGAAGCGACACCCGGCACGCGCGCAGCGACCACATGCTGACCAAGCAGTTCGCCGGCGACGCGGTGGCCGAACTGTGGCTCGACCTGCGCGACCTGCCCGCCTCGCTCGGCCTGGAGGCGAGGCTCTCCCGGCTCGCCGGCTGGGTGCTCGCGGCCGAGCGTGCCGGCGCGCATTACGGCCTGCGGCTGCCGGGCCGCGAACTCGCGCCCGGCCGCGGCGAGGCGCAGCGCGCCGCCTGCCTCGAGGCGCTCGCCTTGTTCGAGGCGAAATGAGCCGATTCCAATGACTCCCGCTCAAGGCTCGGACGCCCGCCGTCGGCCTGCCGCGGTGCCGATGCCAGCCGAGCGCCCGATCGCCGGGCGCGATTTCGTCCTGCTCCTCGCCGGCCTCGCGATCGTGGCCGCGCCGCACGCGCTGCGCGCGCCCTGGTGGCTGATCTTTCTGACCCTGTTGCTGTACGGTTGGCGCAGCGCGGGCCTGTGGAACCGGCAGATCCTGCCTTCGCGCTGGGTGGTGCTCGCGGTCGTGGCGCTCGGCATGCTCGGCATCTGGCTGGAATACCGCGCCATTTTCGGCCGCACGCCCGGGGTCATGCTGCTGCTGCTGTTCTCGGGCCTGAAGCTGCTCGAATCGCGCAACCAGCGCGATGCCGCGGCGATCGTGTTTCTCACCTGGTTCCTGGCGATCACCAATTTTCTCTACACGCAGTCGATCCCCACCGCGATCGGCATGCTTGCCGCGGTCGGCACCAGCGTCGCGGCGCTGGTGGGTTTCGCCGCGCCGCGACGCGCGCCGCTGGCCAACCTGGGCACCGCGCGGCTTCTGCTCGCGCAGGCGGTGCCCGCGGCGCTCGTGCTGTTCCTGCTCTTTCCGCGCGTCCAGGGACCGTTATGGGGCCTGCCGCAGGACGCTTATTCCGGCATGACGGGGCTCTCCGATTCGATGACGCCGGGCAGTCTTTCGCAGCTGACGCTGTCGGACGCGATCGCGTTCCGGGTCGATTTCCAGGGCGAGGCGCCGCGCCGCCGCGCGCTCTACTGGCGCGGCCCGGTGATGTGGGATTTCGACGGCCGCACCTGGCGCCTCGGCACGCCCTCTCTGGCCGAACTGGAACCGCCAAGGAGCGGCACACGGATCGAATACGCGGTGCTGATCGAGCCGCACAACCGCAACTGGCTGTTCGCGCTCGAGGTCCCGGCGAGCCTGCCCGCGCGGGCGCGCTACCTCGATGACGGCCAGATCGTCACGCTGGCGCCGGTACGCGCCCGGATGCGCTACGAAATGGCTTCCGCCATCGAGGCCGAGCCGAGCGCGGACGAGGCAGGTTACAACCTGCGCCGCGCGCTGCGCCTGCCGCCGGGGTTCAATCCGCGCGCCCGGGCCCTGGCCGAGAGCTGGCGCAGCGCCTCGGCCGGCGACGCCGAGATCCTGGCGCGCGCGATCGAATACTTCCGCCGCGAGCGGCTGCAGTACACCACCGAGCCGCCGCTGCTCGGGCGCGACTCGGTCGACGAATTCCTGTTCCTCACGCGGCAGGGGTTCTGCGAGCATTTCTCCTCGGCGTTCGTGTTCCTGATGCGCGCCGCGGGCGTGCCGGCGCGGGTGGTCACGGGTTATCAGGGCGGCGACATGAATCCGGTGGACGGAAAGTTCACCGTGCGCCAGTCCGACGCGCATGCCTGGTCCGAGGTGTACCTGGGCGGCCGCGGCTGGATCCGCGTCGACCCGACTGCGCTCGCGGTGCCCGGGCGCCTGGATGCGGGGCTCGCGCGCGCGGTGCCCGCCGGCAATGCATTGCCGCTGCTGATGCGTCCCGAGCTGGAGTGGCTGCGCACGCTGCGCAACAACTGGGAGGCCCTCACCCACCAGTGGAACCTCTGGGTGCTGGGCTACAACCCGGAGCGCCAGCGCGACCTCATGTCCTGGCTCGGAATGCACAACGCCGACTGGCTCGAGCTCGCTTCGACGCTGCTCGCCGTGCTGGGCGCATTCGTCCTCGGCCTTTTTGCCTGGATGCTGCGGCGCCTCGTGCGCCCGGACCCGGTGCAGGCGGCCTGGAACGAATTCTGCCGCAAGCTCGGCGCGAAAGGCGTGGCGCGCGCGCCGCACGAGGGCCCGCGCGACTACGCCGAGCGCGCCGCGCGCAACCTGCCCTCGGCGCGCGAGCCGATCCGGCGCATCGCGGCGCTCTATATCGCGCTGCGGTATGGACCGGGCGAGCCCGGTGGCGCCGCCGGCGGGCCGCCCGGGAGAGCGGTGGAACTGCGCCGCATGGTACGGGAACTGAAATTCGGATGACGCGGACTGTCATTCTTCTGGCAGCGTTGCTGTTCGTGTCGGGCGCGCAGTCGGCCGCGCAAACGCCCTATGGCAAGCGCGCAGAGGTGCGCGGATTCATCCGCGAACTGGTCGAGCGCCACGGCTTCGTCGAGCGCGAGTTGCAGTATCTCTTTTCCCGCGCGCGCCGCGAGCCCGCGATCCTCGCCGCGATCACGCCGCCGAAGGACCCGCAGGCGCGCTCCTGGCTCGCCTACCGCGCGCGCTTCGTCACCGATGCACGCGTCGCCGAGGGCTCGGAGTTCTGGCGCCGCCACGCCGCGGCGCTCGAACGCGCGGCCACCGAGCATGGCGTGCCCGAGGAAATCATCGTCGCCATCATCGGCGTGGAGACCATCTACGGCCGCAACATGGGGACATGGCGCGTGATCGACGCGCTCGCCACGCTCGCCTTCGATTATCCGCCGCGCGCTGAATTCTTCCGCGGCGAGCTCGAGCAGTACCTGCTGTTCGCGCGCGAGAGCGGGCTCGACGTCTTCAGCGTGCGCGGCTCCTACGCCGGGGCGATCGGCATTCCGCAGTTCATGCCGGGAAGCTACCGCCGCTTCGCGGTGGATTTCGACGGCGACGGCGCGGTCAACCTGCGCTCGAGCCCCGCCGACGCGATCGGCAGCGTCGCCAACTTCCTCGTCAAGCACGGCTGGCGGCGCGGCGAGCGGGTGCAGCTGCCCGCGCGCATCGCAGGAGGAAATGCGGGCGGCGCGTACCGCGAACTGCTGGACGCGGGGATCGAACCGAAGACCAATCTTGCCGAGCTGAAGCGCTTCGGCGTCGAAACGCGCACCGATCTCGCGCTCGACACGCCGGTGGCGCTGATCGAGCTGGAGAGCCCGGGCGCGGCGACCGAATACCGGCTCGGCCTGCGCAATTTCTTCGTCCTGACGCGCTACAACCGCAGCGCGCTATATGCTGCCGCCGTTTTCGATCTTGCCCAGGAAATAAGAAACAAACGCTAGGAGGGTGGCAGGTACTTTGCCGGGTCCACCGGCTTGCCCGACTTGCGGATCTCGAAATGCAGCTTGGGCGCGTCGGCGTCGGTGTCGCCCAGTTCGGCGATGCGCTG
>MEQQ01000123.1:0-14679 GCA_001770285.1 Betaproteobacteria bacterium RBG_16_66_20
AGACCGGCGAGCAGGGCCTGGCCGAGTTCCGCTTCACCGTGGATTCCATCAACAAGCGCGGCGGCGTGCTGGGCGGCCGCAAGCTCGAGGTCGTGCCGTTCGACAACAAGGTGAGCCCGCAGGAATCGCTCAACCAGTTGAAGCGCGTGATCGACCAGGACATCCGCTTCATCACCCAGGGCAACAGCTCGGCGGTGGCCGGCGCGCTGATCGAAGCGGTGAACCGCCACAACGAGCGCAATCCCGGCAAGGAGATCCTGTACCTCAACTATGCGGCGGTGGATCCGGCCTACACCAACGAGAAGTGCAGCTTCTGGCATTTCCGCTTCGACGCCAACAGCGACATGAAGATGGAGTCGCTCACCACCTGGATGGCGGGCCGCAAGGAAATCAAGAAGGTCTACCTTCTCAACCAGGACTACTCGTTCGGCCACGCGGTGAGGAAGGCGGCGCGCGAGATGCTGGCGCGCAAGCGTCCCGATATCCAGATCGTCGGCGACGACCTGCACCCCTTGGGCAAGGTGACCGATTTCGCGCCCTACGTGGCGAAAATGAAGGCCGCCGGCACCGACAGCGTGATCACCGGGAACTGGGGCCAGGACATGTCGCTGCTGGTGAAAGCCGGCAAGGATGCCGGGCTCAACGTCAACTGGTATACCTATTACGCGGGCGGCCTCGGTACCCCGAGCGCGATGGGCGAGGCGGCCGCCGGCAAGGTGAAGATCATCGCCGAGTACCATTCGAACGTCGCCAACAACAAGGCCGCCAAGTGGGACGCCGACTACCGCAAACAGGCGCCCAAGGGCAACCCCGACTTCTACTTCCTGCGCGGCAAGATCATGTGGGAGATGTTCGCCAGGGCGATCAACCAGGCCAAGTCGGCCGAGCCGAAGGCGGTGGCACTCGCGCTGGAAGGCATGCGCCATGAGGGCGACCTCGGCGAGGTCGAAATGCGCAAGCAGGACCACCAGCTGATCCAGCCGCTCTATGTGTTTACGCTGGTCAAGTCGGCGGCCCGGGGCGGCCCGAAGGAGGCCAAGCTCGACATGGAGCACAGCGGGCTCGCGCCGGTCACCGACGCGCGCCTCGAGGCCTACACCTCCGCGCAACCGACCTCCTGCAACATGAAGCGGCCGTAGAGCCGCACGCCCGAACAACGGGGAGCCCCAGGGTTCCCCGTTTTTGTTTCTGACATGGAGTTTTTCCTCGTTCAGGCGCTGAACGGCATCAGCTACGGGCTGCTGCTGTTCATGCTCTCTTCGGGCCTCACGCTCGTGTTTTCCCTCATGGGCGTGCTGAATTTCGCGCATGCCAGCTTCTATATGCTGGGCGCGTACTTCGCCTATCAGGTGAGTGTGAAGATCGGCTTCTGGCCGGCGCTGGTTCTGGCCCCCGTGCTGGTCGGCGCAGTCGGCATGCTGGTCGAGCGCTGGGGGCTGCGCAAGGTGCACCGCTTCGGCCACGTCGCCGAACTGCTGTTCACGTTTGGCCTCGCCTACCTGATCGAGGAGGCGGTGCACCTGGTCTGGGGCCGCCTGGCGGTCGAATCCCCGGTGCCGCCGGAGCTGGACGGGCCGCTGTTCCATATCATGGGGTCGCAGTACCCGATCTACCGCGGCTTCATGATGCTGGTGTCGGTGGCGATGCTGGTGTCGATCTGGCTCGCGCTGACGCGCACCCGGATCGGCCTCGTCATCCAGGCCTCGCTCACGCACCCGCAGACGGTGGAAGCGCTCGGGCACAACGTACCGCGGGTCTTCATGCTGGTATTCGGCGGCGGTGCCGCGCTCGCCGGCCTTGCCGGGGTGATCGGCGGCAACGCGTTCGTCACCGAACCGGGCATGGCGGCGGCGGTGGGGCCGATCATCTTCGTCATCGTGGTGGTGGGCGGCATGGGTTCGCTCGCCGGTGCATTCATCGCCTCGCTGCTGATCGGCTGCATGCAGACTTTCGCGGTGTCGCTCGACTGGTCGCTCGGCGGCATCACGATCGCGCAGGCCGCGCCGGTGCTACCGTACCTGCTGATGGTCCTGATGCTGATTCTGAGGCCGCGCGGATTGATGGGGACGCGCGACGGATGATCGCGCTCAGGGCAACGGGCGACGGATGAGATACCAGCCGCTCAACCTGGGACGCTGGGTACTGTGGAGCGCGACCGCGATCGTATTCGTCGTCGCGCCACTGATGTTCACGGAAAGCTTCGCGCTCACGCTGCTGATCCAGATGGGCACCATGATCATCTTCGCGCTCAGCTACAACATGCTGCTCGGCCAGGGCGGCATGCTTTCCTTCGGCCACGCAGTCTACTCGGGGCTGGGTGCCTATATCACCGTGCACGCGCTCAACCTGGTCGGCAAGGGCGCGTTCTACATCCCGGTGCCGCTGCTGCCGCTGGTGGGGGGACTCGCCGGGCTGGTGTTCGGCGTGCTCTTCGGCTACGTAACCACCCGCAGGGCGGGCACGACGTTCGCCATGATCTCCCTCGGCATCGGCGAGATGGTGTACGCCTGCGTGCTGATGTTTCCCGGATTCTTCGGCGGCGAGGCCGGCATCTCGACCAATCGCGTCGTCGGCCAGCCGTACCTCGGCTTGAGCTTCGGTCCCGCGATCCAGGTCTACTACCTGGTCGCGCTCTGGTGCTTCGTCTGCATCGCGGCGATGTTCGCGCTCACGCAGACGCCGCTTGGCCGCATGGCGAACGCGGTGCGCGACAACCCCGAGCGCGCCGAGTTCGTCGGCTACAACACCCAGCACGTGCGCTTTCTGCAGCTGGCGCTGTCGGCTTTCTTCGCCGGCGTAGCGGGCGGCCTGTCGTGCATCAATTTCGAGATCGTTTCGGCCGAGAACGTGTCGGCGATCCGCTCGGGCGGCGTGCTGCTCGCCACCTTCATCGGCGGAGTTCCGTTCTTCTTCGGCCCGATCCTGGGCGCGGTGGTGTTCATCTTCTTCGTCGTCGCGCTCTCCGGTTTCACCAAGGCATGGCTGCTCTACCTGGGCCTGTTCTTCCTGGTCATGGTGCTGTACGCCCCGGGGGGCATCGCCTCGCTGTTGCTGATGCAGATCCCGGTGATCCGGGCGCGCCGTTTCGGCGAGCTCGCCGCGCCCTACGTGGCCGCCTTCGCTGCGGCGCTGCTCGCGCTCGCCGGCCTGATCGGCATCGTCGAAATGGTGTACCGGCTCTCCGAGCAGGGCGCGCGCACCGAACTCGCCCTGCTCGGCTTCGCCTTCGACGCGCGCGACCTTGCGCCCTGGATCGCGTTCGGCGCGATCCTCGCGGCCGGCCTTGCCGCGCTGCGCCGCGCCACGCGCTGGCTCGGCGCGCGCTGGAGCTCGATTCAGCAGGACCTGCTCGCGAGGCAGCCATGAGGCAGGTCATCGAGCTGCGTGACGTGCACAAGAGCTTCGGCACCACGAAGATCATCCACGGCGTCAACCTGGCGATCGGCGCCGGCGAACGGCATGCGATCATCGGGCCCAACGGCGCCGGAAAGTCGACGCTCTACAACCTGATCTCCGGGCGCTTTCCGCTCAGCGCCGGGCAGGTCCTGCTCAACGGCGAGGACATCACGGGCCTCAAGCCCCACGAAATCAACCGCAGGGGCCTGTCGCGCAGCTTTCAGGTCACCAACATCTTCCACAACCTGTCGGTGTACGAGAACATCCGCTGCGGCGTGCTGTGGTCGGCCGGCTGCGGCTACTCGTTCTGGCACCGGGTCGGCGGCCTGGCCGAAGTGCGGCGGCGCGCCGAACAAACCATGGAGCGGATCGGGCTGGCGAGGCGCCGCGACGTGCTCGCCGGAACCCTGACCTATGCGGAGCAGCGCGCACTCGAGATCGGCATCACCATCGCTGGCGGCGCCAGCGTGGTCCTGCTCGACGAGCCGACCGCGGGCATGAGCCGCACCGAGACCGCGCAGGCGATCGAGTTGGTGCGCCAGGTGACCGAGGGGAAGACTCTGGTGATGGTCGAGCACGACATGGGCGTGGTGTTCGGTCTCGCCGACCGCATCAGCGTGCTGGTGTACGGCGAGGTGATCGCCACCGGCACGCCCGAGGAGATCCGCGCCAACCCCGCGGTGCAGGAAGCCTACCTCGGCGCGCTGCACAAGGAGACGGCGCATGCTTGAGGTACGCGATCTGCACGCGTATTACGGCAAGAGCCACATCCTGCACGGCGTGCAGCTGTCGGTCGGCGCGGGCGAGATCGTGTCGCTCCTCGGCCGCAACGGCGTCGGCCGCTCTACCACCATCAAGGCGATCATGGGCATGGTCGACTGCGAGGGCTCGGTGAAGTTCGGCGGCGAGGAACTGCTGGGCCACAAGACCTACGCGATCGCGCACAAGGGCCTGGGCTACGTGCCCGAGAACCGCGACATCTTTCCTACCCTCACCGTGCGCCAGAACCTGGTGCTGGGAGAGAAGCGCGCGCAAACGCCGCCGCGCTGGAGGGCCGAGGACATGTACGAGATGTTTCCGCGGCTCAAGGAACGCGCCGACACGCTGGCCGGCGTGCTCTCGGGCGGCGAGCAGCAGATGCTGACGCTGTGCCGCACGCTGATGGGCGATCCGGCGCTGGTGATGATCGACGAGCCGACCGAAGGGCTCGCGCCCAAGATCGTCGAGCAGGTCGCCAACCTGTTCCAGGAGATCCGCAGGCGCGGCGTGTCGATCCTGCTGGTCGAGCAGAAGCTCGCGATCGCGCTCGACATCTCCGAGCGCCTCTACGTCATGGGGCACGGCCGCATCGTCTTCGAGGGCGCTCCGCGCGACGTGCGCGGAAACGCCGCGATGCGCAAGGAATGGCTCGAGGTCTAGGGCATCTGGATCTTGCCGCCGCCCGGCATGCCCCCGGGCGGCAAGCCGCCCTGCGGGATGACGATCGACGAGGCCGCCTGGCGGCGCAGTTCCTGCAGTTCGCGCACCGTGCGCTCGATCGCGGTCTTGGCCGCGGGACCGAACATGGTCGCCGCCTCCTCGAGCGATTTCGCCTCGAGCGCGAAGTTGATCGGCAGCGCGCCCATCTGGCTCATCACCTGCGTCTCGCCGACGTACAGGACCTCGCGTGCGGCATCGCGCGCGCCGCTGCCATCCACCGGCGTCAGCCGGCGAATCGTGCCGACCCGCCGGTCGGTGAAGATTTCCTCGAGCCAGAGGTCCTTCGGATTCATGTCCGGCTCGATCATGCGTTCGTCCTGTCGGGTCGCCATACGTGCCTCGATACGGAATGGATAGGTGAGAGAATTGTCGCATGGGCAAGAGCGGTGCCTCGAATCGCGGAGATTTGCGCCGCGCCCTCGCCTGGCTGGCCGAACAGGGGGCCTGGACCCCGGAGCTGATAGAGCAAGCCTGCCAGCGCTTCGATCTTTCGCCGGTAGACGAGGAATTCCTGCTTCGGGAATACCGCCGGTTACGCGGCCCGCAAGACCGTTAGAGGTTCTTCAGGTTCATTGCGATCATTTCCAGCTGTGTCGCAATCGACCGGTGCTCGGGCCTTTCCTGGACCAGGGTCATCGCCGCAATGACGCAGGATCCAATATGCGCAGCGGTCATTCCTTCCACCTCCGCGAGCTGCGAAGCGAGCTCCGCGAAACCGCTCGCCCGGGCCGATTCACGGATCGCAACCAGCCGGCCCACGATGGCGGCGTGGTCCAGGTTCGTCGGCCATCTCAGGGTCTCGTTTTCGTAGGCCAATATTTATCTCCGTGTCCTACCGGATGATAAACTTTCCCGGGAAATTTTGCTGGAATCCGATCCCGTCCCGCGGTCCGGATCGGGCCAGCCACCGCGGCCGGGGTCTGCGGCTCAGAGTTTGAGCGCGATCACGCCCGCGAGCACCGCCGCCGCACCGCCCAGGCGCGGGCCGAGCTGCCCTTCCTTCAGGATCCAGGCGCCGATCAGGGCGGCGAATATCACCGAGGTCTCGCGCAGCGCGGCGATGGTGGCGACCGGCGCACGCGTCATCGCCCAAAGCGCGATGCCGTAGGCCGCTACCGCGCAGGCGCCCGCCAGAAGGCCCTTGCGCCAGAAACGTCCGGCGTAGGGCAGCGCTTCGCCGCGCCGCGCGGCAAGCACGATCAGCACGTAGGGCCATCCCATCACCGCGAAGAACCAAAGCACGTAGCGCTCGGCGCCGCCCGCTGCGCGCACCCCGGCCGCGTCCACCAGCGTATAGCAGGCGATGATCGCTGCATTGCCCGCGGCCCAGAGCGTCGCGCGGCGGCTTACGCGGCCGCCCACCAGGCCAAGCGACACCACGCCCGCCGAGATCAACGCGACCCCGAGCCAGGCTGCCGCGGAGAGCGATTCGTCGAACCATGCGAGCGAACTCGCCGCGACGAACAAGGGCGCGAGCCCGCGCATGATCGGATAACCGTGCGACAGGTCGCCCGCGCGGTAGGCGCCGACCAGCGCCGTGAAGTATCCGACGTGGATCACCGCGGATGCGCCGAGCCATGGCCAGGCGGCCGGCGCGGGCGGGGAGACGAACGGCAGGAGCGGAAGCACCACTGCGCTCGAACCCAATGCCACCAGCGCGGTGTCGAGCTGCACATCGCGACCGGACTTGATGACGGCGTTCCACGCCGCGTGCAGCAGCGCGGCGCCCAGCACGGCGAGGGTGACGCCGAGGGTCAGCTCCAATCGGGTCGCTTTGCGGGTTTGGTTTGGCGCTATTATCGCCGCATGCGCCGCACGCCGTTGTACGACGCGCACCGCGCCGCGAACGCGAAGATGGTCGAGTTCGCCGGCTGGGAAATGCCGCTGCACTACGGCTCCCAGATCGAGGAGCACCACGCCGTGCGCCGCGCCGCGGGCGTGTTCGACACTTCGCACATGCTGGCGCTCGACCTCGAGGGCACAGCGGCACGGCAGTTCCTGCGCCACGCGCTCGCCAACGACGTCGAACGGCTGCGCCTGCCCGGCAAGGCGCTCTACTCCTGCCTGCTCGCGGAAGACGGCGGCATCCTCGACGACCTGATCGTCTACCGCCTCGCCGAGGACCGCTACCGCATCGTGCTCAATGCCGCCACGGCCCGGAGCGACCTCGCCTGGCTCGAGCGCCTGCGCCCCGCGGGCGCCAGCCTGCGCGCGCGGCACGATCTCGCGATGCTCGCGGTGCAGGGGCCGCGCGCCCGGGAAAAATGCTGGGCGGCGCTCCCGGAGCTGCGCGCGGCGAGCGAGGCGCTGGGGGTATTCTTCGGCGCGCAGGCGGGCGACATATTCGTCGCACGCACCGGATACACGGGCGAAGACGGATTCGAACTGCTGCTGCCGGCGGGGCGCGCGCCCGACGCCTGGCGGCGCCTGCACGATGCGGGCGTGCGGCCCTGCGGACTCGGCGCGCGCGACACGCTCAGGCTGGAAGCCGGCATGAACCTCTACGGCCAGGACATGGATTCGTCCGTGACGCCGTTCGAGTGCGGTCTCGCCTGGAGCGTGGCGCTCGAGGGGCCGCGCACGTTCGTCGGCAAGCAGGCGCTGGCGCGGCACACCACGGCGCAGCGGATGCTGGGTCTGGTGCTGGAGGAACGCGCCGGCGTGCTGCGCTCGCATCAGGCGGTGCACGGCGCGCATGGCGAGGGAATGATCACGAGCGGCAGCTTCTCTCCCACGATGAACGCGTCGATCGCGCTTGCCCGTCTGCCCGCGGCCTGCGAGCCCGGCGAGCGGGTGCAGGTCACCGTACGCGACAGGCCGCTTGCGGCACGCACCGTGCAGCCGCCGTTCGTGCGGCGCGGAATGATCCTGGTTTGAACGGAGAAACGGCATGAACATTCCAGAATCCCTGCGCTACACGGCGAGCCACGAGTGGGTGCGCGCGGAAAGCGACGGCACGCTTTCGGTCGGCATCACCGATCACGCGCAGGATTCTCTCGGCGAGCTGGTATTCGTCGAACTGCCCGAGGCCGGGCGCCGCCTCGCCGCGGGGGATGCGTGCGCCGTCGTGGAATCGGTCAAGGCGGCCGCCGACGTCTATGCGCCCGTCGCCGGCGAGGTCGTCGCGCGCAACGACGCATTGGCGGAGGCGCCCAATCAGGTCAACAAGGATCCCTATGCGGCGTGGTTGTTCAGGATCAAACCCGCCGAAGGCGCCTTCCCGGAAAATCTCATGGATGCCCGGACCTACCGCAAGAGCTTCAGCGAGGCCTGAAAGGAAAGCCGCATGATGCTCGAAGACCTGCTCGATGCGCAGGCATTCGCCGCCCGCCACATCGGGCCGCGCGCCGACGATGAGCGCGCGATGCTCGATGTCCTCGGGCTTGCCTCGCTGCAGGCGCTGATCGACGAGGCGCTGCCCGCCTCGATTCGGCAATCCGCGGCGCCCGAGTTGCCGGCGCCGCGCACCGAGGCCGAGGCGCTCGCCGAACTGCGCGCCCTCGCGGCGCGCAACCAGGTCTGGCGCACCTACATCGGCATGGGCTACTGCGCCACGCACACGCCGCCCGTGATCCAGCGCAACGTCCTGGAAAATCCCGGCTGGTACACACCCTACACGCCCTACCAGGCGGAAATCTCGCAGGGCCGGCTGGAAGCGCTGCTCGCGTTCCAGCAGATGCTGATCGATCTCACCGGACTGCCGGTGGCCAATGCATCGCTGCTCGACGAGGCCACCGCGGCCGCCGAGGCCATGGGGCTCGTGCAGCGCGCGACCAAGGGCGCGGGCAAGGCGTTCTTCGTGGATGCGGCCTGCCACCCGCAGGTCATCGCCGTGATGCGCACGCGCGCGCGCTGGCTCGGCATTGCACTCGAGGTCGGCGACGCCGCGCGCGAGTTCCACCCGGGCCGCGTGTCCGGCGCGCACCTGCAGTATCCCGACAGCTGCGGGCGCATCGCGGACTGGTCGGCGCTCATCGGCCGGGTTCACGCGGCAGGCGGCCTGGTTTCGCTGGGCGTCGACCCGCTCGCGCTCGTGCTGCTGCGCTCGCCGGGTGCGCTGGGCGCGGACATCGCGGTGGGCTCGGCGCAGCGCTTCGGGGTGCCCCTCGGCTACGGCGGACCGCACCCGGGATTTCTCACCGCGCGCGACAGCCTGCTGCGGCAGATGCCCGGGCGCATCGTCGGAGTGACGCGCGATGCCGCCGGCCGCACCGCATTGCGCATGGCGCTGCAAACGCGCGAGCAGCACATCCGACGCGAAAAAGCGACCAGCAACATCTGCACCTCGCAGGTGCTGCTCGCCAACGTCGCCGCGTTCTACGCGGTCTGGCACGGACCCGAGGGATTGCGCCGGATTGCGCTACGCGTGCACCTGATGGCGCGCCTGCTCGCGCGGGCGCTCGCGCCGGAACAGGGGGCCTACTTCGACACGCTCACCTGGCGCACGGACGCCGCCGCGGTGCGCGCGCGCGCCGAAGAAAAGCGCATCAACCTGCGCTACCTCGGACCCGACCGCGTAGGCGCCACGCTGGATGAGACCACCACGTTCGCGGACGTCGCCGACCTTGCGTGGGTACTGACCGGCACGGCGTTCGACGCGGCGGCGCAGGCCCGGACGCTCTCCACGGCAGCCGACGCGATCCCGGCGGCGCTGCAGCGCGGCGACATCGTTCTTTCTCACCCGGTGTTCCACCGCTGCCGCAGCGAGACCGAGATGATGCGCTATCTGAAGCGCCTGGAGAACCGCGACTATTCGCTGGTGCACGGCATGATCCCGCTCGGTTCCTGCACCATGAAGCTCAACGCCGCCGCCGAGATGGCGCCGATCTCGTGGGCGGAATTCGCCAACCTGCACCCCTTCGCGCCGCGCGAGCAGGCCGCCGGCACGCATGCGATGCTCGCCGGCGTCGCCCAGGCGCTGGCGGCGATCACCGGACTGCCCGGCATGACGCTGCAGCCCAACTCGGGTGCGAACGGCGAATACGCCGGCCTCGCCACGATCCGCAATTACCAGGCGTCGCGCGGCGAAGGCAGCCGCGACCTTTGCCTGATCCCATCTTCGGCGCACGGCACCAATCCCGCCTCGGCGCACATGGCGGGACTGGAGGTCGCGGTGGTCGCCTGCGACGCGCACGGCAATGTGGACGTCACGGATTTGAAGGCGAAGATCGCGCGGCATGGCAAGCGGGTCGCCGCGCTCATGCTCACCTATCCCTCGACGCACGGGGTATTCGAGGAGGCAGTCAGGGAAATCTGCGACCTGGTGCACGCCACGGGCGGCCAGGTCTACCTCGACGGCGCGAACCTCAATGCGCTCGCCGGCTTTGCGCGCGTCGCCGATTTCGGCGCCGACGTCTGCCACATCAATCTGCACAAGACATTCTGCATTCCGCACGGCGGCGGCGGCCCGGGGATGGGCCCGATTGCCGTCGCCGCGCACCTCGCGCCGTTCCTGCCGTCGCATCCGGTAGTGCACGACGCGGGCCTGCCGGAGGCCAACGGCTCGGTGAGCGCGGCGCCCTGGGGCAGCGCGCTGATCGTCGCGATCTCCTGGATGTACCTGCGCATGATGGGCGCGGAGGGCCTGCGGCGCGCGACCGCGACCGCGATCCTCAGCGCGAACTACGTCGCCGCCCGCCTGAAGGACCACTGGCCGGTGCTGTACACGGGCACGCGCGGCCACAACGCCCACGAATGCATCTTCGACCTGCGCGCGCTCAAGGAGCTGTTCGGCGTCACCGCCGAGGATGTCGCCAAGCGGCTGATGGACTACGGCTTCCATGCGCCGACGCTCTCGTTCCCGGTGCACGAGACGCTGATGTTCGAGCCGACCGAGAGCGAGCCCAAGGCGGAGCTCGACCGCTTCTGCGAGGCGATGATCGCGATCCGCGGCGAACTGGAAAAAATCGCCGCGGGCGCATGGCCGCGCGAGGACAATCCGGTGCGCAACTCACCGCATACCGCCGAGGAGATCGCCGGCGAGTGGCGCCACCCGTACAGCCGCGAGGAAGCCGCCTATCCGCTGCCGTCAGTGCGCGCGCACAAGTACTGGCCGCCGGTGAAGCGCGTGGACCAGGTGTTCGGCGACCGGCATTTCTGCGGCGCCTGCCCGCCGGGCTAGTGCTCCGGGGCCTGCCATTCGCAGGCGCACCAGTCGTAGTCCTTTCCCTGTTCCAGGAACTCGCTCAGCTTGAGCAGGCGGCTGCGCTCGCCGTCGAGGAGCTCGAGGATCTGCTCGGGCACGAACTTTCCCTTGGGTATCAGCAGCGGCGGCGGCTTGCCCGCCGCGGCGCGATCGGTGAGCACCACCGCCTGCAGGTAATCGAAGGCGAACGCGCCCGAGGCCGATGCCCAGACCGCCGCCGAGCGGTCCTTGCGCCCCATCACGCGCAGCCAGGCGCCGAAGGGTTTGCGCGACAGCACCTCGAACTCCGCCTGCATCGCACCATGTTCGTCGAGCGCGAGCTTGCGGATCACCGCCAGCCACCAGTCGCTGCGGTCGTGGATGCGGATTGCGGCCAGGTCGCCGACCTCGGCCCAGGCGCCGGCGCCAGGCCCGGCCTGCGCATGCACCACGCGCAGGCCCGCATCGTGCTCCGGCCAGGTTTCCGGCGGCTCGGCGACTTCGTCTTCCGCGACTTCGAGGCGCCCGCCGCCGCTCTTCTTGCGCTTGTCCTCCTCCGCGCGGGTCACCACGTGCGGGATCTGATGGCAGATGGTCTTGAAGCCGTGCGCCACGGCCATGCCGCCTTCGAGCTGGAGCAATTTTCGCTCGGCCTGCGGCGCATGCGGCCCCCAATAGGCCATGAACTGGCGCAAGACGGTGATTTTCTGCCCCGGTGAGTACTCGCGCGCGATCCGCGCGTCTTCGTCGAGCATCGACAGCTCGTGGTGGCTGAGCATGTGCTCGAGCTTGACCACCGCCTCCTTCGCGCCGAGGAAGCGGATCTGCGGACCGTGCGACTTGACCGCGGCGCCCGCCGGAATCGGCGCGGGCGGCGCATCGCGATCCAGCCGGATGTAGTGCGTCGCGCCGTCGAAGGGCGCTGCCTCCAGTCTCCCGGCGCCGGCGAAACGCTGCGCGATACGGAACGCGGCATCGATCTCCTCGGGCGGCAGCCGCTCCGGCGCCGCGATCGCCACCAGCAGCCCGTTCATCAGTTCGAGCAGCGGCGTGGTATGCGCGCTCTCGGCGTGGTAGGCGTGCGTCGCCGCGGTCGTCAGTCCGGCGCGCTCGCAGTGCGCATGCAACGCGTACATTCCGGCCCATGCCTTGGCGGGTACCGGTTCGTAGTGCAGCATCGCGGCGCGAATGTGTCCGACCCGCGCCCGCAGCGCGCGCGCCGCAACGGCAGCGTACGGCACGCGCGCCGCTTCCCCCGCGACATGATCGGGCAACTCCTCCAGCGCGCAGCTCTGGTAACTGTCGGCGAGCGCCGACCAGTATTCGTACACCGCGGTCCAGGCGAGCCGTCCGCGGGGGTTGCGCAGCCGCGGATCGCTGACATAGCGCTGCATCAGTTCGCGCTCGGGCTTGCGGCCCGCGTCGTCGAGCAGTCCGACGACCTCGAACCGGGTCCGCGGCTTGAATTCCCGGGACTCCCCGACCGAACGCAGCCATTGGGCGATTTGGTCCAGCGCGCGCAAGGGATCATCCCCGGGCAGCAGCGCGATCTGCTCCCCTGCCGCCTCCGGCGAGTGCAGCGGATGGCGGTCCCCGAGGCCGAGCATTCCACGCAGGTCCATTGGCGGCCGGACTCCTCTTTGTGGCACCTTATCCCAAGGCGGCACGCCCCGTTTGACGGCGGTCAATCCGTTGCGCGGGAAAGCGCACTGCCACTACAATCGGCGCTCCCCTCCAGGAGATCCCCCGGCAATGAGCGAAGCGGCCTCGTATACGGTTCGCGACGGCGTCGCGATCGTCACCATGAACAACCCGCCCGTGAACGGCTTGGGCAGCGTGCTGCGCCCCGGCATCATGGACGCAATCAAGAAGGCGGACGCCGACCCGGCGGTCGGGGCGCTGGTGATCATCGGTTCGGCAAAGGCATTTTCCGGCGGCGCCGACATCCGGGAGTTCAACACCCCGAAAATGAGCGTGCCGCCGTCCCTGCCGGAAATTAACGAGTCGCAGGATGCCTGCTGCAAACCGATGATCGCCGCGATCGGCGGCTTTGCGCTCGGCGGTGGACTGGAACTGGCGCTCGGCTGCCATTACCGCGTCGCGGTGCCGAAAAGCCAGCTCGGGCTGCCCGAGGTAAAGCTCGGATTGCTGCCGGGTTCGGGCGGCACGCAGCGCCTGCCGCGCATCGTCGGTGCGGCGCAGGCCGTGCAGATGATGACCACGGGAAATTCGATCGCCGCGGAGAAGGCGCTCGCCCTGGGACTGGTGGACGAGGTAGTGCAGGGCGACCTGCTTGAGGGGGCCATTTCATTTGCAAAAAAATTGCTTGAACAAAAGAAAGGTCCAAGACGGATCCGCGACATGACCGTCAAGATCGACGGCGACCCGAAGGCCTTCTTCGAAAAAGCGCGCGCCGAAGTCGGCAAGGCGGCGCGCGGCTTTCCCGCGCCGCTGGAGATCGTGGCCTGCGTCGAAGCGGCAGTGAACAAGCCCTTCGACGAGGGGCGCAAGGAAGAGCGCCAGCGTTTCCAGTCGCTGGTCGAGGGCAACGAGTCGAAGGCGCTGCGCCACATGTTCTTCGCCGAGCGCCAGGCCGCGAAAATTCCCGACGTACCCGAAGACACGCCGACGCGGCCGATCCGCAGCGCCGCGGTGATCGGCGCCGGCACCATGGGCGGCGGCATCGCGATGAGCCTGGTCAACGCCGGCATCCCGGTGACCATCATCGAAATGAAGCAGGACGCGCTCGAGCGCGGCATGGCGACGATCGGGAAAAACTATGCGTCCACCGTGTCGAAGGGGCGTTTGAAGCAGGAGGAAATGGATAAACGAATTTCTTTGATAAGAAGTTCGGTTCGTCTCGATGACGCCAAGGACGCCGACATCGTGATCGAGGCGGTGTTCGAGCGCATGGACGTGAAGCAGGACATCTTCCGAAAGTTGGACTCGGTTATGAAGCCGGGCGCGATCCTGGCGACCAACACCTCGACACTGGACGTGAACGCGATCGCCGGCGTGACCGGACGGCCGCAGGACGTGATCGGCACGCATTTCTTCTCGCCCGCCAACGTGATGCGGCTGCTGGAAGTGGTGCGCGGCGCGAAGACCGCGAAGGACGTGCTCGCCACCACCCTGAAGTTGGGAAAGCTAATCAAGAAAGTGCCGGTGGTCTCGGGGGTGTGCGACGGTTTCATCGGCAACCGCATGGTGGAAAAATACGGCCAGCAGTCGCTGTTCCTGATCGACGAGGGCTGCTCGCCGCAGCAGGTGGACGCTGCGGCCTGCAAGTGGGGCATGGCGATGGGCCCGCTCGCGATGGGCGACATGGCGGGCCTGGACATCGGCTGGGAGATCCGCAAGCGCCGCTACCTCGAGCGGCCGGACTTCGTCTACTCGAAAGTCGGCGACCGCATCTGCGAACTCGGGCGCTACGGCCAGAAGACCGGCAAGGGCTGGTACCGCTATGAGACGGGAAACCGCACGCCGATTCCCGACCCCGAGGTTGAAAAAATCATTTCTCAATATAGAAAGGAAAATGACCTCAAGACCAGGGAAATCGCCGACCAAGAGATCGTCGAGCGGCTGATCTACGCGCTGGTCAACGAGGCCGCGTACATCCTCGAGGAAGGCATCGCGCTGCGCGCTTCCGACATCGACATGGTCTACCTCACCGGCTACGG
>MEQQ01000123.1:14690-21346 GCA_001770285.1 Betaproteobacteria bacterium RBG_16_66_20
GCGGGCCGATGTTCTATGCCGATACCATCGGTTTGAAGAATGTATTGAATTCAATTCAAAGTTTTCAATCCGGATACCAAGGGGCCGTCTGGAAGCCCGCGCCGCTGCTCGTCAGGCTGGCGCAACAAGGCAAGACATTCAACTGATCCGACGCCGGCGGGGATTCGACCTGTGGACCTGAACTCCGAACGCAACAGGTGGGACACACGCTTCGGCGGCGAAGACTTTCATTTCGGCACCGCGCCGAACCGCTTTCTCGCTTCGCAGGCCCAGCTGCTGAAAGCCGGCATGAGCGCGCTGTGCGTCGCCGACGGCGAGAGCCGCAACGGCGTATGGCTCGCCGGCCAGGGCCTGCGCGTCACCGCGTTCGACTTCTCGCCGGTCGGCGTCGAGAAAGCGCGGCGGCTCGCGCGCGAAGCGGACGTGGTGCTCGAGCACCACGTGGCGAACATCAACGACTGGGACTGGGACGCGCGGCAATTCGATCTCGTGGTCGTGATCTTCACCCAGTTCGCGACGCCCCAGGAGCGCGAGCGCATGTTCGCCGGCGTCGTGCGCGCGCTCGCCCCGGGCGGCATTCTGCTGCTGCAGGGCTACACGCCCAAGCAGCTGGAGTACGGTACCGGCGGTCCGAAGCAGATCGAACACCTCTATACCGATGCGCTGCTGCGCAAGAGCTTCGCCGCGCTCGAAATACTGCATCTGGCCGAACACGAGGAGATGGTGGAGGAAGGGCATGGCCATCGCGGCATGTCTGCGCTGATCGACCTCGTGGCCCGCAAACCCGTTAATCTGATGCCGCGATGACCCCTTCGTGGCCATTGATCCGGAGACTCCCATGAGCGAAGCAGTAATCGTATCCACCGCCCGTACGCCCCTGTGCAAGTCCTGGCGCGGCGCGCTCAACATGACCCACGGCGCCAAGATGGGCGGTCACGTGGTGCACGCCGCGCTCGAGCGCGCAAAGCTGGAGCCCCAGGAAGTCGAGGACGTGATCATGGGCTGCGCCAATCCCGAAGGCGCGACCGGCGGCAACATCGCGCGCCAGATCGCGATCCGCGCGGGGCTCCCGGTGACGGTGTCGGGCATGACGGTCAACCGCTTCTGCTCCTCCGGCCTGCAGACCGTGGCGCTCGCCGCGCAGCGCATCATCGCGGGCGAAGCCGAGATCTTTGTCGCTGGCGGCGTCGAGTCGATTTCGCTGGTGCAGAACGAAGCCAACAAGCACCACGGCCACGACGAATGGCTGAACCGCCACAAGCCGGAAATCTACTGGCCGATGCTGCAGACGGCGGAATACGTGGCGCAGAAATACAACATCCCGCGCGAGGCGCAGGATCGTTACGGCGTCGAGAGCCAGCTGCGTGCCGCCAAGTCGCGCGCCGAGGGCAAGTTCAAGGACGAGATCGTGCCGATCACGACCAAGATGAAGGTCGTGGACAAGGCGACCGGCGCCGAGACGATGAAGGAAGTCAGCGCCGAGCACGACGAGGGCATCCGTCCGGATACCACCTACGAGGGCGTGTCGCAGATCAAGCCGGCGATCCAGGGCGGCATGATCGCGGCCGGCAACGCGAGCCAGTTTTCCGACGGTGCCTCGGCGCAGGTGGTGATGAGCGACAAGGCGGCGGCGAAGCGGGGACTCAAGCCGATGGGCGTCTACCGCGGTTTCGCGGTGGCGGGCTGCGAGCCGAACGAGATGGGTATCGGCCCGGTGTACGCGATCCCGAAGCTGCTCGAGCGCAGCGGCCTCAAGATCGGCGACATCGGCCTGTGGGAGCTGAACGAGGCCTTCGCGGTGCAGGTGATCTACTGCCGCGACAAGCTCGGCATCCCGGACGAACGGCTCAACGTGGACGGCGGCGCGATCGCGGTCGGCCATCCCTACGGCGTCACCGGCTCGCGCCTCGTCGGCCACGCGCTGATCGAGGGCCGGCGGCGCGGCGTCAAGTACGTCGTTGTGACGATGTGCATCGGCGGCGGGATGGGCGCCGCCGGATTGTTCGAGGTGGTGAGCTAGAAAACGATCACGCCTCGGGCATTCTTGCCGCTCTCGAGGTCGGCGAAGGCCTGCGGAGCTTCGTCGATCCTGTAGCGCTTCGTGATGAGTTCATCCAGCTTGAGCTTGCCCGCCATGTAGAGCTGCAGCATGCGCGGGAAATCGACGCGCGGCACGCAGGAGCCGAAGTAGCTGCCCTGCAGCGTCTTCTCCTCGAACACCATGCCCATCGGCCTGAGCGAAGCCGAGTCGGTGGGGCGCGCCACCCCGACGATCACCGCCTTGCCGCCGCGCCGGATCGCCTTGTAGGCGAGCTCGGCGAGCGCGCCGGAGCCCACGCATTCGAAGGCATACTCGGGTCCGCCGCCGGTGCGCTTCTTGATCTCCCTGGTCGGATCCTCGCCCGCCTTGGCGAGCAGGGTGTCGGTGGCGCCGAACTTTTTCGCCAGCGCGAGCTTCGCTTCCATGGTGTCGATGGCGAGGATGCGCTCGGCGCCCGCGATCGCGGCGCCCTGGATCGCGTTCAGGCCCACACCGCCGCAGCCGAACACCGCGACCGTGGCGCCCGGCTCCACCCCGGCGGTGTTGAATACCGCGCCTACGCCGGTGGTCACCGCGCAGCCGACCAGCGCCGCGCGGTCGAGCGGAACCTTCGGGTCGATCTTCACCAGGTTGTCCACCGACAGGGTCGCGTACTCGGCCATCACGCCGCAGCCCGAGAAGATGTTGAGCGGCTTGCCGTCCCTGTCGCGCGTGCGCGGCGTGCCCTCGGGCGGCGTCAGCAGCGCCTTGCCCTGCTCCACGCAAAGCACCGGCCGGCCGGCCGAGCAAAAGCGGCATTTGCCGCACATGTAGATGAACGACGCGACCACGTGGTCGCCTGCGGCGAGTTCCGCAACGCCCTCGCCCACCTCGACCACTTCGCCGGCGCCTTCATGACCGAGCACGAGGGGCGGCGGCAGTGCGATGGTGCCGTTGGTGGCGGACAGGTCGGAATGGCACACGCCGCAGGCGGCGATCTTGACCGTCACTTCGCCGCGCTTGGGGCCGTCCACGGTGATGGTTTCCACCACCACCGGTTTGTTCAGTTCGCGGCAAACCACAGCCTTGGAGGTATGTGGCATGGCGGAAAGTATAGCGCGATGCCTCGGCTAGAATAGCCGTCCATTTCCAGGAGGCTTGCATGATCGTGCGCGACAAGTTCTTCATCGACGGCAAATGGGTCGCGCCCTGTTCCGCGGAAGCGATCGACGTCCATAACGCAGGCACCGGCGCCGTGATGGGCAAGGTGCCGGCCGGCGGCGCGAAGGACATCGACGCCGCCGTGGCGGCGGCGCGCGCGGCTTTCGAAGGATGGAGCGCGACACCCGCCGCGAAGCGCGCGGAGTATCTGCAGAAAATCTCCGACGGCCTGAAGGCGCGCGCGGCGGAACTGGGGTCCGTCATCGCGCAGGAGGTCGGCATGCCGATCAAGCTCGCCGGCCGGATTCAAGCCGGGCTTCCGGTCGCGAATTTTTTGAATTATTCAAGATTGCTGAATAACTTCAAATTCGAAGAGCGTATCGGCAATTCCTTGGTCGTTCGCGAGCCCGTCGGCGTGGTTGGCGCGATCACTCCCTGGAACTACCCGCTGCACCAGATCGCGCTCAAGGTCGCGCCTGCGCTCGCCGCGGGCTGCAGCGTGGTTCTCAAGCCCTCGGAGATTGCGCCGTTCAATGCTTTCATCCTCGCCGAGGTGATCGAAGCCGCGGGACTGCCCGGGGGCGTGTTCAACCTGGTGACCGGATTCGGCCCGGCGGCCGGCGAAGCGCTGGTCAAGCACCCGCAGGTGGACATGATCTCGTTCACGGGCTCGACGCGCGCCGGCAAGCGCATATCGGAACTCGCAGCGCAGACCGTGAAGCGCGTCGCGCTGGAGCTCGGCGGCAAGTCCGCGTCCGTGATCCTGGAGGACGCCGACCTCGCCGCTGCGGTGAAAGGCACCGTGAACGGCTGCTACCTCAACTCCGGTCAGACCTGCACCGCGCTCACACGCATGCTGGTGCCCGCCTCGAAATACGAGGAGGCAGCCAGGCTCGCAACAGAAGCGGCGAAGGCGTTTGTTCCGGGTGACCCGATGTCGGAGGCGACGCGCCTCGGGCCCCTGTCTTCGCAAATGCAGCTCGATCGCGTTCGCGGCTACATCAAGAAGGGCATCGCAGAAGGCGCGGAACTCCTTACCGGCGGCGCGGAACAGCCCGAGGGCCTGGCGGGCGGAAACCTGGCGGGCGGCTACTTCGTCAAGCCCACCATTTTCGGCAAGGTGAAGAATTCGATGACCATCGCGCAGGAAGAAATCTTCGGGCCGGTGCTCTCGATCATCCCCTACCAGGACGAGGGGGAAGCCGTCCGCATTGCGAACGACTCGCCCTACGGCCTCGCGGGCGCAGTATGGTCGGCTGACGAGGCGCATGCGCAGACGGTGGCGCGCCGCATCCGCGCCGGGCAGGTGGATGTGAACGGCGGCGCGTTCAACATGAACGCGCCCTTCGGCGGCTTCAAGCAGTCCGGCCACGGCCGGGAGGCCGGCGTATACGGGCTCGAGGAGTTCCTCGAGTACAAATCCCTTCAACTCAAAGGATAGGTTTCCCATGAGATTTCTCTTTCACGCTGTATTGGCTGTGATGACTTTCACGGCAGGAAATGCAATTGCGCAAAACTGCCCGGAGAAGAACCTCAACTACTGGCAAGCCTTTCCCTCGGGCGGCGAGTCCGACATCTCGGGACGCCATCAGCAGGTGGTGCTGAAGAAGCGCTGCCCGGCGATCGAGACCATCATCCAGTACAAGCCGGGTGCCGGCGGCAGCCTGATGTGGTCGCAGATGAACTCACTCGCGGGCGACGGCAGCCATATCGTCGGCATCAACCTGCCGCACATCGTGTTCCAGCCGATCGAAGGCCAGGTGCAGTACAAGACCGACGACGTCACGCCGGTGTTCTGGTTCCATTACACGCCGGACGCGCTTGTCGTGCTGGAATCGAGCCCGATCAAGACAATGCAGGATTTCGTCAAAGCAGCCAAGCAAAGCCCCGGCAAGATCTCTCTGGGGGGCTCGGGCCTCAACTCCGCCAACCATGCGGCGCACGAGCGCATGAACGCCGCCTTCGGCTTCAAGACCACCTACATCCCCTTCAAGGGCACGGGCGACATGACCACCAATGTGATCGGCGGCCACGTCGGCGGCGCGATGTCCTATACCGCGTTCGCGATCAACAACAAGGGCAAGGTGCGCGCCCTCGCCGTGGCGATGGACAAGCGCCACCCGCTGCTGCCCGATGCGCCGACTTTCAAGGAGCTGGGCATCGACTGGGTGGACGGCGCCTATCGCGGCATCGGCGTGCCGAAATCGACGCCGGCGGATGTGAAGAAGCGCATCTCGGACCTGTGGATGGCGCTCAATAACGATCCGGAGATGAAGGAACTGGCCGCCAAGAGCGGCTTCGAGCTGGTGAACGTCGGCGTCGAGCAAATGGACGCGTTCATGAAGGACAAGATCAAGCTCTACACCGAGGGCGCCAAGCGCCTGGGGCTGGGGAGCAAGTAGCGGCGGTATTGGATGAATGCTCGAGTTTTCGCCGCCGCGGCCGCGACGGCCGCGCCGGGCGGCTACACCTTACCGTCGCCTCCACCAGCACGCACACGCGCCTGAGATAACCGCTCTCGCCAGGTCATTCGCGTCCTCCCGGTTTGACGGACGTCAACACGATCCCGAATCCTTGGGCGTAGGTTGATCGCCTACTGGGATTGACCGGGGGGATCGAATGAAAAGGCGCGATTTGCTCGTCGCTGCAGGCGTACTTGTTGCAGCGCCGCTTGCCGCCAGGGCGCAACAGGCTGCGAGAGTCCCCCGGATAGGTTTCCTCGGGAACTCCACCGCTGCCCTCGAGGCCAATCTGGTCGGGCCGTTCCGCGAAGGCTTGCGTGATCTCGGCTACGTCGAGGGCCGGAACGTTCTGATCGAGTATCGGTGGGCGGAAGGAAGGTACGAACGCTTTCCCGCCCTGATCGCCGAACTGGCCGCCCTGAAGGTCGATGTAATCGTTACCGCCGGTACGCCGGCCGTCCTCGCGGTCAAGAAGACGGCAGCGTCGGTCCCGCTCGTCATGGTAGCTGTAGGTGATCCCGTCGGCACGGGTATCGTCGCGTCCCTCCGGCGGCCCGGTGGGAACATCACGGGGTTGACCTCGATCGCGCAGGAACTGGAAGGGAAACGGTTGCAGTTGCTCAGGGAAATGATCCCCAACCTCTCGCATATCGCTGTGCTGTGGAATCCGGCCAGCCCGTTCTCCGTGGTCGCCGAGAAAGAAGTGCGGGCTGCGGCCCAGGTGTTGCGAATGAGAGTGCAATCTCTGGGGGTGCGAGCCTCGGAAGAACTCGACAATGCGTTCGCAGCAATCGTCAGGGAGCGGCCAGGTGCACTTCTCGTGTTGGCGGATCGTGTCTTCCTGCACAACCGCGCCCGCATCGTGGACTTCGAAGCCAAGAACCGCCTGCCCGGGGTGTACGCGTACCGGGAGTTGGTCGAGGCGGGTGGCTTGATGTCCTTTGGGCCGAGCTACGCGGGGATGCACCGGCGGGCCGCCCACTTCGTCGACGAGATCCTAAAGGGTGCAAAGC
>MEQQ01000124.1:0-5897 GCA_001770285.1 Betaproteobacteria bacterium RBG_16_66_20
AAGCAGCGGCTTCACACTTCATCCCCGGCGTGATTACCCGCGGCCACCTCCAGGTTGTCCAGGCGCTCCTGAAGGCTGCCCTCGAGCACGATGGGAATGACGCGCCGGCGGCGCGCGCCCGTTGTCGGCGCGGCCTCGGCCTTCGCGGGCGGAGTCGCCGCGGGTTTCTGGTAATAGCCCGCGTCCAGCTTGAACATCTCCGCGTGCCGGTACGCGATGAGGAGGTCCATGAGCTCGGACTTCTCGCCGCGGCGTTTCTTGTCGCGCTCGGCCTCGATCAACTTGAGTACCTCCGGCACGCGCGGGCCGAAGAGCCCGACGAGGAATGTATCCGGGATACGGCGTTCGGCAGTGAGCTTTCCTTCGGCGTCGTACTTGAACGGCGACTGCGGCGGGACGTAGTACACGTTCGGTCCGGTACCGAGCTCGGCGTGCAGCGGCAGCGCCACCTTCCATTTTTCCACCAGTTTGTGCACCGGCCCCTCGGCGTCGTCGAGGAAACCCACGAAACGGATACGCCCGACGCATTGCTGGGCGCAGGCGGGCGGCAGGCCCTGCTCGATGCGCGGAAAGCAGAAGATGCACTTCTCCGAGCGCTTGAACAACGGGTTGAAGTACACCTTCTTGTACGGGCACGCGGCCACGCAGTGCTGGTAGCCGCGGCAGCGCTCCTGGTCAATGAGGACGATGCCGTCCTCCTCGCGTTTGTAGATCGCCTTGCGCGGGCAGGCTGCGAGGCAGGCCGGGTTTGTGCAGTGGTTGCAGATGCGCGGCAGATAGAAGTAATAGCTGTTCGGATACTCACCCGCGCCCTGGTCCTCGTCCCAGTTCGGGCCGTGGCCGGGGGCGCGCACCGGCGCGAGATGCGGCAGCTCACCGGTGACGCGCTTGCCGAGCGGATTGAGCGCGGCGTCGTAATTCAGATCGAACGGCGCGCCGTAGTCCTGATCGAGGTCCGGGATACGCCCGGGCCGCGGCATGCCGCTCTGGTCGAAACCGCCGCCCGCTTCCTGCCACTTGCGAGGATAGCCGTTGCCCGGATGGGTCTCGACGTTGTTCCAGTACATGTAGTCGCGCCCGTCGCGGCTGGTCCACTGGGTCTTGCAGGCACTGGTGCAGGTCTGGCAGCCGATACACTTGTTGAGATCCATCACCATCGCGAGTTGCCGTTTCGACATGGTTCCTGTCCTCAGCTTTTGGCCACGTCGACGCTCGACTCGTAAGCGAGCTGGTTGCCGTCCCACTCGGCGCCGAATTTGAGGTGCCCCCAGCCGCCGGCGAGTTCGAGCGGCGACAGCAACCCCGCCACCGGAGCGTCCATGCCGATGCGCTTGCGGAACTGGTGCGGCTCCCAGGCATGGTCCATCATGAGCGTGCCGGGGCGCAGGCTCGGCAGTACCTTGGCCATGGCGGTGAACTCGCCGACGTTGTTGTAGACCCTCACGGTATCGCCGTCGCGGATGCCGCGCGCGGTGGCATCCCCGGGATTGATGTTCACGTGCGGCACGCCGCGTTGCAAGCGCAGCATGTACTTGTTGCTGCGCCAGGTGGAGTGGATGCCCCAGCGCGTGTGCGGCGAGTAGAACTTGAGCGGGAATTTCGCCGGGTGCAGCGACTCGCGCGCCGTGGGCACGACGCAACCGAGCTTCAGAAACACCTCCTGGTCAATGTAGAACTGCTGGCGCCCGGAGAGCGTGCGATAGGGGCGCTTCAAATAGAACTGCTCCTCGAACGAGCGGTACGGCTTGTCGGCGTAGAGCGGCGACGTCAGGCCGGCCTCGTTGTTGAGGACGAGGAACCCGCGCTCGACCGCGTCCTCGAACTTCCACGGCTTGAAGGCCGGGACGTTCTCGATCAGCCACTTCACCACGTCCTTGTCGGTGTTGAGCTTGCCCTGCATGGTGTAATCGGTGTGCAGGGTGTCGAGGTCGCGCGTGACCGGCTCCTTCTTGCCGTCTTTCTCCACCGTGAAGACCGGATCCGGCATGCTCGCCAGCCCACGGTGTTTCGCCGCCTGCTCGATCTTCGCGGCGAGCAGGCGACAGATCTCCCACTCGGATTTGGTCTCGCCGACGGGTTTCAAGCCCGGCGGCGGCACCGTCAGGTTCACGTAGCGGTGGTAGCCGACCTCGCCGCGGATGTCCCAGCCCTCGTAGTGGCTGATCGCGGGCAGCACGTAGTCGGCGAGCTCCGCCGAGGAATCCATGCGGAAATTGACGTTGACGTAGAGGTCGGTCGCATCGAGCACCGCCTTCTTGTAGTGCTCCGAGGATTTGTTGCGCCGGAACATGTTGTCGGCGAACAGGATCCGCACCCTGGGCTCGCCGAAGTTTGTGAGCCACTTGTTGCTGCGGCTCTGCTCGGCGAGCTTGACGAGGTCGTCGGGCGCAAGGCCCGCGCGACTCGCGAATTCCTTGCTCTCGTAATGCTGCTTGAAGGTCTCCCACATGCGCCCCGAGAGCCACTCGCCGAGGAAGCCGGATTCGAAGCGCGCCGGCTTGGGGCTGGACAGCGGCCCGATGCCGCCCAGGCTCCACTGGTGCTCGGTGTCCACCACGTCGTGCCCGGTGAGCGCGCAAAAGAGCGCCTGTGCCCAGCAGGCGAGGATGCCCCAGGCGTACTTGTGCAGCGAGAAGCCGATGGTGAGCCCCGGGTCGTGCGCGGCGGCGTACTCGCGCGCGAGCTTGACCACGAGGCTCGGGTGGATGCCGGTGTGTTTCTGCGTTTCCTCCGGCGAGAACTTCGCGGCCTCGGCGCGCACCATCTCGAATACCGTGGTCACCGCGATCGGTTTGCCATCCGCGCCCTCGACCTCGAAGCGTCCGGCGAGCGCGGGCTTGAGCGCGCCGAGCCGCAGCGTCTTGCGGAAATGGCCTTGCGTGCCGGGCATCGGCGTGGCGGCCTTGGTGACTTCGTTCCAGCAGTAGAACACGTCGTCCTTGCCGTCCTTGCGCAGGTCGCTCATGCGCAGCAGCCGGCCGTTGTCCTCTCGCACCAGGAACGTGAGATCGGTCTGCTCACGAATGAAATCCTCCTTGTAGAGCTTCTCCTTGAGCACCACGTGAACCAGCGACATGGCGAGGAAGCTGTCCGAGCCCGGGTTGATCGGGATCCACCAGTCGGCGTGGGTGGCGGTGGGGTTGTAGTCCGGCGAGACGACCACGACCTTGGCGCCGCGCCACTTGGCCTCCCACAGATAATGCGCGTCGGGAATGCGCGTGACGTTCGGGTTGAAGCTCCACAGCACGATGTAGTCCATCTCGAACCAGGCATCGAGCGAGGTGCCGACGTTGGGGATGCCGTAGGCGAGCGTCGCGCCGGTGAACATGTCGCCGACCGCGCTCGAGGGATAGAGGCGGATTGCGCCGAGCAGCGAGCCCAGGCGCAGCGGTCCCGCGCGCCGGCCCTGGGAGAGGATGCCGGTGCCGGTGTAGACCATCAGGCCGCCCGGCCCGTGCTTCGCCAGCGTGTCCACGACCTTGTCGGCGATCTCGCCGGTCGCCTGGTCCCAGGACACGCGCTGCCATTTTCCTTCGCCGCGCGCACCCGCGCGCTTGAGCGGATAGAGCAGACGGTCCTTCTCGTACATGGCCTGCGAGTGGATCGTGCCCTTGTTGCAGCCGCGCGGATTGGGATCGGGAATGTCGGGACTGATCTGCGGATACTGCGCAAGCTGTTCCTCGCGCGTCACCACGCCGTCCTTGGCGAACACCAGGAACGCGCAGTTGCCCTGGCAGTTGGAACAGTGGAAGGCGTAGCCCTGGCTGTTGCCGCGCGTTGCGGCGAATTCCTTGCGGTAGAAATCCTCCCAGGCGCGGTAGGGATAGCTCGAGAGCGGATCGTCCACGTCCTGGACACGCGCCAGCAGCTCGTCGGGCAGGCCGCTCAGCAAGCCGCAGAAACCGGCGCCGGAGTATTTCAGGAAATCGCGTCTGCTGGCCATCTTCTTCCGTCTCCGCGCCTGCTAACGTTCGCGCGCCGCGAGCAGCCGCTCGACCGCCCGCCGCGCCTCGGGTCCCGACCAATCGTATTCGCCCAGCGCGCGGTAAGCGATCCGGCCATCGGCGCCGACCAGGTACGAAGTCGGCACGCCGGGGATGCTGTACTGCCGCCCGACGAGGCCGTCGCGGTCGTGCCACACCGAAAAGCTCAGCTTGAGTTCCTGCGCGAAAGCCTGCACCTCGCGTATCGGCCCCTGGTCCTGGGACACGGCGAGCACGACCAAACCCCGCTCCTTGTACTCGCGGTGCAGCTGCTCCATGGAGGGCATCTCCTTGCGGCACGGCGCGCACCAGGTCGCCCAGAAGTTGAGCAGCACCACCTTGCCGCGCAACTCGGCGAAGCGCACCGGCTTGCCGCGCAGATCCTGCGTGACGAAATCGCCCGCGATGATCGCGCCCTTGACGGGCTTCAATTCTCCCGGCGCGGCCGCAGTCGGGATGGCGATGAGCGCCGCGAGCAGTGCCGTAAGACCAAAACCCGCGCGCGGGTTCCGCACTGTCTCGCCATTTCGGTCCCTCCGCCGGAGGGACATGGTCATAGTCATCCGGCTCGGCCGCGCCGCATGCCTTCGATGTCCGTCAGTCCCGAGACCTCGGGCAGGCGGCTCATGCGCCACTGCATCATCCCGCCCTCGAGATTGGCGGCGAGCTTGAACTCGCCGGCGAGCGCCGCGAATAAACCTGGATCTCCGGTGTCGGTGACCACGATCGTGGGCCGGTAGCGGTCGAGCGGCGCGCCCGGCGCGAGCGGGATCGCGATGCGCACCGCCTGGGGCAGGTGGCCGTCCTCGAATTCCGCAGCGGGGCGCAGGTCCACGATCTGGTGCTTTCCGGGCGCCTTGCGGATCGCTCCGTAAAGCGCCGTGGGGGCAACCTCGCGCTCCAGGCCGAGCGTGACGCGCTGCGGCTTCGCGCCCTGCCAGACCAGCGCGACGAGCAGAATGCCGATCAGGCTCAGGTAGAAGGCGTGCCAGCGGATGTTCATCTCGTGTACCTCCCCGTGGTTGCCGCGCTCAATCGGTTGCCAGATCCAGAGGCTGCGCGCGGACTTCGGCGAACTTGCGCCAGCGGCCCCAGTACAGGACAAATGCCGTCGCCATGCCCGCGCCGAAGAAGGTCAGCCCCATCGCAAAGCTGCCGACCGAGAGCGTGGGAAAGCCCGCCATGAATTGACCGGTAGTGCAGCCGCCGCCGAGCAGGGCGCCGAACATGATCAGGAATCCGCCCGTCAGCACCGCGCCCGCGCGGGTCTTCAATCCGGACGGAAATGCGGCCTGCCACAGCGGTGTGACCGGGACGTTGCGAAAGCTCCCCGACTGCATCGCGCTCGCCGCAGCGCCCGCGAACAGCCCGAGCACCATCGCTGCGCGCCATGCGGTCGTATCGTCCAGCACCGGCACGCTGTCGAGGGTCATCCCAAACGGCATCGCGACATGAGCCACCAGGGCAGCAAAGCCGCCCGAAATGCCGAGATACTGTCCCTGCGCCGTGGCGGCGAGGATCACCAGCCCCGCGACCACGCCCGCGGTGACGAATCCCCATTCGCGGCTGGATAATGGTTGCGCCGCCGGCGCGCCGCGCTCTGCCCGCGCAGCCGGATCGACCCGGTCGGCGAATGCCACCATCAGCAACACCACGACGCCGAGCGCGATCGCGAGCGAGGCGTACGAGACGTCAAGCAGCACCGGCAGGGTCATGCTTTGCGGGAAAGCGCGGATACCCCACTCGGGCAGGTGCGGAAACACCGCGTCGAACGCGAACACTCCCGCGAGCATGCCGGCGAGTCCCAGAACGATGAGCCATTTTCCGGCGGCCAGCCTGGCCGCGCAGGTGCCGGGTCAGAAGCCGCCGAGCGCCATGCCGACGCCGAACAGCACGCCGCCGACGAAATGGCCG
>MEQQ01000124.1:5910-9164 GCA_001770285.1 Betaproteobacteria bacterium RBG_16_66_20
ACGGGTTCACGCGCGGCGCGAGCGCTTCGATTCCGGCGATATCGGCCAGTCCCAGACCGAGCGCCGCCACGGCGAGCGCGGTGAACATGAACTTCATCGCCTTCAGGTCCTGCATGAGGAGGGTCCCCATGATCCGTGAGTAACGCGTGAGCCCTCCGCGATGCAACACGAAGCCGAACGCGGCGCCGGTCAACAACCCGCCCAATGCAATGTTCATATGCGTTCCTCCTTTTCTACTTTTCAATCGGCAGACGCGGGTCGGATGACCACTCCTCCCAGGATCCGGTGTACTCGACGACGTTGTCCCAGCCGATCAGCTTCATCGCCAGCGCCATGTCGGTCGAGCGTCCGATGCCGGTCTGGCAATAGGTCACGACCTTGGTAGCCTTGGTGATGCCGCGCTGCTTCAGTACCGCCTCGATCTGTTCGGCCGACTTGAACGTTGCGAGCTTGTCGCTGAACTTGGTCCATTCGATATGGACCGCGCCCGGGAGGTGGCCGCCGCGCGAAGCGCCCGGCCGGACGTCCTTGCCGATGTATTCGTTGAACGAGCGCGTATCGACGAAAACAACCTCCTTGTTGCGCAGGTTCTTCTCGATCCAGTCGCGCGTCGCCACCTTCTCGGGGCCGGGCTTTGCAGCGAATTTCTTCTTCTCGACCGTGGGCGCGTCCTGCGTCACCGGCCGGCCTTCCTTCAGCCACTTGCGAAAACCCCCGTTCAGGACGCGTACCTGCTTGTGGCCGAAAAAATCAAGCGCGAACCATACGCCGGACGCGAACGGGCCTTCGCCGCCGTCGTACACCACCACCTGCGTGCCGGCGTCGATCCCGGCTTCGCCGAAGATCTTCTCGGCTTCCGCCTCGCTCAGCGGATGGCCGTTCTTCTTGCGCGCCTCGAGCTTGGCGACGTCGAGATAGAAGACGTTGACCGCGCCGGGGATATGCGCCCGCTGGTAGCTCGCCGGGTCCACCGTGTCCACCACGCGCACGTTCGGCTGGCCGAGCAGCTTCGCAAGCTGTTCGGTCTCGACCAACAACTCCGGGCGCGCGTACCCTTCGGCCCGCGCAGCGGACGCGCCGATCAGCAGGAGCACACCGAGCGCTGCCGCAACGAAACGCTTCACCATCGTTACCATGTCGTATCTCCCTCGCCTTGAACCGGCCCCACCCGGGGGCCGTGGATCACAGTCATCCCTTGAAGAATTCCTTGCCTGCCGCCGGGCGCAGGATATTGAGTTGCGACATCTGCACCCTGGTCCCGCCCGTCACCCAGCCGTGCACTTCCACTTCCTGCCCGAACGCCTCGTCGAGCCGCTCCTGGGTGATTGCGTTGCGGCCGCCGAAATCGATCGCGTACTGGTCGCCGTCCTCGGTGTAGAGCACCATCGGATCGGCCCACTTCAGGTAACACTCGCCGATCTTGCCGGTCTTGGCGCAGCGCTCGCCGACGACGCGGCCCTTCAGCTTGGTGATCTCCTGCGCCGCGGTCGGCAGCGCCAGCGCGCCGCACAAGGCGAACAGCGCGACAGGAATCGCGTGACGATGCGTTCTCATGACAAGGCTCCTTCCTGGAATGCGGGTTCGCCCGCGACGTGGCCGGTCGCACTCGCGAGCAGCGCGCCGCCGCGGTAGACCCGCAACTCGCCCGCCTTGAACGCCCGCCAGCGCACTTCGCCAAGCGGCTGCGTCGCGATGGCGACCGATCGGCCGCCGCCCGCGGCCGGCGCGCCGGCCTCCAGCCAATGCAGCCTGTCGTAACAGTAGGCGTAGAGCCGCTCGCCGTCGGAAAGCAGGAAATTGAACTTGCCGAAGGCGGCGATGTTGCGGGCGACATCGGCCAGCGTCTCGAGGCACGCCGCGCTCTGCATGTCGGCGTTCGGCGCGTGGCAGTCGGCGAGCGCTTCGAGCACGAGGCAGAAAGCGTGCTCGGAGTCGGTGTCGCCGTCGGCACGGCACAGCCGCGGCGCGACCGTTCTGGAGCGCGCGACCGCCCCGGGCACCAGGCCGTTATGCGCAAACACCCAGCGCGCCCCGCAGCATTCGTGCACGAAGGGGTGAGTGTTGGCAAGCGTGTTCAAGCGGGGAAAATCGGCCTTGCGGACGTGTCCGATGACCAGATCGGACACGATGCCGCCGGCGAGCGCGGCGAAGCGCGCACTCGGCGCCGCCGCGGAAGGTTCCTTCTCGAGGCGCAGCGCGCCGCCCTCGAGATAGGCGAGCCCCCAGCCGTCGACATGGTCGGCGGTCGCGCCGCCGCGCGCGCCGAACGCGCGCAACAGCGCCTCCGGCCGTACCGGCTCTGCGCTGCTCCAGCCAAACAGTTCGCACATCGTCGCGTATCCCTACCTTGTCGTCTTGATCGCGTTTTTCAGCGAGTCGTGCTCTTTCTTCACCTCGAACAGACGGCCTTTCAGCTGATGCTTCCTCGCGTCTTCGATCTCCAGCACGTCGGCAACCATCGAATAGCTCACCATGCCGTCGTGCGCGCCGCCGTCCTCGGCGATCATGTCCCTGCCGTAGTACACCGCGGGCGCTTTCGCGCCGGGGCCGGCAAAACCGGCGGGCACGACCACCACCGGAATCTTGTAGATGTTCGACAGCTCGGCGGCCACCTGGATGTTGTTGTTGCAGCGCACGCCGGGCGGATCGCGGCTGACCAGCGTCAGCACTTTCTGGCCGTTGATTTCCGCCGGTCCCGGCGGCCCGCCGGCGCTCGCAGTCTGCGGCGCCAACGGAACAAGCAGCGCAGACAGCATCAGTGCCCTGAGAAAGTCTTGCGTGAACTTCATGCGCCTTTTTCCTTCGTCCGCTAGAACCGGCTCCAGAGCCAGTATTTTTCGTAGAGCACCTTGGCGCCGTGCCAGAGCAGGCCCGGCTGGCGCAGCCTGACATCGGGCAGGGGCTCGGCGTAGAAGTTGCCGCTGCCCATCCCTGCGCGCCCGCCGCCGGTCTCGATGAAGCACATGCCTTCGCCCTCGAAGCGCTTGGGCTCGCCGCGGCCGGTCCACTCGCGCGCGATGTTGTGCGCCACGACCTCGGCCTGACCGTGCGCGAACACGCCCGCTTTGGGAAGCGGGCGTCCCATCTTGAGCGGGATCACGGTGATGTCGCCGAGCGCGTAAACGCCGGGGTGTTTGGTCTCGAGCGTGTGACGGTCCACCGGAATCCAGCCCGAATCGTTGGTAAGTCCCGCTTCGCGCACCGCAGCGGCCGCACGGTGCGGCGGTACATAGAGGAGCAGGTCGAAGCCGGCC
>MEQQ01000124.1:9175-13511 GCA_001770285.1 Betaproteobacteria bacterium RBG_16_66_20
AACTCGATTTTCCGCGCCGCCGGATCGATCGCCTTGACCTGATGCTCGGGGTGGTAATGCACGTCGCGCGACTCGATCATCGCGCGCACGCCCGCCGAGACCGCAGCGCCGGCAACCATCATCGGCCCCGGTTCGGCGGCGTAGAAATCCATGCTGACACCGTCACGCCGACCGTGCTCGCGCAGGTAGCTGTCCGCGAGCAGCGCTGCTTCGTAGGGTGCCGCCGGGCATTTGTATTGCGGCGCTGCGGTGAGCACGACCAGGCGTCCCGCTTCGAAGCCCGCGAGAGCGTCGCGGATCGCGGTCGCGCCCTCGAGCGTGTAGATGCACAGGCCGGCCTCGGCGAGCCCTGGAATCGCCTGCGGCGCATACTCGGCGCCGAGGGCGATCACCAGCGCGTCGCCGCGCAGGGTCTGCTCTCCCACGCGTACCGTCTTCGCCGCCGGATCGATGGCGGATACCTCACCGCGTACGAGTTCGATTCCCGCTCGAGCGGCGTGCTCGCAGCGGCGTGAAATGGCACCTGCGCTGCGCTGCCCGACCATCAGCCAGAGCAGGGACGGCGGAAACACGTGCAGTGCCTCGCGCTCGACGAGCACCACGCGGTCGCTCTGCGGCAGGAGGCGGCGCAAGTTCTGCGCCGCGACCATGCCGCCGAGTCCCGCGCCCAGCACCAGGGCAGTGCGGCTCATGTAATGGCTTTCAAAACACCAGTACCTTGTCGGCCCACTGGGTCCACGCGGTCAGCTCGTCCATCGTACTGCGCAAGGCGCCTTCGACAAGGTCTTTCTCGTGGATCCCGCGCGCGTCGATGCAGGTGCCGCAGACGCCGATCTCGCCGCCGGCGCGGCCGATCATTCCGAGCATGTCGCCGATGTTGTAATAGCCCTGCGGCACCTTCTGTCCGCTCTTGCCGCAGGCGGCGGCGTCCCCGATCAGGAACACCCTGACTTCCTCGCCGCCTGCTTTCAGCAGGGAGCGGGCCAGCCGCAGCGCGTTGTAACTGCGCTCGGTGCCGTAGGGCGGATCGTTCAGGATCAACAGGTTCTTCATGTCTCGTTCTCCTTCATCGGCTCACACGTGCCTCGGCTTGTCGACCGGGAATCCCGCCTGCTGCCACGCGAGCATGCCGTCGTTCACGAGGAGCACGTTCCGAAAGCCCTGTTCCCTGAGCTGACGCGCGGCCGCCCCGGAGCGGCGGTTGGTGTGGCAGATGACCGCAAGGGGCCTGTCGCGCCAGGCTGCGAGTTCGGAGACGCGCTGCGGCAACGCCTCGACGGGAACGTTCGCCGCGCCTGGCACATGGCCGTCGGCGTAGTCCGCGACGGTTCGCACGTCGAGGACGAAAATCTCCTGGCGTTCGTCCAGACGGGCCTTGAGTTCCGCGGCGCCGAGCGTTTCGCCGGCCGACCGCCCGGAGCCGCGCAGCCGCCGCACGAAGCGCGGCAAGAACGCGACCGCCGCGAGCAGCGCGAGCGCAGCCAGTCCCTTCTCGAGCACGCCATCGGCGCCCGCGATCGCCTCGCGCCCCGCATAGCCGAGATAGGTGTAGGCAAGCGCTCCAGGCAACATGAACACGTACGACGCAAGCACGTAGTGCCAGAGCGGGATGCGCGTCAGGCCTAGCGCGTAGTTGAGAAGATTGAATGGCAGGAGCGGCACGAGCCTCACGAAGGCGACGAACCGCCAGCCCTCCTTCTCGACGCCGTCGACGAGGCTCCGCGTCCAGCCGCTGGCGCGGCGCCCGACCCAGTCGGACGCGGCGTAACGCGCGATGGCGAACGCCGCGGTCGCACCGATCGTCGCGCCGGTAAGGCTGTAGAAGGTGCCCCATACCGGGCCGAAAAGCGCACCACCCGCGAGCGTGAGGAGAGCGCCCGGCAACGAGAGCACGGCGGCGAAGGCGTACGCGCCCATGTAGAAGGCCGGCCCCCACGCGCCGGCATCCCGCACCCAGCGGTCGAGCTCCGCCATGTCGAGCGCGTTGCGATGCAGGTAGGCGGCAATGATCGCGATCGCCAGCGTTGCGACGAGCGCCGCGCGCCCAACCGTGCGCGCGTTCAAGGCTGGCGCTCCCATAGCCTGCGATTGATGGCGTAACCGGTGTCCTCGCCGAGGAACGGCAGCACGAGCATTCCCGGCAGATCCGACACGAGCTTCGGTGCGCGGTATCCGCGGATGCCGATCGTCATGCGCTCGTGGCCGGCGTCGGGCTGCGCCTTGTAGGTGCGGAACAGCCGGTCCCACAGCGACAGGTTGAAGCCGAAGTTGGAATTGGTCTCGTGCTCCTCGACTGAGTGGTGCACGCGGTGCATATCGGGCGTCACGACGAAAAGGCGCAGCAACCGGTCCGCGGCCGGGGGAAGACGGACGTTGGCGTGATTGAACATGGCGGTCGCATTCAGCAGCACCTCGAAGACCATCACCGCCACCGCAGGCGGCCCGATCACCATGATCGCCGCCATCTTGATGAGCATCGAGACCAGAATCTCGATCGGGTGAAAGCGCGCGCCGGTGGTGACGTCGAAATCGAGGTCGGCGTGGTGCATGCGGTGCAGGCGCCACAGCGCGGGCACCGCGTGGAACATCACGTGCTGCAGATAGATCGCAAAATCGAGCGCGACGACCGAGGCGACCACCGCGAGCGCGAAGGGGACGTCATGCTGATTGAGCAGACCCCAGCCGCGCTCCTGCGCGAGCACAGCTACCGCTACCGCGGTGGCGGGGAAGACGATTCGCAGCAGCGCGCTGTTCAGGAACACGATTCCCAGGTTGCTCGCCCAGCGCCGCGCTTTGGACACGGCAAGCGCGCGCCGCGGCGCGAGCGCTTCCCACGCCGCCATTAGCGCGAGAATGCCGAGGAACGCCCCGAGGCGCACCGCGACCTCGTGGCTCAGCAGCAAGGCGGCCGCATCCATCAGACCGTGTGTGGACATACCGGGGGCAGCAGGAATTTCACAGGCGACTTCTCGACAACGGGGCGCTCAGGCGCGGGTATCCAAGCCTGTCCCATTGCTCCATGCCTCCCCGCAATATGGATACGTTCCGGAAGCCCGCTGCACGTAGCTGCATTGCAGCTTGCGCCGCACGCGCCTGGGTCCTTGAAACGAGGACAATGCTCACCGGTTTCAGGTGCCCGAGTTCCTTGATGCAGCCGCGCAGCTGCGGCAGCGGAATATTGATGGCGGTCGCAATGCGGCCGAGCGGGCCGCTGAAGAACTCGCACAGCCCGCGCACGTCCACGATGGCCGGCGCCCCCTCCGCGTCGAGAGTGCGACGCAGTTCATGCGCCTCGATCCACGGCTTGACGGGGATTGCTCCCCGGTGCGGCACGCGCACCGCGGTCTTGTGCTCCAGCAGGTAGGATGCTTCCGTTATCATGTTAGTATTCAAGCGATCAATTGAATACTAGGAGAAGCGTCGGACCATGTCAACCGATTCGGTGAAGAAGGATCTCTACCAGTCGCTCGCCAAGGTGGCGCAGGCGCTCGCGAGCGGAAACCGCCTGCAACTGCTTGAATTGATGGCGCAAGGAGAACGCTCGGTCGAGGCGCTCGCCGAATTGGCCGGGATCAGCATGGCCAACACATCGCAGCATCTTCAGGCCCTTCGGCAAGCGGGGCTGGTGATTCCGCGCAAGGAGGGCCAGCGCGTCTACTATCGCCTCGCGGGCGACGACGTGGTACGGCTGTACGACGTGCTTCACACGGTCGCGGAATTGCGCCTCGCCGAGGTGAAGCAGCTGGTCGCCGAATTCCTCGGCGACAAGGACGCGCTCGAGCCCATTGCCTTCGACGAATTGCTCAGCCGTGCGAAACGGGGGTTGGTCACCGTGCTCGACGTGCGCCCGCCCGAGGAATTCGCGGCAGGGCACTTGCCGGGCGCGGTCAATATCCCGATTGACAGGCTGGAAAGCGGCCTGGCGAAACTGTCCAAGCAGCGCGAGGTCGTGGCGTACTGCCGCGGGCCGTACTGCCTGATGTCGTTCGAGGCGGTGCTGAAGCTCAGGAAGCGCGGCTGGAAGGCGCGCCGCCTGCAGCACGGCTTCCCGGAATGGAAGGCGGCGGGCTTGCCGGTCGATTAGCCCGGCTGTCCGTCGAGGCGCGGGCGGGTGAGGATCGGGAAGTAGGCAACCACGAAGACAGCAAATGCCGCTGACCAGAGAACGGCGGAGAGCATTACCGCGGCGACATAGGCCGAGGGCAACAGCAGCGGAAGAAATACCCGGACCGCTGCTGCCAGTTGCACCAGTACGTAGGCCGCGATTTCGGCGCGCCCCGCCTTGAGCGGCCGCGCGGTGTGGCCGCGCGCGGTGCGCGTCATCATTCCGAGCGTG
>MEQQ01000125.1 GCA_001770285.1 Betaproteobacteria bacterium RBG_16_66_20
CCACGTGCCCGGCGCGCCGCAGCGCACCGTCCAACTCGGCGCAGTGTATCCACAATGCGAGAGCCCGATCGCAGCGTTTCCGGGAAGTTGTGGATGTTTTCACGTATTTCACTGATTCTGAATGATTTCTTGATCGTATATTTAGGTCAGCAACCGCTCACATCAACTACCACGATAGGGGCCGTGTTGATCGCGACCGGCTCGGTGTAGGTCACGCGGCAGTTCGGCGAGGTGCCGCCATTGATGTCGATGGTGACCGAATTGCCGACCACGGCCACGGTCACCGCATCGGCGGTCGGGTTGATCTGGGTGGCGAGGATGATGCCGCCGGGCGTCGTGGTCGCGATGTTTGCGGTGGGATATCCGTTCACCATGTTGATGATCGCCCCCTCCATGATGACCGAGCCCCCCGTGGGCGTGCAGCTACCGCCCACGTTCGCGATGCAGCCGGCGTGCGCCAGCACCGACGCCGAGCGAATCGCGCCGAAGAACGCCTGCGCTTTCGCGCTGCGCGCCTGATTCTGCATGGCGATGAATCGCGGCAGCGCGACCGCCGCGAGAATGCCGACGATCGCAATCACCACCACGAGCTCGATCAGGGTGAATCCCCTGCCGGGTTTGCGGTTAGCGCCTGCGATTCCCGATGCACGCATCTGCTCAGACTCCCGGGCGGTTTGCGCCCATTCAAAACCAGCGGTACGGCTTCACCAGCGCGAAGCGCGCCCACTGCGGGGCCGCGCTTGCATCCGTCCCCGGGACCAGCACCACGTGCCAGGAAACGCAGGAGCGGCCGCTTTCGTCGGGGGCGAAATAGCGCCCCAAATCAACACAGTATACGACTTCCTTCGATTTCTTGTCGAAATACCAGTTTCCACCCGCCTGGCTCGCCGGCTGCGGCTCGTCCAGGACTCCGAGATAATTCTGCGGCTTGCCTGCCAGCAGATCCATGGGATTTTGCGCCGGCATCGCCCCGAGTTCGGCAAACCGGTTCTCCAGCACCAGTTCGGCGACCCTGAGATTGACGCTCGAGCGCAGGTCCATCGCCACCTGCTCCATCGCGGATTTTTCCGCGAGTTCCCGGTAGTAGAGGGCGCGCTCGAGAAACACGCCGATCAGCACCGCGATCAGCAGGAGCGCGACCACCAGCTCGAGCAGGCTGAAGCCGCGCAGGCGGATCAGGTCGCGCGCTCCTCTACTTGGCGATCGCGGCCTTGCCGAGGTCCCAGATCGGCAGGAACACGCCGAGGGCGAGGATCAGGACCAGGCCGCCGAGGCCGACGATCAGGACCGGTTCGATCTGCTGCGACAGGGTTTTCACTTCGTACTGGACGTCGCGTTCGTAGAGGTCCGCCACCTCGCGCATCAGGCTGTCGAGCTCGCCGGTCTCGTCGCCGACCGCGATCATCTGCAGCACCACCGTGGTGAATACGCCAGACGTGACCGCGGTACGCAGCACGCTTTCGCCGCGCTCCACGCCGTCGCGCATCTGCTCGACGCGCTGGCCGATATAGTCGTTGTCCACCACCAGCGCCACCGTGCTGAGCGCCTGGACCACCGGCACGCCGCTTTGCAGCGCCAGCGAAAAACTGCGCGCGAAACGCGCCAGCGTCGCCTTCAGGATGATCTTGCCCGCGATCGGGATCCGCAGCTTGAGGCGGTCCCACTTGTACTTGCCGTTGCGGGTGGCGATCCAGGCGCGGAAGCCGAGGCCCGCGGCGATCAGCGCGCCGAGCTGCAGGTACCAGGTCTCGACCATGAGATTCGAAAAATTGATCAGCAGCTTGGTCAGGAAGGGCAATTCCGCCTTGAAGCCGGCATAGACCTTGGCGAAGGCCGGAATGACGAACAGGTTGACGATCACGACGGCCCCCGCCATCGCGCACAGCACGAAGATCGGATAGCGGACCGCGGCGCGGATGCTTTCGCGGATCTCCTTTTCGAACTCGAGGTGGTTGTACAGCCGCAGAAACACGTCCTCGAGCTGGCCGGTCAGCTCGCCCACCCGGATCAGGCTGACGTAGAAGAACGAGAACACCTGCGGATGGCGGCGCATCGCGGCCGAGAGCTCGCGCCCGGCGTCCAGGCTCTGGCGCAGGTCCTTGATCACGTCGATCATGGTCGGGTTGACCGCCGATTCCTGCAGGCCGGCAAGCGCGCGCAGGATCGGCACGCCGGCCTTGAGCAGCGTATACATCTGGCGGCTGAAGAGCATCAGGTCGAGCAGCGTCGCCTTGCGGCGGCCGAGGTTGCGCCACCAGTCCGGCGCGCGCTCGCCCAGGACGCGCTGGCTCGCCTGGATGTCCACCGGCGTGATGCCGGTATTCATCAGCTGGTCGGCGATCAGGCCGGCGTCGCCGCCTTCCAGCGTTCCCGTGATGAGCTCGCCCCTGGTGTTGCGCCCCTTGAAGTTGAAATACGGCAATTACTCCTCCTGGGCGCTCGCGACGCGGATCGCCTCATCGAGCGTGGTGCGTCCCGCGGCCGCCAGCCTGTACGCGTTGCGTCCCAGCGTATGACCCTCGAGCTGCCGTTTGGCGACTTCGGTAAAAAGGCTGGTATCGCTGCTGCTCGCCGCGCGCGCCAGCTCCGGCGTCATCTCGAGCATTTCGTAGACGCCGATCCGGCCCTGGAACCCGGTGCCATTGCAGTTCGAGCAACCGCGGCCGCGCATGAAGCGGGCCGGTCCACCGCCCTCGTCAGGCCGCGCCGCAAGCCAGCGCAATTCCAGGTCGACCGGCTGGTAGGGCTCGGCGCAGCTCTCGCAGTTGAGCCGCACCAGCCGCTGCGCGAGCACCGCGTGCAGCGAGGTCGCCACCATGTAATTCGGCGCGCCCATGTCGATCAGGCGGATCGGCGAACTGGCCGCATCCTTGGTGTGCAGGGTCGAAAGGACCAGGTGGCCGGTGAGCGCGGCGCGCAGGCCGATCTGCGCCGTTTCCTCGTCGCGCATCTCGCCGACCAGGATGATGTCCGGGTCCTGGCGCAGCGCCGCGCGCAGCACGCGCGCGAAGGTCAGCTCGATCTTCTCGTTGATCTGGACCTGGTTGATGCCCGGCAGCCGGTATTCGACCGGGTCCTCCACGGTGATGATTTTCTTGTCCACCGTATTGAGCTCGGCGAGCGCGGCGTACAGGGTCGTCGTCTTGCCGCTGCCGGTCGGGCCTGTGACCAGCACCATCGCATTGGTGCGCCGGATGATCTGGCGGAACCGCGCCAGCATGTCAGTGGGCATGCCGACGTGGTCCAGGCCGAGCAGTCCGGTCTTCTGGTTCAGCAACCGAAGCACCACCGACTCGCCATGCTGCGTCGGCATCGTCGACATGCGCACGTCCACCGGCTGGTCGCGCACGATCACCGCGAAGCGCCCGTCCTGCGGCAGGCGCTTCTCGGAAATATCGAGGCTCGCCATGAGCTTCAGGCGCAGTACGATTGCCGGGCCGGTCTTGACATCGGTCTCGGTCTGCGGCAGCAGCACGCCGTCGATGCGGAAGCGGATCTGGACCTTCGACTCCTGCGGCTCGATGTGCACGTCCGAGGCATTCACCTGGATCGCATCCTCGAACACCGTTTGCAGCAGCTTGACGACCGGCGCGTCCTCGGCGCCGAGACCCACACCGAGGGCGCCGAAATCGATGTAGTCGCCCATGTCGCGCTCGAGTTCCTTGGCGAGGCCCGAGATCTCCTCGGTGCGCCGGTAGAGCCGGTCGATGGTCTGGACCAGCAGGCCGTCGTTCACCACCGCGGTCTGGATTTCGCGCTTCAGGAACCGGGTCAGCTCGTCGAACGCGAACAGGTCGGTCGGGTCCGACATGCCCACGAGGTATTTTGCGCCCCGCTCCTCGAGCACGATCGCGCGGAAACGCCGCGCCTGGGTCTCCGGCAACCGCCGCACCACCTCCTGCGAGGTGTTGAAGAACTTGAGGTTGACGAAGGGGATGTTGAGCTGGCGCGCGATGGCCTCGCAGATCTGGTCCTCGCTGACGAAGCCCATTTCGACCAGGACGCGGCCGAGCTTGCGGCCGGTGCGCTTCTGCTGCTCGAGCGCGAGGCGCAGGTCTTCCTGGGAGACGATTTTCTGGCCGACGAGGATGTCGCCGAGCCTGATCTTTTCCGGACGTCCCATGCCTCGTGCTCCGCACCTGTGCGCGCCGCGCGCCGCGCACATTATCCGCCTTTCCCGATGGCCACGCTCTGGCAGGGCCCCGCAGGAGCGCTTATCATTGCCACCCGAGCGGCGCAATCCGATCAATCAGACGGATTTTTGCAATCGACCTCCCACGCATATGACAGCATTCATCGCATGAGCGCATACACGCCGTTCCTGAACTTCGTTTCCGGCATCGTCCAGCAGACGATCTTCATCTTCCTCGCGCTCGGCGCGGTGTTCGCGCTCGCGGCCGGATTGCTGCTGGTCTTCGGCAGCCAGGCCGCGTTCCGGATCAGCGAGCGCATGAACCGCTGGGTCTCGACCCGCGCCGCGATCCGGCCGCTGGAGGAGTACCGCAACATCAGCCGGCCCTTGTACCGCATGCACCGCCTGGTCGGCGCGCTGATCTGCGCTGGTGCTCTTTACTCGTTGATCGTGCTGGGCATGCCCTCGGGCGAATCTGCGATCGTGAAGTCGCTGAGCGGCGTCGGACCTGCCCGCTTCTCCGCCTGGCTGTCGGAGAGCCTGCGCTACGTGCTGCTGGCAGGCAATTTTGGCGCCTTGCTGTTCGGGCTGGTCTTCATCGTGCGTCCCAGCGCCCTCAAATCCCTCGAAGCCTGGGCCGACCGCCGCATTTCCGAGCGAAAGGCGATCGAGCCGCTGGAGAAAATGCGCATGTCGGCCGAGCAACTGGTGCGCAGGCATCCGCGGGCGGTCGGCGTGCTGGTGATCCTGGGCAGCCTGTACGTCCTGGTGAACCTGGGATACGCGCTGCTTCGGTAGGACTGCAGGCCAGACGCGGTCCCTCTCCGCACCGCCTTTCGGCAAGTGCGGAGGGGACGAACCCCTTACCGCGGAGGAGGAGGGAGGAGACCGCGGAGGGCGCGTTCTTATGTTCTTTCCGTGGCACCCGCCCAAATTTCAGGACTCAGTGCTGCGGTGCATCAAATTTAGGGCTTTGCCGAACGATATACAATGAGGCCTGAAAGAAAAACTCCTTTGCTAAAACAGCAAAGGTTGGGAGGCTCCCATGGGCGACTCTCTTTACGAGATGTCGGTGTTCGCGAAGGTGGTTGCCAGCGGCAGCCTGTCGGCCGCCGCGCGCGATCTGGGCGTGTCCACGGCGGTGGTCAGCCGCCGGCTGGCCGCGCTCGAGGCGCGGCTCGGCGTGCGCCTCGTCAACCGCACGACGCGGCGGTTAGCGCTTACTGACGAAGGCGCGAGCTACCACGAAGCCTGCTTGCGGATCCTGGGCGAGATCGAAGACGCGGACGCGGCCGCCGCGGCGCGGCGCGTCGAGCCGCAGGGCGTGCTGAAGGCCGCATTGCCCGCCTCGTTCGGCCACCTGCACGTGGCGCCGCTGGTGCCGCATTTCGCGGTGCGCTACCCGAAAATCCAGCTCGTGCTGAGCCTCTCGGACCGGACGGTGAACCTGATCGAGGAAGGCTTCGACGTCGCGATCCGCATCGGTGAGCTGGAGGATTCCTCGCTCGCCGCGCGCAAGCTCGCGCCCAACCGGCGCGTGATCTGCGCCAGCCCGGACTACCTCGAGCGGCACGCCAAACCGCGCACCCCCGAAGATTTGCAGCAGCACAACTGCCTGACGAGTACCGACCTGCACATGAACTGGGAGTACAAGGGTCCCGACGGAAAACGCGGCGCGGTCCGCGTCTCGGGGCACTACGCCTGCGACAACTGGGAAGTGCTGCGCGACTGGGCGGTCGCCGGAATGGGCGTGGCGCTCAAGTCCACCTGGGATGTGCGCCGGCAAATCGAGGACGGGTCCCTGATCCGGCTGCTGCCCGGATACGACTTCGGCCCCGACGTCGCGATCTACGCCGTCTATCCGCACCGCCGTTACCTGCCGGCGAAGACGCGCGCGTTCATCGACTACCTGGCCGAATCGTTCGGTCCCGAGCCCTACTGGGATCAGCCGCGGGCGATGGAACAAGCGCCCCGAACGAAACGCCAGGTCCAGGTCTGAAGGACTATGCTAGAAATTCGCTTGGAGGAGACTGAACGATGAATGCACCAGTCGACGCTGCCGCGCTCGCACAGGTTTCCCTCGACGACAAGTACACGCTCGACAAGGGCCGCGTATTCCTTACCGGCACGCAGGCGCTGGTACGGCTGCTCCTGCTGCAGCGCGAACGCGACCAGCGCGCGGGCAGCAACACCGCGGGCTTCGTCTCCGGCTACCGCGGCTCTCCGCTCGGCGGCCTGGACCAGGCGCTGTGGCGCGCGCAGAAGCACCTCGACGCGCACCACGTGAAATTCCAGCCGGGGGTCAACGAGGACCTCGCCGCGACCTCGATCTGGGGCTCGCAGCAGCTGGGGCTGTTCCCCGGCGCGAAGTACGACGGCGTCTTCGGCATGTGGTACGGCAAGGGCCCGGGCGTGGATCGCTGCGGCGACGTGTTCAAGCATGCGAATTCCGCTGGCACCTCGAAGCACGGCGGGGTGCTGGTGCTCGCGGGCGACGACCACGCGGCCAAGTCCTCCACGCTCGCGCACCAGAGCGAGCACATTCTCAAGGCCTGCTGCATCCCGGTGCTCAATCCGGCCAACGTGCAGGACTACCTCGACTTCGGCCTGCACGGCTACGCCATGAGCCGCTACTCGGGCCTGTGGATCGGCTTCAAGTGCGTCACCGACGTGGTCGAGTCGGGCGCGTCGGTCTACGTGGATCCGGATCGCGTGCAGGTGACGTGGCCGGCAGATTTCGCGCTGCCGCCGGGCGGGCTCAATATCCGCTGGCCGGACAACTTTCTCGAACAGGAGACGCGACTGCTCGACTGGAAGGTCTACGCAGCGCTCGCCTACGTGCGCGCCAACGGCCTGGACCGCATCGTCTGGGATTCACCCGCAGGTTATCCGCCGGCGCGCCTCGGCATTGCCACCACCGGCAAGAGCTTCGGCGACACCATGCAGGCGCTCGCCGACCTGGGCATCGACGAACGCGTCGCGCGCGACATCGGCTTGCGGGTCTACAAGGTGGCGATGTCGTGGCCGCTCGAGCCGCAGGGTGCGCGGCGCTTCGCCGGGGGGCTGGAGGAGATCCTCGTGGTCGAGGAAAAGCGCCAGTTGATCGAGTACCAGATCAAGGAAGAGCTCTACACTTGGGAGGAGGGCAAGCGCGCACCCCGGGTGGTGGGCAAGTTCGACGACAACGGCGAATGGAGCCGCGCCGAAGGCCAGCCTGCAGGAACCTGGCTGCTGCCCGCCCACTACGAGCACAACCCGGCCATCGTGGCGAGAGCGATCGCCAAACGCCTGGAGAAGCTGGGCATGGCACAGTCGCTGGGCGCCGGGTTCAGGGAACGGCTCGCGTTCCTCGATTTCAAGGAAAAAGCGCTCGCCAAGCCGCGCGTCACAACGGTGCGTCACCCGTATTTCTGCTCGGGCTGCCCGCACAACACCTCCACGCGCGTGCCGGAAGGCAGCCGCGCCACCGCCGGCATCGGCTGCCACTTCATGGCGGTGTGGATGGACCGCAATACCTCCACCTTTACGCACATGGGCGCCGAGGGCGCACCCTGGATCGGCCAGGCGCCGTTCACCGAGGAGACGCACATCTTCGCCAACCTCGGCGACGGCACCTACTACCATTCCGGGCTGATGGCGATCCGCGCCGCGGTGGCGGCCAAGGTCACCATGACCTACAAGATCCTCTACAACGACGCCGTAGCGATGACCGGCGGCCAGCACCACGACGGGCCGCTCGACCCCGCGATGATCTCGCGCCAGATCGCCGCCGAGGGCGTGAAACCCATCGTCATCGTCACCGACGAGCCGGAAAAGTATCCGGCCGGCACCAATTGGGCGCCCGGGATCACGATCCGCCACCGCGACGACTTGGATGCCGTGCAGCGCGAGCTGCGCGAGCAGCCCGGTGTCTCGGCGCTGATCTACGACCAGACCTGCGCCTCGGAGAAGCGCCGGCGGCGCAAACGCAACGCCTACCCCGATCCCGCCAAGCGCGCCGTCATCAACGAAATGGTGTGCGAAGGCTGCGGCGACTGCAGCACCAAGTCCAACTGCCTCTCGGTCGAGCCGCTGGAGACCGAATTCGGCAGGAAGCGCACCATCAACCAGTCCACCTGCAACAAGGACTACTCCTGCGTGAACGGCTTTTGCCCGAGCTTCGTCACCGTGGAGGGCGGGCGCCTGAAGAAGGGGAAGTCCACCGCCGCTTCCACGGAAGAGGTTTTTCCCCTGGACGAACCAAAAGCAATTCCCCTGGATGCGCCCTTCGGCATCCTCGTCACCGGCATCGGCGGCACCGGGGTGATCACCATCGGCCAGATCCTCGGCATGGCGGCGCACCTCGAAGGCAGGGGCGTGTCGGTGCTCGACATGTCGGGCCTGGCGCAGAAATACGGCGCGGTGATGTCGCACGTGAAGATCGCCGCGAGCGCCGACGAGGTGCACGTCGCGCGCCTCGGCACGGGCGACGCGCGGCTGGTGATCGGCTGCGACCTCGTGGTGAGCGCGAGCGGCGACGCGCTCGACAAGATGAACGCGCGCAACAGCCGCGCACTGGTGAACGGCACCACCTCGCCCACCGCCGAATTTGTCCGCAACCCGAACTGGCAGCTGCCGGGCTCGAACCTGCAGCACGACATTCTGGAGGCCTGCGGCGGCAAGAACGCCGAATTCGTTCCCGCGGCCGAGCTTGCGACCGCGCTCATGGGAGACTCGATCGCCACCAACATGTTCATGCTGGGCTACGCCTGGCAGAAGGGCTGGGTGCCCCTCGGGCGCGAGTCCATCGAGCGCGCCATCGAGCTGAACGGCGTCGCGGTCGCCTTCAACCAGCAGTCTTTCGTCTGGGGCCGGCGCGCGGCGGTGGATCTCGAGCGCGTGCGGCGCATCGCCGTGCCGGCCGAGGTGATCCCGATCGAGCAGCACCTTTCGCGCAACCTCGACGAGCTGGTGGACCGGCGGGTGCAATTCCTGACCGGCTACCAGGACGCCGCGTATGCGGAGAAATACCGCAACCTCGTGAACAAAGTAACGGCGATCGAGAAAGAAATGGCGGGATCTACCAAGCTGGCCGAAGCCGTTGCGCGCTATTACGCCAAGCTGCTCGCCTACAAGGACGAATACGAGGTGGCGCGGCTGTACACCGACGGCGCGTTCCGAAAGAAGATCGAAGCCATGTTCGAAGGCGACTACAAGCTCGTATTCCACCTCGCGCCGCCATTGCTTGCAAAGCCCGATCCGCGCACCGGCGAGCCGGGCAAGATGCGCTTTGGCGGCTGGACCATGGGCTTATTCAAAATTCTTGCCCGTTGGAAAACCCTTCGCGGAACGGCACTCGACATCTTCGGCCGAACCGAGGAACGGCGCATGGAGCGCGCGCTGATCGGCGAGTACGAGGAAACGGTACAAGCCCTGCTGCAGGGCCTGACGCGCGACACGCACGCGCTCGCCATCGAGATCGCCTCGCTGCCGGAATCGGTCCGCGGCTACGGCCACATCAAGGCGAAAAGCGCCGAGGCCGCGCGCAAATTGCGCGACCAGCTGCTCGCGCGCTACCGCGCCGCTCCGGTCCGCGCCGCCGCATGAAAATCGGGCTGGCATTCGCTGCCGCGCTGATTTTTTCCGCCGGAGTTCACGCCCAGAACGAAGAGAGCCGCACCCTGGAACTGGATGGCGGCGGGCGCGTTGCCTACACGCTGCGCACGCACCCGCCGGATGCCCATACTCTCAGGCCGGCGGCGGAACTCGCGCCGACCAGCGCGCTGGACGCCGCGAAGCTGCTCAACCTCCACCTGTCCACCGGCGACATCGAGGAAGCGGCGCTGCTGTCGAATTCGCCACGCCGGCGCTTCGAGGTGCTGCGCGATTACCGCGAATCGGTAGGCGAGGAAGAGTTCAAGCGCGTATTCGCGCGCTATTTCTTTCCGCAGAACCGGCTGCTCGCCGAGATCGCGATCGGCAGGCACCGGCTGCTGATATGGGAGCTGAAAGCTGGCGTCCAATCCGGCGCCGCGTCTTCCTTCGTTGCCGGGCAGTACTTCGTGGAAATCGAGGGCCGCTACCTCATCGACGACGTGCCGAACGACGTGCGCACCAGCTTGCGCTGGGTACTCGAAGCCTACCGCA
>MEQQ01000126.1:0-15298 GCA_001770285.1 Betaproteobacteria bacterium RBG_16_66_20
GACCTGGGCCGCGCGCTGCCTGGCCGAGTAATACTCCAGGTGCGTGGTCGTTACGCCGACCAGTCCCCAGGATGCCTCCACCACGGCCTCGATCGCAATGCGCGGCATCGAAGGCACGCCGTCCTCCGGCGGCCATGGCAACGAGTGGCGCCACACCTGCTGCACCGGCAGGCGCGACAGGATCAGGTTGCCGAAGCGGCGCCTGCCGCCGGCGCCGTCGGCAACGTCGACGGCCCAGGCGAAGTGGGCGCTGTATCCGGGAAACTGCGCCTGAAGGATTTCGACCTGGTCTTCCCCGGTGCTGCCCGCAAGCGCCGGGAAGTTGACGGCGACCTCCTGAAAGCAGCAGACATCCGGATCGCACAGTTCGCGTGCGACGCGGGCGATGCGCGCCGGATCGACGCGCCCGTCGATGCCGCGGCACCACTGGATGTTCCAGCTGATCAGTCTCACAATGCAAGCCGTGGGAAATGAGGCATGGGAAGCCAAACCAGAGGAATCGTCATGATCGCACGCCTGCCCGCCATCGTTGCCGTGCTGTTCGCATTTTTCGCCCCGGCGGTCGCGCAGGACAAGGACAGACCCGCGGAACAAGTGGATGCCGCGCAGACGCTTTCGGCGGTCGTGCGCGTGCGCGCGAAAATCGTGCCCACCGCGCGCAGCGCCGAGACGCTCGGCATGCAGCGCGAGGGCTCCGGCGTGCTGGTGCGCGACGGCTACGTCGCCACCATCGGCTACCTGGTGATCGAATCCGAGTCGATCGAGGTCACCGCCGCCGACGGCAGATCCGTGCCGGCAGCGCTCGCGGCCTACGACCATGCGAGCGGCTTCGGCCTGCTGAAGCTGCTCGCGCCGATATCGGGCAGGCCCTTGCCGCTGGGCGATTCGAGCGCGCTCGTGGAGCGCGAGCCGGCGCTGGTCGCGACCTCCGGCGGCGAAGGCGTGAACCTGGTGCAGGTGGTGTCGCGCCGGCCGTTCTCGGGCGGCTGGGAATACATGCTCGAGGCCGCGATCTTCACCTATCCGCCGGTGATGAACTGGTCGGGGGCCTCGCTCATCAGCGCCAAGGGGGAGCTGCTCGGCCTGGGGTCGCTGATCGTCGCTGACGCGGCCGGCACCGGGACGCAGATGCCGGGCAACATGTTCGTCCCGGCGGAACTGCTGAAATCGATCCTCGAAGACCTGATCGCGGGCGGCAGGGCGGCGGGCCCGGCGCGGCCGTGGCTGGGCGTCAATTCCGAGGAAATGCGCGGGCGCCTTTTCGTGACGCGCGTTTCGCCCGGCGGGCCGGCCGACAAGGCCGGGCTGAAGAGCGGCGACATCCTGATCGGCGTCGGCAGCGACGAGGTTTCGTCGCTCGCCGATTTCTACCGCAAGGTCTGGGCGCGCGGCGCGGCCGGGGTCGACGTGCCCCTGCGCGTGCTGCAGGGCGTGCAATTGAAGGAACTGACGGTGCGCTCGATCGACCGGGTCGAGTACTTCCGGGGGAAACCGAGCTACTAGCGGATGACGAGGTTCTTCGGGTAGGGCTCGACGCCCGCGTTGAGCGTTTTCGGGAGTGAGCGGCGCAGCGAGCGCCCGCTCGGCGCGTCCGCGACCGCCCGGGCGTAGCGCACGTTTTTCTGCATCTCCTCGAGGTACAGGTTCTGCCCCTTGAAGTGGCGCTCGGCGTATTCATAGGCGCGCGCGAGCTGCAGGTCGAGCCGCTTGGCGGCATTCATGTAGAACTGGGGCGTCTTGCGCACCAGGTCCTCCCCCGAGCTGAAAAGGACCTGCGTGCGGCCGCCGGGAAGCGTTCGCTGCGCGAGGCCGCCGAGCACGAATTCGGGGTACAGCCGGTCGCGGCACTTCTCCAGATAGCAGCGGTCCGCCATCTGCGCGATGATGTCCGCGGTGCCGAGCATGTGCCCGATGCGGCGCAACAGGATGTCGTTGAGCGGAATCGTTTCCGCCGGGCGCTCGTAGCCGGTGTAGTGCACCAGGGCCGCACCCGCGTTGGCGTAGCGCTTGAGCCCGATTCTCGGCAGGTAGCCGTGCAGGTGCTTCGCGCCGCGGCCGACGTGCGTCAGCGTGTACTCGGCGCCGTAACGGTGGCGCCGGTCGCCGCGTTTGCGCAGGTAGCCGAAATCGTGGAACAGCGCCGCGGTCACGCCGAGCGCGAAGCAGGCCGCAGGCAGCGCCGGCGAGTCGCCAACGCGCGAGCGCGTTACTGTACGGCTGCGCTCGTAGCCGTCCATCAGGCGCGCCATGGCGAGCGTGACGTCCAGCACGTGCTGGATATCGTGGTATTCGGTATCGCAGGGCTGGTAATCCGGGTGTTTGCCGAGGTACAGGCAGTCGATGTCGCCGAACGCGCGCTCGATCGCGCCCGCGGGCGTGCCGTTGTAGAGCCCTTGGTGCAGGCGCAGCACCTCGCCGGCCACCTGCTCCAGGTCGGTCGTGCGAATCTTGTCGGTGACGTCGTACTCGTTGCGACGCATGGCGGCGTTGCGCCGTTCCCTTCCCCTGGGCAGGTAATAATTATAGGATGTGCACAGCCCCGGCGGGCCATGTCGTTTGCCACATCGGTTGCCGCCGGAGGACTGAAAGAATTGGTCAGGAAGCGGAAGTAATTCCGCGCGCGCGGCGCATGGCCGGGAAGGGGGAAGCGTTGGGAAACCAGCCGCTGACCGACGAGGAGCGGATGCAGATCGAGAGCCGGATTGCGGCGCTGGAGATCGAGCACCAGGATCTCAACGACGTGATCGCCAGGCTGTCGGAGCATCCGACCCAGGACCAGCTGCAGCTGCGGCGCTTCAAGAAGCGCAAGCTCATCCTCAAGGATTCGATCTCCCGGCTCAAGATCCTCCTGGTGCCGGATATTCCCGCTTGATCGGCCTCATTCAGCGCGTCACCGAGGCGCGCGTCGAGGTCGACGGACAGGTTGTCGGCGCGATCGGGCGCGGCATCGTCGCGCTCATCGGCGTGGAGCGCGGCGACCGCGAGCCGCAGGCCGAACGGCTCGCCGAGCGGGTGCTCGGCTACCGCATCTTCCCTGACCAGGACGGGAGAATGAACCTGTCGCTGCTCGACATCGGAGGCGAACTGCTCGCGGTCCCGCAATTCACCCTCGCAGCGGATACGAAAAAGGGAACGCGCGCGGGGTTCTCCACGGCCGCCGCGCCCGACGAAGGAATCCGGCTGTTTGAGTTGTTCGTGAAAAATTCCAGAGAAAAAATTCCTGGAACAAAGACCGGCCGGTTCGGCGCGGACATGAAGGTCAGCCTGGTCAACGACGGGCCGGTTACGTTCTGGCTGCAAACCTCGGCGCAGCCGTGAAGATGCGCGCGGCCATCGTTTTCAGATTAGGATTGCCGCTTCCATGTCCGAACAGTTCACCGGCGTCAAGCCCGTCGAAGAACGACACCGCATCGACATCGGGCGCCTGGAAGAGTTCCTGAAAGCGCAGCTTGAAGGATTGCGCGGCCCGTTGCAGCTCGAGCAGTTCAAGGGCGGCCAGTCGAACCCGACCTACCGCGTAACCGCCGGCGGCAAGCGCTATGCATTGCGCCGCAAACCGCCGGGCAAGCTGCTGCCCTCGGCCCACGCGGTGGAGCGCGAATACAAGGTGATCAAGGCGCTGCACGGCGTCGGCTTCCCGGTGCCGCGGCCCTACCTTCTTTGCGAGGACGATTCGGTCATCGGCACCGCTTTCTACGTCATGGATTGCGTCGAAGGCCGCGTGCTGTGGGATCAATCGCTGCCCGGAATGTCGAGAGCGGAGCGGCGCGCGATCTGGGAGGAACTGAACCGCGTCATCGCACTGCTGCACAGCGTGGATTACAAGGCGGTCGGCCTCGAGGACTTCGGCAGGGCCGGCAGCTACATCGAGCGCCAGGTCGGGCGCTGGAGCAAGCAGTACCTCGCCTCCGAGACCGAGAAAATAGAGGCCATGGACAAGCTGATCGCCTGGCTGCCGAAAAACGTGCCGGCGACCGGCGAGACCACCATCGTGCACGGCGACTACCGGCTGGACAACACGGTGTTCCACCCGACCGAGGCGAAGATGCTCGCGGTGCTCGACTGGGAGCTGTCCACGCTCGGCGACCCGCTCGCGGATTTCTCCTACCATTGCATGAGCTGGCACATCCCGCCGGGAAAATTCCGCGGCATCGAGGGATTGCCGCTGGAGGAACTCGGCATCCCGGGCGAGCGCGAGTACGTCGAGATGTACTTCAAGCGCACCGGCCGCAAGGGCGTCAGTCCTTCCGTCTGGGACTACTACATGGCATATAACCTGTTCCGCATCGCCGCCATCTGCCAGGGCATCGCCAAGCGCGTGGTGGAGGGCACCGCCGCGAGCGAGCACGCGCGCGACGCCGGCGCGCGCGCCCGGCCGCTCGCCGAGCTGGGTTGGGCGCAGGTCGAAAAAATTCTGAAACGCGCAGCATAGGAGCATCGCAATGGATTTCGAATATTCGCCACGAGTCAAGGACCTGCAGAAGCGCCTGACGGCGTTCATGGACGAGCACATCTACCCGAACGAGGGCAAGTACCACGCGCACGTGAGGAGCGACAAGCGCTGGGAGGTGGTGCCGATCATCGAGGAGCTCAAGCCGCTGGCGCGCAAGGCCGGCTTGTGGAACCTGTTCCTGCCGCGCTCGCCGCGCGCGCCCGAAGGGCTGTCGAACCTCGAGTACGCGCCGCTGTGCGAGATCATGGGTCGCGTTTCCTGGTCGCCCGAGGTGTTCAACTGCTCGGCGCCCGACACCGGCAACATGGAGACGCTCGAGCGCTACGGCACCGAGGAGCATAAGAAGCAATGGCTCGATCCACTGCTGGAGGGCAGGATCCGCTCGGCATTCCTGATGACCGAGCCCGCGGTGGCATCGTCGGATGCGACCAACATCCAGACGCAGATCAAGCGCGAGGACGGCGATTACGTCATCAACGGCACCAAATGGTGGTCCTCGGGCGCCGGCGATCCGCGCTGCAAGCTCTACATCGTGATGGGCAAGACCAATCCCGAGCATGCTTCGCGCCACAGCCAGCAGTCCATGATCCTGGTGCCGGCCGACGCGCCGGGCGTCAGGATTCTGCGCAACCTGCCGGTGTTCGGCTACGACGACGCGCCGCACGGCCACATGGAGATCGAGCTGAAAAACGTGCGCGTTCCGGCGACCGGCATCCTGCTCGGCGAGGGGCGCGGCTTCGAGATCGCGCAGGGGCGCCTCGGGCCCGGCCGCATCCATCACTGCATGCGCTCGATCGGCACGGCCGAGCGCGCGCTGGAAAAAATGTGCAAGCGCGCTACGCAGCGCGTCGCCTTCCACCGCACGCTGGCGGAGCAGGGCGTGACGCGCGAACGGATCGCGCAGGCGCGCATCATGATCGACAGCGCGCGCTTCATGGTGCTGCACGCCGCGTGGCGAATGGATACCGTCGGCAACAAGGTGGCGAGGAAGGAGATCGCCATGATCAAGGTGCTGGCGCCGACCATGGCCTGCCAGGTGATCGATTGGGCGATGCAGTTGCACGGCGGCGCCGGGGTGTCGGACGACTTCGGCCTCGCCTATGCCTATGCGCACCAGCGTACGCTGCGCTTCGCCGACGGCCCGGACGAGGTGCACCGCAACGCGATCGCCAAGCAGGAGATCGCCGAACAGACCACGATCGGCGAGGCGCTCGCCACCAAGAAACATTGAAAGGGGCGGTAAGATGATCAAGCTCTGCGGTTTTCACGTCAGCAACTACCACAACAAGGTGCGCATCGCGCTGCTCGAGAAGGGCATTGCCTTCGAGGAGGATTCGACGGTGACGCCGTCGCAGAAGGACGAGTACCTCGCGTTGAGCCCGATGGGCAAGGTGCCCTACCTGGAAGTCGACGGCACGCGGCTGTGCGAATCCGGGGTAATCCTCGAATACCTCGAGGAGGCCTACCCGCAACAGCCGCTGCTGCCGAAAGACCCGCTCGCGCGCGCCAAGGTGCGCGAGCTGGCGACGGTGATCGAACTGCACCTGGAGCTCGTTGCGCGCAGGCTTTATTCCGGCGTTTTTTTCGGCGGCACGGTGTCCGATGGCACCAGGCAGTCGGTGGAGAAGGACCTCGCCAAGGGCGTCCGGGCCCTGAAGGCGCTGGCGAAGTTCGATCCCTTCATTGCAGGCGGGGAGCTGACGCTCGCGGACTGCGCCGCGGCCGCGCACCTGCCGCTGGTGTCGCTCTCGACCAAGCTCGCCTACGGACGCGATCTCCTGGAGGGCATTGCGCAGCTGAAGCCCTACCTGAAGATGCTCGGCGAGCGGCCCGCATTCGCCAGGGTCAACGCCGATCGCAAGGCGGCGCAGGAAGCGATGGCGGCGCGGGCGAAGAAGTAGCGTGCTGGAGGGACTGCTTCCGCTTTCCGGCTATGTCCGGTTCGTCGTCACGCTCGCGGCGGTCCTCGACCCGTTCCTTGCGGTCCCGATCTTCCTTGCGCTGACTGCTTCGCGCGATGCCGCGGAGCGGGCGCCGCTGGTGCGGATCGTCACCATCACGGTGTTCGCGGTGCTCGCCGTCTCGGCGCTGGTGGGCGAGCAACTGCTGCTGCTGATCGGCGCGAGCCTGGCGGCGTTCCGCGTCGGCGGCGGCTTGGTGCTTCTGCTGATGGCGCTCGCCATGCTCAACGCGCGGGCAGGGGGCGTGCGCCAGTCCGAGGACGAGGAACGGGCGCTGAGAACCGGGGAGCTCTCCGGCGTGGTGCCGCTTGCGGTGCCGCTGCTTGCGGGCCCCGGGGCGATCAGCACGACCATCATCGCGGCGCAGGCCGGCGGCGCCGCGCATCTCGGCGCGATCCTCGGCTGCATCCTGCTGGTGTGCGCGCTGACCTGGATCGTGCTGCGGCTTGCGCACCCGATCGGCGCGAAGATGGGCATCACCGGCCTGAACATCGCCACGCGGCTGCTCGGGCTGCTGCTGGCCGCGCTCGCGATCCAGACCATGGCCGAGGGCCTGCGCCAGCTGTTTCCGGGACTCGCCTAGCCCGGTCGGCGCGGTAGCCGCGCGGTCCGGTCAGTTCCCGGCTGGGCGCGGTTTCGGAATGGGGCGCGGCTTGCCCTCGAGATCGATCGCGACATAGGTGAGCGTCGCCTCGGTGACCTTCACCACCTTGGTGTCGGCGCGGCCGCGCTCGGCATAGACCTCGACGTTGATCGTGACCGAGGTGTTGCCGATGCGCTGCAGCTCGGCGTAGAACGAGAGCACGTCGCCGATCTGCACCGGCTGCTTGAAGACGAAGGAATTCACCGACACCGTGGCGACGCGCCCGCGCGCGATGCGGCCCGCGACGGTGCCGCCGGCGACGTCGACCTGCGCCATGATCCAGCCGCCGAAAATGTCGCCGTTGTGGTTCGCGTCCGCCGGCATCGGCACCACGCGCAGCGCCGGGATCTTGCCCTCGGGCAGCGCCAGGCCGGGCGGCTGGTGCGACGCCTTGCCCTTTCCCGCCACCTATTTCTTCCTCTGGGCGAGGTAGTTGAGCGGTCCGCCGCGGAACGGCGCGAAGCCGGTGCCGAAAATCAGGCCCGCGTCGATCAGCTCGGCGTCGGGCACGATGCCTTCGGCGAGCACCGCCTGCGCTTCGGCGAGATAGGGATCGACGAGCGCATTCACCATGTCCTGCGTAAAGGCGCCGGGCTGGCCTTTCACCGGCCTGCCCTTTTCGTAGCGGTAGATGCCCTGGCCGGTCTTGCGGCCGAGCTGTCCGAGCGCCACCTTGTTGAGCAGGATCTGCGGCGCCTCTGCCTCCCCATGCGCGCCCTTCCTGGCGAGTTCCTTGCCGGCGTGCAGGCAGATGTCGAGGCCCACGGTGTCGGCGAGTTCGATCGGCCCCATCGGCATGCCGAACGCCTCCATCGCGCCATCGATCGTCTCCGGCTTCACGCCTTCGTCGAGCATGCGGAAGGCGTTCTGCATGTACGGACCGAGCACGCGGTTGACGAGGAAACCCGGCGCGTCCTTCACCGGCAGCGGCAGCTTGTCGATCTGGCGCACGAAGGCCATCGCATTCGAAGCGAACTCTTTTCCTGTCTTTTCGGAAGAAATTATTTCCACCAGCATCATCTGCGGCACGGGATTGAAGAAATGAATCCCCACCAACCGGGACGGATCCCTGAAATTCGCGGCGATGTCGGCGAGCTTGAGGCTGGAGGTGTTGCTCGCCAGCAGCGCGCCGGGCCTGGCCGCGGCCTCCAGCTTGGCGAACAACTGGCGCTTGGCGTCGAGGTTTTCGAAAATCGCCTCGATGATCACGTCGGCGCGCGCGGCGCCGGCGCCGGCGACGTCCGGGATCAGCCGGTCCATGGCGTCGCGGATGCGGCGCGGATCGCGCAGGCGGCGCTGGAACAGCGTCGCCGCGCGCTTCACCGCCGGCGCGAGGCGCTCGGGCGCGGTGTCCTGCAGCGTTACCGTGATGCCGCGCATGGCGCAGATCGCGGCGATGTCGCCGCCCATGACCCCCGCTCCCACCACGTGCACGTGCCCGGCCTTGAACTCGACGCCCTTGGCGAGGCCCTTCATGCGCTCCTGCAGGAAGAAAATCCGGATCAGGTTGCGCGTGGTCGGGTGCTCGAACAGCGCCTTCATCGAGCAGGACGGGTCGTCCCCGGCAAGGAAAGGGTCGCCGTCGTATTTCACCCAGGCATCGAGGATCGCGTAGGGCGCCGGATAGTGCTCGCGCCGCGCCTTTTTCGCGACCTGCTTCCTGGCCCGAGCCGCGACCACGGAGCGCAGGGGTCCCAGAAGCATCTTCTGCGCAAAACCCAGGCGCTTCGGAGGCGCCGCTTCCAGCGTAACCATGCGTGCCGTGTTCTCGAGGATTCTGAGCGGCACCGCCTGCGTGACCAGGCCCATCCGCCTGGCGCGCCGCGCGTCCACCGCCTTGCCCGTAAGTATCAGGTCCAAGGCCGCGACGGGCCCTACGAGCCGGGGCAGCCACTGCAGCCCGTGCCACAGCGGCCAGATGCCGAGCATCACCTCGGGGAACGCGAAGCGCGTCTTCGGCTCATCGAGCGCCACCCGGTAGCTGCAGGCAAGCGCGAGCTCCAGTCCGCCCCCCATGCAGAAACCGTTGATCATGGCGGTGGTCGGAAACGGAAGGTCGCGCACCTTCTGCACCGTGTCCCAGCCGAGCCGGGTGAAGGCGGCGGCCTCCTCGGCCCGGGTGAAGCCGGCGAAGGTATTGATATCGGCGCCCGCGATGTAGCTGTCCTTGCCCGAGCGGATCACCAGGCCGCGCGGCTTTGCCGCCGCGATTTCATCGAGCGCCGCCGAGAGTTCTTCGAGCGCGTCGCGCGAGAAGGTGTTGGCCGACTCGCCCTGCTTGTCGAAGGTCAGCCAGGCGAGACCCTGCGCGTCTTTTTCCCAGCGGAAGTGCTTCATCTAGAGTGCCTCCACCAGCATCGCGCCGCCGAGGCCGCCGCCGATGCAGATCGAAGCCATGCCGCGCTTCGCGTTTTTTCGCTGCAGAAGCTTCAGCAGGTGCAGAACGATTCTTGCGCCCGACGCGCCCACGGGATGCCCCAAAGCCACTGCGCCGCCATCCACATTCAGCTTTTCCTGATCAAGTTCTCCGAGAGACGAATCAAGACCAAGTTCTTGCCTGCAGTACTTCGCGTCCTTCCAGGCGGCGAGGCAGCCCAGCACCTGCGCGGCGAAGGCTTCGTTGATCTCCCAGTAGTCGACGCCGTCGAGCTTGAGGCCGTGGCGCCCGAGGATCGGCGTCGCCGCGTGCACCGGCCCGAGGCCCATCTGCGCCGGGTCGAGGCCGGCCCATTGGGAGTCGAGGATGCGCCCAATGGGCTTCAAATCATGTTTTTTCAAGGAATCTTCGGACGCCAGGATGAGCCATGCCGCGCCGTCGGTGATCTGCGAGCTGTTGCCCGGGGTGACGCTGCCGTACTTGCGGTCGAAGAAGGGCTTCAGCTTGGCGAGGTTCGCCAGCGACGAATCGCGCCGCACGCCGTCATCCAGCGTGTAGGCGTTGCCGCCGGCGTCATAGAGCGCCTCCACTTCGCCGCCGCCCGCGGCGAGGTGGCCGGCATCCTGGGCAGCGCATACTCTTTTATGAGATCTAACGGAAAAAGCATCCATCTGCGCGCGCGTGATGCCGAAGCGGTACGCGAGGTTCTCGGCGGTCTGCCCCATCAGCAGGCCGACCATCGGATCGGTGAGGCCCTTCATGATGCCGATGACCGGAGCGAGCAGGGCGCCGAAGGGGAGCTTCAGGAATTGGCTCGCTTTTTCTCCCGGACTTCTTTGTTGAGAAAAATCCGCAAACCAGTTGACCATCTTGTCGTTGTAGAGCAGCGGCGCGCGCGAGAGCGCGTCGACGCCGCCGGCGAGCACCAGGTTCGAGCGCCCGGCGAGGATGTTGTTGATGCCCGAATCGAGCGCCTGCATGCCCGAGGCGCAGTTGCGCATCACCGTCCAGCCGGGGACCTTGTGGCCGCAGCCAAGGCGCAGCGCCGCCACGCGCCCGATGTTCACCTCGTCCACCGAGGGCGCGGCGCAGCCGAGGATCACTTCGTCCAGTTCCTGCGGCGCGAACTTCTGCCGCGCGAGCAGCGTGCGACCGGCCTGGGTGGCGAGGTCGCCCGCGGAGAATACGCCGGGCCGGTTCTTCGACTTCAGAAAGGGCGTGCGCGCCCCGTCAATGACGTAGATGGGTTTCGAATACATTCAGGCCGCCTTTGCCGCCGGGTGGGTTTCCTGCGCAAGTTTGGCGAGGATCTCGGCGCGGCCGAAGTCCTGCGGGAAGTCGTCCACCTTGATGACGTTCCTGCGCAACGCTTCCTTGCGACGCCAGAGCGCGAACTCCTCGGCCGTAATTATCTTGTTTTGAATTCCCAAAGAACCCAAATCAACACCGGGCTGCGGAACAATCTTCCCCTTCTTCACGGCCTTGCGCAGCTTTTCGTCGATCGGCTCGCAGGCGATGGTGGCGAGGAAGGCGGCTTCCAGGATGCCGGTCGGGTCGACTTCGCCCTTGCCGACGTACATGCCGGCGGTCAGCCGGTCGCGCGAGGCACCGGGTTCGAGCAGCATCTGCGCGCACTCGCGGTTGCGCGAGTCGAGCGGCGGGCGGAACGACATGCCGAGCGGGAAAATTGTCCAGCGCAGCAGCGTGGCAAGCGACTTGACCGGGAAGTTGGACAGGATGGCGTCGATCGCCTGCTGCGCCTGGTAGAGCGCATCGCGCACCACCCAGCGGATCAGCGGCACGTCCTCCCTGTTTCGTCCCTGGTCCTCGTAGTGCTTGAGCGTGGCCGATACCAGGTACAGCATCGAGAGCACGTCGCCCAGCCGCCCGGAGATCTTCTCCTTCCTCTTCAGCGCGCCGCCCATCGCCAGCATCGAGACGTCGGCAAGGAAGGCGAACGCTGCCGCAAGGCGCGAGGTGAACCGGTAGTAGTGCTTCGTTTCGGGCGCGCCGCCGCGCGGCACCTGGCCGAGGCGCGAGCTGGTGATGCCGTGCACGAAGGCGCGCACGCCGTTGGAGAGGGTGTGGCCGATGTGCGAGGTGAACGCGTCGTCGAACTCGATCGAGGCCGCCGCGCCCTGCATCTCCTTCGCCGCGCGCATCTCGCGCAGCACGTAGGGATGGCAGCGGATCGCACCCTGGCCGAAGATGATCAGCGTGCGCGTGAGTATGTTTGCGCCTTCGACCGTGATGCCGACCGGGATCACCTGGTAACCGCGCCCGACCCAGTTGTTCGGCCCGAGGCAGATGCCCTTGCCGCCATGGATGTCCATCGAGTCGTCCACGATCTTGCGCGCGCGCTCGGTCATGTGGTACTTGGCGATCGCCGAAATCACCGCCGGCTTCTCGCCCAGGTCCACCGCGCCCGCGGTCATGATGCGCACCGCGTCCATCATGTAGCAGTTGGCCGCGATGCGGCCGAGCGCTTCCTCGACCCCTTCGAGCTTGCCGATCGGCGTCTTGAACTGGCTGCGCACGCGCGCGTAGGCGCCGGTGACGCGCGCGAGGCTCTTCGCCCCGCCCACCGACGAGGTCGGCAGCGAGATCGAGCGGCCGGCCGCGAGGCAGCCCATCAGCATCTTCCAGCCCTTGCCCGCGTACTCCTTGCCGCCGATGATCCAGTCGATCGGCATGAACACGTCCTTGCCGGAATTCGGGCCGTTCTGGAATACCGCATTCAGCGGCAGGTGCCGGCGGCCGATGTTCACGCCGGGCGTGTTGGTGGCAACCAGGGCGCAAGTAATCCCCAGATCTTCCTTGGTTCCCAAAAGACGTTCCGGATCATAAAGTCTGAACGCCAAACCGAGGAGCGTCGCCACCGGACCGAGAGTGATGTAGCGCTTGTCCCAGGTAACGCGCATGCCGAGCGTTTCCTTGCCCTGCCACTGGCCTTTGCAGACCACGCCGTAATCGGGAATCGACGCCGCATCCGATCCCGCCTCGGGGCTGGTGAGCGCAAAGCAGGGGACTTCGAGTCCCCTGGCGAGCCGCGGCAGGTAATGGTTCTTCTGCTCCTCGGTGCCGTAATGCAGCAGCAGCTCGGCCGGCCCGAGCGAATTGGGCACCATGACACTGACCGAGAGCGCATTCGAGCGCGTCGCGAGTTTCAGCACCACCGCCGAGTGCGCAAGCGCGCTGAATCCCAGGCCGCCGTATTTCTTCGGGATGATCATGCCGAGGAAGCCCTGGTCCTTGACGTACTGCCAGACCTGCGGCGACAGGTCGTAGCGCTCGTGCGTCACGTCCCAGTCGTCGGTCATGCTGCAGACTTCCTCGCAGGGGCCGTCGAGGAAGGCCTGCTCCTCGGCCGAGAGCTTGGGCTGCGGGATGGCGAGCAGCTTGTTCCAGTCGGGCTTGCCGGAGAACAGGTCGGCGTCCCACCACACGGTGCCGGCGTCGATCGCCTCTTTCTCGGTCTGCGACATGTCGGGCAGGATGCGGCGGAACATCGCGAGCACGTGGTCGCTGACGATTTTCCTTCGCAACGGGTTGACGTTCAGGATTGCGCCGAGTACGACGAAACAACCAAGAACAATCCCATTTGCAGTACCGGACCACTCGAATGCGGCCGCCCAGCTGGCGAGCAGCACGCCCGAGGCGAGCGTCCAGGCGAGGATCGGCGCCTGGAAATAGGCGAGCAGCAGCAGCGCCGCGAGGGTTGCTAGGGCGAAAACGGCGATATCGAACATGGGCATCTCCTCCGGCGCGGTGCGACAAGAGCTAGGCGGCTTTCTTGACGTCCTCGGCGCTAGGCAGCGGCGCGAGCAATCCGGCGAGCAGGAACGCGGTGAGGCGCGCCTCCAGCAGGCGCGCGTCGTAGCGGTCCTCGGGCTTGCAGCCGGCGATCAGCTGCACGGTGTCGGTCGCGGCGAGGGTATAGGCGAGCGTGCCGAACATGAAGTGCATGCGCCAGATCAGTTCGTCGCGCGGCATCTGCGGCAGCGTGCGCTCGAACGCGCTCTTGAAGCGTTCCATCGCCGGGGCGTAGAGCTGGCCGATGAGCGAGCGGATGTGCTTCTGCGGATCGGTGTAGGTGCGCCCGAGCAGGCGGATGAAGTTGCGGCCGCCGCATTTCGCGTCCTCGATCATGCGCAGGCTCGCGCCGACGAAGGCGCGGATGATCTGCTCGGCAGCGAGCGCGCGTCCGCCGGCGTCCTGCTCCAGCCGGTCGAGCTCGGCGACCCGGCCGGCGTTCATCGGATCGAGCCGGCGCCGGAACAGCGCTTCGATCAGCGCGTCCTTGGAGCCGAAGTGATAGTTGACCGCGGCGAGGTTGGCGCCCGCCTTGGCGGTGAGCAGGCGCATCGAGGTGCCCTCGAAGCCGTGCTGCATGAACAGCTCTTCGGCAGCGTCGAGGATGCGGGTACGGGTTTCGTGCGGGGGCTTGATGGCACGCAGGGTCATGGGGGTTCTTCCGGATTCAAACGAACGTTTGAATTCTAGGGTCTCGGGCCTGCTCCGTCAAGGGCTTTGAGCAACCGGCGCACCGCGTGTTACCGCTAGAATCCGCCCCTTCCCATGGCAACCCACGGACATCAAAGCGCGTTGCCGCCGGCGCCGAGGTCGCGCATGCGGGGCAACGAATGGCGCTCGGTCGCGGTGCTGCTGCCCCACCTGTGGGAGTTCCGCTGGCGCGTAGCGCTCGCGCTCGCGCTGCTCACGGCGGCCAAGCTCGCCAACGTCAGCGTGCCGCTGACGATGAAGGGCATCGTCGACGGGCTCGACCCCAGTATCGCCGTGGTCGCGGTGCCGGTGGCGCTGCTCGCGGCCTACGGCCTGCTGCGCTTCTCGACCACGCTGTTCGGCGAGCTGCGCGACGCGGTGTTCGTGCGCGTCACGCAGAACGCGATCCGGCGGGTCGCGCTCACGGTGTTCCGCCACCTGCACGGCCTGTCGCTGCGCTTTCACCTCGAGCGCCAGACCGGCGGCATGACGCGCGACATCGAGCGCGGCACGCGCGGCATCTCGACGCTGCTGTCCTACATGCTGTTCTCGATCATTCCGGTGATCCTGGAATTCGGCCTGGTGGCATTGGTGCTGCTCGGCAGATTCGACTGGCGCTTCACCGCCGTGACCTTCGGCGCGGTCGCGGTGTACATCACGTTCACGATCCTGGTCACCGAATGGCGCATCGAGATCCGGCGCCGCGCCAACGAGCTCGATTCGCGCGCCAACACGCGCGCGATCGACAGCCTGCTCAACTACGAGACGGTGAAGTATTTCGGCAACGAGGAATTCGAGGCGCGGCGCTACGACGAGAACCTGCGCAAGTACGAAGCGGCGGCGGTGCGCTTCGAGTCCTCGCTCGGGCTGCTCAACATCGGCCAGAGCCTGGTGATTGCGTCCGCGGTGACGGCGCTCATGTTCCTCGCCGCCGGCGGCGTGGCGGCTGGCGCGCTCACGCTCGGCGACCTGGTGCTGATCAACGCGCTGCTGATCCAGCTCTACATCCCGCTCAATTTCCTCGGCATGGTGTACCGCGAGATCAAGCAATCCCTGATGGACATGGACCGGATGTTCCGGCTGCTCGCGCAGAACCGCGAAATCGAGGACCGGCCGGGCGCGCCGGAACTGCCGCTCGGCGCGGCGACCGTGGAATTCAGGAATGTCCGTTTTTCGTATGAACCCGAACGGCAGATCCTGTTCGACGTCAGCTTTGCGATACCGGCGGGCCAGCGCGTGGCGGTGGTCGGGCATTCGGGCTCGGGGAAGTCGACCCTGGCGCGCCTGCTGTATCGCTTCTACGACGTATCGGCCGGCGCCATCCTCGTGAACGGCATGGATGTGAGGGACATCAGGCAGTC
>MEQQ01000126.1:15306-33069 GCA_001770285.1 Betaproteobacteria bacterium RBG_16_66_20
GCGCCGCCATCGGCATCGTGCCGCAGGACACGGTGCTGTTCAACGACACCATCCGCTACAACATCCATTACGGCCGGACCGACGCGAGCGAGGAAGATGTGGTCGAGGCGGCGCGCGCCGCGCACATCCACGACTTCGTCCTGACGCTGCCGGCGAAGTACGAATCGATGGTCGGCGAGCGCGGACTCAAGCTCTCGGGCGGGGAGAAGCAGCGCGTCGCGATCGCGCGCGCGCTGCTGAAGAATCCGCGCATCCTGATTTTCGACGAGGCGACCTCCGCGCTCGACTCGAAATCGGAGAAGGCGATCCAGGCCGAGCTGGAGCGCATCTCGGTCGGGCGCACCACGCTGGTCATCGCGCACCGGCTCTCCACGGTGATGGATGCCGACCTGATCCTGGTCCTGACCCAGGGCCGGATCGTCGAGCGCGGCTCGCATCGCGAATTGCTCGCTGCGGGGGGCGAATACGCGCGCATGTGGGCACTGCAGCAACAGGCGGCCGAGGCCGAGGCGGTGCTCGAGCAGGCCAAGGCGGCTTGAAGCGGCGTTAAATACCTCCTCTAGGCCATTATTTTTGCTTGCATTTTTGCAATTCCATCAGCTACACTCGCGCAGTTTTCAAAAATATGACGGGCATGCAGAGCACCGAACGTAACCTGCACCACCTGGAAAAAATCGTTGCCATCGCCGCGCTCGCGGCGGTGTTCGCGCTGGCGATCGGTTTCGCGCAAGCAGGCGAGATGCGCGCCGAGCCGAAGAAGGCGGGCAAGAAATCCGACGAGGTGTTCCTGCGCTCGGCGGTGGCGCTGGTGCAGGACGCCGCCAGCGGCGAGACGCTGATCGCGAAGAACCAGGACACGGTGCTGCCGATCGCCTCGATCACCAAGCTGATGACCGCCATGGTGATCCTCGATGCGGGGCTCAACCTGGAGCAGCGCGTCGCCATCAGCGGCGAAGACAACGACCTGGTCAAGGGCACCCGCTCGCGCCTGCGGCCCGGCACCGTCCTGACGCGCGACGAGCTGCTGCTGCTCGCGCTGATGTCCTCGGAGAACCGCGCCGCGGCCTCGCTTGGCCGGACTTATCCGGGTGGCACCGATACCTTCGTCGCGGCGATGAACGCCAAGGCGCAGGCGCTCGGCATGGTCAGCTCCCGCTTCGTCGACCCGACCGGCCTGTCGTCGGCGAACGTCTCCACCGCCCACGACCTGGCGCGGCTGGTTTCCGCGGCGCATGAATACCCCCTGATCCGCCAGTATTCGACCCGCGACAGCGCCATCGTGCAGGCATTCGGCCGGCCGCTCGGCTATCGCAACACCAACGGCCTGGTGCGCAACGCGCACTGGCAGATCGGCCTTTCCAAGACCGGCTACATCAGCGAGGCCGGACGCTGCCTCGTGATGCGCGTGCGCATGGCTTCGCGCGAAGTGATCGTGGTGCTGCTCGACTCCTGGGGCAGGCTCTCGCGCGTCGGCGACGCCAACCGCATCCGGAAGTGGCTCGAGGCCAACACCGCCAAGGGGCCACGCGGCTAGATTCGGTGGTTTCCGCGGACGGCTTCCGCAGGGACGTGATCGCGGGGCTCTCGCTGCCGCAGAAGGCTTTACCCCCCAAGTATTTCTACGACGCGCGCGGCAGCCGCCTGTTCGAGGCGATCTGCCGCCTGAAGGAGTACTACCCGACGCGCGCCGAACTCGCGCTCACCCGCAGGTATATCGGCGGCATCGCAGGATTCGCACGCCAGCACGGCACGCTGATCGAGTACGGCAGCGGCGAAAGCATGAAATCGCGGCTCCTCATCGAGGCGCTGTGTCCTTCGGCGTACATACCCGTGGATATTTCGAAAGACGCGCTGCGCGCTGCTGCGGCGAAGCTGCGGCGCCGCTTTGCGTGGCTCGACATTCGCCCGGTGTACGGCGATTTCTCGCGGCCGCTGAAGATTCCGCTGCCGCAAGGGCGCGGCCGGCGCGTGGTCTATTTTCCGGGCTCTACGATCGGCAACCTCACGCCGGAGGAAGCGCGTGCGTTCCTGCGCATGACGCGGAGGCAGCTGGGCCCCGGGGGTGCGATGCTGGTGGGCGTGGACCTGAAAAAGGACGCCAATGTCCTGCACGCTGCCTACAACGACGCCAGGGGCGTTACCGCCGCATTCAACCTGAACCTTCTCGCGCGCATCAACCGCGAGCTCGGCGGCGATTTCAAGCTGCGCCGCTTCCGCCACTACGCGTTCTACAACGCCGCGCTCGGCAGGATCGAGATGCACCTGGTATCGCTCGCGCCGCAGCGCGTGAATGTCGGCGGGCACCGCTTCACCTTCGAAGCGGGCGAATCGATCCACACCGAGAATTCGTACAAGTACTCGGTCGAAGGCTTCCGCGCGCTCGCCAGGAGCGCGGGGTTCCGGGCAGGGGAAATCTGGCTCGATCCGAAACGGCTCTTCGCCCTCCACGGACTCGTGGCTGCCTAGGCGACGCCGATGCGCCCGGTGTCCTTGCGGTGGCCGATCGCCTGCCCGATGCGCTCGGCGGACTCCTTCACCAGCGGCCCCCAGGTCGGCTTCATGCGGTCGGCGGGCGAGGAAATGGAGAGCGCCGCGACCTGGTGGCCGGCATCGTCGCGCACTGCCGCCGCTACGCAGCGCACGCCGATCTCGGCCTCCTCGTTGTCGGTCGCCCAGCCTTGGCGCTGGATGCGCTCGAGTTCCCGCTCGAGCAGCGGCAGGCTGTTGAGCGTGTTCCTGGTGTGGCCGGCGAGCCCGGTGCGCTTGGCATACTCGCGCAGCTTCGCGAATCCCTCCTCGAGCAGGAACAGCTTGCCGGCGGCAGTGATGTGAAGGGCGGCGCGCGTTCCGATCACGTGCACCACGCGCATCGCCGAGCGGCCCGAGGAGGTGCGCTCGACGTAGACGATCTCGTCGTCGTGGCGCACCGACAGGTTCACGGTCTCCCCCGTTTGCGCGTGCAGCTCGCGCATCACCGGCAGCGCCATCTCGCGCACGTTGATGCGGGATTTCACGAGATTGCCCAGTTCGAGCAGCCGCATGCCCAGGCGGTAGCTGCCGGGCTCGACGCGGTCGACCAGGCGGTCGGCCGCCATCGCCGCGAGAATGCGGTGCGCAGTGGAAGGATGCAGGCCGGTGTAATGCGCCACCTGCTTCAGCCCCAGGGGTTCCGGATGCCCCGCGAGCACGTCGAGCAGCTTCATCATCCGCGCGACCACCTGGATCGGGTTTTTCTGTTCGCTTCTGGCGGCCGGCATGGGGGTGGCATTGTATCCCACGATGTGAAACACTCTGCGCTTTCCACCCGATCCCCATGCCGGTCGTCACGAACATCGAAGATCTGCGCCAGATGGCGCAAAAGCGCGTCGCGAAGGCCGTCTTCGAATACGTCACCCGCGGCGCGTACGACGAGGCGACGCTGCGCGCCAACAGGGCCGACCTGGATGCGCTCAAGTTCCGCCAGCGCGTCGGCATCGACGTCGAGCACCGTTCGACGCGTTCGTCGATGATCGGGCAGGAGGTCGCGATGCCGGTGGCGATCGCGCCCGTCGGACTGACCGGCCTCAACTGGGCCGACGGCGAGATGCTGGGGGCGCGCGCCGCCGAGAAATTCGGCATCCCGTTCACGCTCTCCACCATGTCGATCTGCTCGATCGAGGACGTGGCGGGCGCGGTGTCGAAGCCGTTCTGGTTCCAGCTCTACGTCTTCCGCGACCGCGGCTTCGCCGCCTCGCTCATCGACCGCGCCAAGGCGGCGAAGTGCTCCGCGCTGGTGCTCACGCTCGACCTGCAGATCCAGGGGCAGCGCCACCGCGACCTGAAGAACGGGCTGGTGGTGCCGCCGAGGCTTACCGTTGCGAACTTATTCGATGTGCTTTGCAAACCTTCTTGGACTTTTAATGTATTGCAAAGCAAGAGAAAATCGTTCGGAAATCTCGAAGGCCAGATCAAGGGCGCCGACAACCTGCTTACGCTGTCGCAGTGGATCGCGGGCCAGTTCGACCCGACGCTGTCGTGGCGCGACGTCGCCTGGGTGAAGGAGCGCTGGGGCGGCAAGCTGATCCTCAAGGGCATCCTCGACGTCGAGGACGCGAAGATCGCCGCCAGCACCGGCGCCGATGCGATCGTGGTCTCCAACCACGGCGGGCGCCAGCTCGACGGCACGGTGTCCTCGATCCGCGCGCTGCCCGAGATCGTGCAGGCGGTCGGCGACCGGATCGAAGTGCATTGCGACGGCGGCATCCAGTCCGGGCAGGACGTGCTGAAGGCGCTTGCGCTCGGCGCCCGCGGCACGATGATCGGCAAGGCCTTCGCCTGGGGACTGGGCGCGATGGGCGAGGCCGGCGTGACGCGGGCGCTCGAGATCATCCAGAAGGAGCTCGACGTGACGATGGCGCTGTGCGGCCTGAAGGACCTGAAGGAGGCGAGTCCCGCAATCCTGCGGCCCGCCTAGCCGCGCGCATGGCCGCGGACCGCCCGCTCGAGCGCTACGCCTGGATTTCGGTGGCCGCGGCGCTCGCCACCATCGCGCTGAAAGCGTTTGCCTGGCAGGTCACCGGCTCGGTCGGGATGCTGTCGGACGCTCTCGAGTCGCTGATCAATCTCGCCGCGGCGCTCCTCGCGCTGTCGATGCTGCGGCTCGCGGCGTTGCCGCCCGACGAGGCGCATCCCTACGGCCGTTTCAAGGCCGAATATTTCGCGAGCGGCATCGAAGGCGCCCTGATCGTGTTCGCCGCCGTCAGCATCGCGATTGCCGCCGCGCCGCGGCTCGCGGCGCCGCAGCCGATCGAGGCGCCGCTTCTGGGCATCGCGCTTTCCGCGCTGGCGACCGCGATCAACCTCGGCATCGGGCTGCTCCTGATCTCGGCGGGAAGGCGCATGCACAGCATCGCGCTCGAGGCCGACGGCCACCACCTGATGAGCGACGTCTGGACCTCGGTCGGCGTCATCGCGGGCGTGGCGCTGGTGGCGGCGACCGGCTGGCTGATCCTCGATCCGCTGATTGCGCTCGCGGTGGCGATCCAGATCGTCTGGACCGGCGCGGTGCTGATGCGCCGCTCCTTCGCCGGGCTGCTCGATGCGGCGATCCCCGAGGCCGAGCGCGCGGAAATCGAGAAGATTTTCGCCGAATACCGGCCCCGCTACGGCGTCGAATTCCACGCCCTGCGCACGCGCCAGGCGGGTGCGCGGCGCTTCATCTCGTTCCACCTGCTGGTGCCCGATGCGTGGCCGGTGGACCGCGCGCACCAGCTCTCGGAGGAGGTCGAGGAACGCATCCGCTCGCTGGTGCCGAACGCGATCACGTTCTGCCACCTCGAGCCGATCTCGCATCCCTCGTCCTACGACGACATCAAGCTGGAGCGCTGGTAGCGCGGCGCACCGAGCGAAGCAGGAAACGTCCAGGATCGATGGCGTCGGCCAGCCGGCCTTCGACGGGCAGCGGCTCGCCCTCCAGCATGCTCGCGAGCAGTTCGGCGCCGAGGCCCGCCCAGAGCAGCCCGCGCGAGCCGTACGCAAACGCGCCGTAGAGGCCCTCCAGCCTCGGCAAGGTCGCGGGCTGCGGATTCCTGGGCGTTGCCGCGCCATCATCGGCAAGCGCGCCGATGAGCGGCAGGCGGTCGGGCGCCACGGCGCGAAATCCGACCAGCCCCTCGAGCGCCGCCGGGTCGAACCGCGCGCCGGTCCCGGGAAGGATGCGCTCCAGCCGCTCGAGGTTCCCGGCGTGGCTGTCGGCGCGCGCTGCCGCGTCGTCGTCGTCGAAATCGTAGCTCGCCCCGGCGATCGACTCGCCCCGGTGCGCCGGCAGGACGAAGCCGCCGCGCAGGACCACCACGCGCGGGGCCGTGAATTTCCCGGCCGGGAGGAAGCTGACCTGGCCGCGCACCCTGCGGATCCGCACGCAGCGCGACGGCGCGAGCGTCAGCGCTTCGGCCGCATTGGCGAGCACCATGACCGGCGCCTGCGCGAGCGTCCGGCCCGCATGGTCGTAGGCCGTCCAGCCAGCGCTTTCCCGGGCGATGCGCGACACCTCGCAGCCGAAGCGCGCCTCGAGCCGGCCTGCGGCGCTCGCGAGCTGCGCCGCGACCAGGCTGAGCGGCCTGATCCAGCCGCCCGATGGAAACCAGATGCCGTCGGCCGCGACCGGCACGCCGGCGTGCGCGGCTGCGGCTTTGCGCGTCACGTATTGCGCATAGCCGGGCGGCAGCGCGAGAGCGTCGATCGCCGCGCGCTGCGCGGCCTGCTCCTCCCCGTCCCGCGCGAGCTGCAGCACGCCGCAGCGTTCCCATTCCAGATTTTCAAGGTTCTTCCCATGATTCAATAAATGCAGAAATGAGGCGCGCGTGAGGCGGGCGAACAGGCTGTCGTCGCGCGTCACCACGGGATGGAAGACGCCGGCGTGCCGGCCGGGGCCGGCAGGCGGAGCGCTCTGCCGCTCGAGCAGCGTAACGCCCCAGCCGCGCGCCGCGAGCCGCTCGCACACCGCGGCGCCGGCGATCCCCGCGCCGATGACGATTACGGAGCGGAGGGGATTTTTTTCAGGGTTCGTTTTCTTTCTTGAGATCAGGTTTCCCCTGAGCATTTCTCTCTTTGTCCCGAATCCCTTGTCCTTTTCAACTGAAAAACCGGCCCCTTCCAGCGCGGCGCGCACCGGTGCGGCAACGCTCCAGGTCGCGAGCGTGGCACCCGGCGCAGCGAGCCGCGCGAGGTGCCGCAGCACCCGCGGCTCCCACATGGCGGGATTCTTCGCCGGCGCGAAACCATCGAGGAATATCGCGTCCGCGGCGAAGCGCAGCTGCGGCAACCCCTCGGCGAGATCCCCGAAAAAGAGGGTCAGGACGACATTGCCGCGGTCAAACTCGATGCGATGCATGCCCGGCACCAGCATCGGCCAGCGCGCAGCGAGCCGGGTGGATTCGCTTTCGAGGTGAGGGTATTTCTTGAATAAAAAAGCAAGATCAGAATCTTGAAACGGATGCTTCTCGATTGAAACGAAATGCAGCCGTGCGCAGCGCGCCGGATCCTCGCGCCAGGCCTGCCATGTTGTCAGGAACGAAAGCCCGAAACCGAATCCCGTTTCGAGGATGGTGAAGCAGCGCCGCCCGCGCCAGCGCTGCGGCAGCCCGTTGCCCTGCAGGAACACGTGCCGCGCCTGGGCCGATCCGCCTTCGGCGCTGTGGTAGAGGTCGCCGTACGCCTCGGAGAACGGCGTGCCGTCGGCTGCGAACGCCAACCGCGCTGGGACGAGAGGGTCGGGCATGCGGCCAGTATATCGGCGTAGAATTTCCGCTCCCTGAGCAGGATCACGTCATGAACAAACCCGCAGAATTGAAGCTCGACACCGTTCCTGTCTGGATGAACGGCAAGGCGGTGGTGCCGCAGGGACGCATTGGCGAGGTTTTCAACCCCGCCACCGGACAGGTGACGAAGCGGGTTCCTTTCTGCGACGCGGAGATCGTCGGCCAGGCAGTCAGGGCCGCGGCCGCCGCTTATCCCGAGTGGCGCGACGCGTCCATCCTGCGCCGCGCGCGCGTGATGCAACGTTTTTTGGTTTTACTTCAAGAACACCAAAAGGAAGTTGCGGGGCTCATCACCCAGGAGCACGGCAAGACGCTGCCCGACGCGATGGGATCGGTGCAGCGCGGCATCGAGGTCGTCGAATTCGCCTGCGGCATCCCGCAGCTCCTCAAGGGAGAGCATTCGGAAAACGTCGGCACCGGGGTGGATACGCACTCCGTGCGGCAGCCGGTCGGCGTGTGCGCCGGAATCACGCCGTTCAATTTTCCGGCGATGGTGCCGCTGTGGATGTTCCCGATGGCAATCGCGTGCGGCAACGCCTTCATCCTGAAGCCGTCGGAAAAAGTGCCCTCGGCCTCGATCCTGATGGCGCGCCTGTTCAAGGAAGCAGGGCTGCCCGACGGCGTGTTCAACGTCGTGCACGGCGACAAGGCCGCAGTGGATGCGATCCTGAATCATCCGCTGGTGAATGCGGTTTCGTTCGTCGGATCGACCCCGATCGCGAAATACATCTACGAGACCTGCGCGCGCAACGGCAAGCGCGTGCAGGCGCTGGGCGGGGCCAAGAACCACGCCGTAGTGCTGCCGGATGCCGACATGGAATTCACCGCCGACGCGCTGATCGGCGCCGCCTACGGTTCGGCGGGCGAGCGCTGCATGGCGATTTCCGCGGTCGTTGCGGTCGGAAGTGCGGCCGATCCGCTGGTGAAGCTGCTCGAACAAAAAGCGCGCAAGATTGTCGTCGGCCCCGGCGACCGGGACGGCGTCGAGATGGGACCTCTGGTGACCGCGCAGCACCGTGACAAGGTCGCGTCCTTTATCGAGCAAGGGAAAGCGGAAGGCGCAACGCTGGTGCTGGATGGCAGTACGCCGCCGGTGAAGGAGGGTTTCTTTCTCGGCACCACGCTTTTCGACCATGTGAAGCCCGCGATGGAAATCTACAAGAACGAGATCTTCGGCCCCGTGCTGATCGTCCTGCGCGCCCGCACCCTCGATGAAGCAATTTCAATAGTGAATGCCAACCCCTACGGCAACGGCACCGCGATCTTCACCGGGTCGGGCGGCGCGGCGCGGCGCTTCGAGAGCGAAGTCCAGGTCGGCATGGTCGGCATCAACGTGGCGATCCCGGTGCCGGTGGCGTTCTATTCGTTCGGCGGCTGGAAGAACTCCCTGTTCGGCGACCTGCACGTGCACGGCATGGAGGGCGTGAAGTTCTACACCCGCACCAAGGCAACCACCACGCGCTGGCCGAGGCAGGACACGCCCGCGCCGGGCCTCGACATGCCGACCCTGGGTTGAGATGCGAACCGCTTTCCTGCGCTAGCCGCTGCGCCGCATGATCGCGCTGAGCGTCTTCGATGGGCCGGGCGGCAAGGAACTGCTCGATGCGCTGATCCTCGCGGCCTGGCTGATCGTCGCCGGCTACGCGCTGGTCGCGTTCATCGCCTACCACCAGCACAACAAGCGGCGCGCCGCCGAAGCGCAGGTGCGCCTGGCCGCGGCGGCGTTCGAGGCGAGCATCCAGGGCATGATGATGACCGACGCCGCGGGCGCGATCCTCCAGGTCAACGCGGCCTTCGAGCGCCTCACCGGCTACGCGCGCGCGCAGGCGCTCGGCCGCCACGCCGGGTTCCTCACCTCGACGCGCCACGATCCGGGCTTTTTCCAGCGCGTTTTCGCCGCCGCCGAGGAGCGCGGCTACTGGGAGGGCGAGATGTGGAACAGCCGCGCCAACGGCGACCTGTTCCCCGCGTTCATGACGCTCTCGGCGGTGCGCGGCGCGCGCGGGCGCACGGTCAACTACGCGATGTCGTTCGTCGACATCAGCGAGCGCAAGCAGGCCGAGCAGCGCATCCGCCATCTCGCCTACCACGACCTGCTCACCGACCTGCCGAACCGCGCCCTGATGGGCGAGCGCGTCGGCGCCGCGATCGAGCGCGCGCGGCGCGACGGCCGCAAGGTGGCGCTGCTGTTCGTCGACCTCGACCGCTTCAAGAACGTCAACGACTCGCTCGGCCACGTCGTGGGCGACGAGCTGCTGCGCCACTGCGCGGCGCGGCTGCTGGCGACGCTGCGCACCGCGGACCTGGTCGGGCGCCAGGGCGGCGACGAGTTCGCGGTGCTGCTCGCCGACCTCGCCGATATCGAGGACGCGGCGCGCATCGCGGCCAAGCTGGTGGAATCGGTCAGGCGCCCGTTCGTCGTCGGCAGCCGCGAGTTGCGGCTCACCTGCTCGATCGGGGTCGCGGTGTACCCGGAGAACGGCGCGAACTTCGACACCCTGCTGCAGAATTCCGATTCCGCGATGTACGCCGCCAAGGAGGCGGGCCGCGACTGCTTCCGTTTCCATTCGCTGGAGATGACCCGGCGCGCGACCTGGCGCCTGGAGCTCGAGAACGACCTGCGGCGCGCGGTGCCGGCGAACCAGCTGTGGCTCGCCTACCATCCCCAGATCGACCTGAAGAGCGGCAAGCTCGCCGGCTGCGAGGCGCTGGTGCGCTGGCGGCACCCGGCGCGCGGCGCGATGAACCCGGCCGAGTTCATCCCGGTCGCCGAGGATTCCGGAATCATCGTGTCGCTCGGCGAATGGGTGCTGCGCGAGGCCTGCCGGGATCGCGCCCGATGGGCCGCCGCGGGCCTTGCCGGGGTGCGGGTCGGGGTCAACGTGTCCTCGGTGCAGTTCCGCGATCCGGCCTACGTCGGGTCGGTCGAGCGCGCGCTGGCGGACGCGCGCCTGCCCGCAGCGCTGCTCGAGCTCGAAGTGACCGAAAGCGTGATCATGGGCGGCTTCGAGCACGTCGTCGCGACGCTCGAGGCGCTCGGCCGCCTCGGCATCCACCTGTCGGTGGACGATTTCGGCACCGGCTATTCGAGCCTGTCCTACCTCAAGCGCTTCCCGGTGGACAAGCTGAAGATCGACCGCTCCTTCGTCATCGAGCTGCCGGGGGACTCCGAGAGCTGCGCCATTGCCTCGGCGATCATCGGCCTCGCGCACGGCCTGGGGATGCGGGTGATCGCCGAAGGCGTGGAAAACGAGCGCCAGGTGGCTTTCCTGCGCGACGCCGGCTGCGAGGAGGGGCAGGGCTATTTCTACTCCGCGCCGCTGGCCGCGGCGGAGTTCGAGGCGCGCTACCTCGCGCCCGCGCTCGCGCAGCGCTAGTACATATAGTGCCCGCCGTTGACGTGGATCACCTGGCCGGAGGTGAAGCCGCCGCCATCGCCGGCGAGGAAACTGCAGGCCGCGGCGACCTCGTTTACGTGGCCGAAGCGGCCCAGCGGGATCTCCTTCTCGAGCTGCTCCCTCGGCTGGTGCTTGTATTGCGACCAGTCGCGCAGCGTGTCGATCGCGCCGGGGGCGACGGTGTTGGCGGTGATGCCGTCGGCGCCGAACTCGCGCGCCAGCGCCTTGGCGAGGCCGTGCAGCCCCGCCTTGCAGGTGATGTTGTGCGCGCGCTGCGCGACCTGGCCCCAGAAGCCGTCGAATCCCGAGATCAGGATGATCCGGCCCCACTTGCGCTTCTGCATGTGGGGGATCGCGTTGCGCGCGAGGTAGAACGCCGGCGTCAGATTGGTCGCGAGCACCGCATCCCAGTCCGCGGGGCTGATCTCGAGGAACGGCTGCATGCGGCGGAGGCCGACGTTCGAGACCGCGATGTCGACCGAGCCGAACTCCGCGGCCGCGGCCTGCACCAGGGCGGCGACCTCCGCGTGCCGGGAGACATCCGCCATGACGCCGAGGGCGCGGCCGCCCGCATCGCGGATCTCCTGCACCACGGCGTCCACGGCTTCGCGGTCGCGGTGGCCGTTCACCACCACGCCCGCGCCGGCGGCAGCGAGCGCGCGCGCGATCGCGCGGCCGATGTTGCGTCCCGAACCGGTGACGATTGCGCAACGGCCCGCCAGAGGGGAGGAAGTCTGGGTCATAATTCAATTTAGCAGGCAAGCGGGGAGGGGTAAATGGCAAATCCGAGATTGCTGGTCGCGGCGCTTTTCGCGCTGCCGCTCATTGCACTGGTGCAATCCTTTGCGGCGCTGGCGCAGGCCTGGCCGTCGAAATCCATCCGGCTGGTGGTGCCGTATCCGCCGGGCGGCTCGACCGATCTCCTCGGGCGCGCGGTCGCGCAAAAGCTCGGCGAGTCCCTCGGCCAGCAGATCGTCGTGGACAACCGCGGCGGCGCGAACGGCACGCTGGGTTCGGATATGGTGGCGCGCGCCGCGCCCGACGGCTACACCTTCCTGCTCGGTACCGGGGCGACCCACGGCATCACGTCGCTCATGTCGAAAGCGGTTCCGTACGACCCGGTGAAGGATTTCACCGCGATCACCGCGGCCGCCGAGGTGCCGATCGTGCTGGTCACGCATCCGGGCGTGCCCGCGGCCAACGTCAAGGAGTTGCTCGAGTACGGCCGCAAGAATCCCGGCAAGCTTGCGTTCGGCAGCTCGGGCACCGGCTCGCCGCACCACCTCGCCGGAGAGCTGTTCAAGCAGGTGAGCGGCGTCGACATGGTGCACGTGCCCTACAAGGGCGCAGGCCCGGCCGTCCAGGACCTGCTCGGCGGGCAGATTCCGCTCGTCTTCACGACGCTCTCGACCGCGCTGCCGCACATCAGGAGCGGCAAGCTCCGCGCGCTCGGCCTGGTGGAAGCCAAGCGTCAGCCGAGCGCGCCCGAGATCCCGACGATCGGCGAATCGATTCCCGGCTACGCCATGCCGCGGTCCTGGCTCGGCTTTTTCGCACCCGCCGGCCTGCCCGAGCCGATCCTCAGGCGCTACAACGCCGAAATCGTGAAGGGGGTGCAATCCCCCGAGGTGCGCGCCAAGCTCGAGGCCGCCGGCATGCCGGTGGTCGGCACCAGTGCGGAAGAATTCGCGCGCATGGTGAAGGACGACATCGAGACCTTCCGCAGGATCGTGAACGGCGCCGGCCTCAAGCCCGAATGAGCGCCGTGCAAGGCGGCCGGTGACCTCCGCGAGCGCGCCGCTCGCCGGCATCGTCGTGGTCGAACTGGGCCACAGCGTGGCGGCGCCCTGCGCCGGGCTGGTGCTCGGCGACCTCGGGGCCGAAGTGGTCAAGATCGAGAAGCCCGGCGGCGACGACGCGCGCAAATGGGGCCCGCCCTTCCTCGACGGCGCCGCGGCGACCTTCCAGGCGATCAACCGCAACAAGCGCTCGGTAGTGTGCGAACTGCGCGATCCGGCGCAGCGCGCGCGCCTGGTGGATTTCATCGTCGAGCGCGCCGACGTGCTGCTGCAGAACCTGCGTCCCGGGCAGGTCGACGAGCTCGGCCTCGGCGCCGCGGCGCTGCTGGCGAAGAAGCCCGCGCTCATCTACTGCAACGTAGGCGCGTTCGGCGCGCGCGGGCCGCTCGCCGGGCGGCCCGGCTACGATCCGCTGATGCAGGCCTTCGGCGGCGTCATGAGCGTGGTGGGCGAGGAAGGCAGGCCGCCGGTGCGCGTGGGGCCCTCGATCATCGACCAGGGCACCGCGCTCTGGGGCGTGGTCGGGATCCTGTCGGCGCTGTACCGCCGGCGCGATACCGGCAAGGGCGGCGTGGTGGATGTGTCGCTGTTCGAGACCGCCGCCGCGTGGATGGTGATGCACGCGGCGTGGTACCTGTGCACCGGGGAAATTCCGACGCGCCATGGCTCGGGCCAGAGCGGCATCGTGCCGTACAAGGCGTACCGCACCGCGGACGGCGACCTGGTGGTGGCCGCGGGGAACGATGGATTATTCGAACGGCTTTGCATCGTGCTTGGCCATCCTGAATGGTCGGAAAAAGCCGCATACCAGACGAACCCCGATCGAGTGAAGAACTCCCGGACCCTTTATGCGCTGATCGAAGCCGAAATGGCCAGGCGCAGCAACGCCGAATGGAGCGCGCTGCTGGACGCAGCGGGCGTGCCCTGCGCGCCGGTGCAGAACGTGGCGCAGATGCTCGAGCACCCGCAGATGAAGGCGCTCGGCCTGCTGCAGCCGGTGCCCGGGTCGAGCAAGCCGCTGATCGGGTTGCCGATATCGTTTGACGGCGAGAGGCCCCTGCCGCGCTCGGCTTCGCCGGCGCTCGGCGCGCATACAAAGGAGATTCTAGGGTGAGTTTTCCTGCCTATGAGACTCTTTCCTTGGAAACCAAGGGCGAACACGTCCTTCTCGTAAGGCTCGACCGTCCCGAGGTGCTGAACGCGATCAATACGCAGATGGGACGCGACCAGCTCGACCTGTGGACCCGGCTCTCGGCCGAGCCGGGCAAGCTGCGCGCGGTCGTGGTGACCGGCGCGGGCGAGCGCGCCTTCTGCGCCGGCGGCGACCTGAAAGAGCGCGACGGCATGACGCAGGCCGAGTGGCAGGCGCAGCACGAGATCTTCGAGCGCGCGTTCGTCGCGCTGGTCGAGTGCACGCTGCCGGTGATCGCCGCGGTGAACGGGCATGCCTACGGCGGCGGGCTGGAGATGGCGCTGTGTTGCGATTTCGTGTACGCCGTCCCGGGCGCGCGGCTTGCGCTTTCCGAGGTTCGCCTCGGCATCATGCCGGGCGGCATGGGCACGCAGAACCTGCCGCGCGCGGTCGGCGAGCGGCGCGCGAAGGAACTGATCTTCAGCGCGCGGCCTTTTACGGCCGCGGAGGGCCACGCATGGGGCCTCGTCAACCGCGTCTGCGATCCGGCGAAGCTCGTGGAGGAGGCGCTCGCCACGGCGCAGGCGATCGCCGAGAACGGGCCGCTCTCGGTCCGGCAGGCGAAGAAGTCGATCCATTACGGCCTGCAGGTGGACCTCGCCACCGGCTACCGCTTCGAGATCGAGGCCTACAACCGGCTGGTTGATACAGCCGACCGGCGCGAAGGTGTGAAAGCCTTTAATGAAAAAAGAAAACCCAGGTTCGAAGGGAAATGAGATGGCAAGCATTGAGCTTGGCGAGGACTATCCGGAAATCCGCGAGAGCGTTCGGCGCATCTGCGCCGATTTTCCGAACGAGTACTGGCGCAAGCTGGACGAGGCCGAGGCCTATCCGAAGGAATTCGTCGACGCGCTCACCAAGGCGGGCTATCTCGCCGCGCTGATCCCGGAGGAATACGGCGGCGCGGGGCTGCCGCTGCGCGCCGCGGGCGTGGTGCTCGAGGAATGCCATGCCGCCGGCTGCTATGCGGCCGCGGCGCACGCGCAGATGTACACCATGGGCTCGGTGCTGCGCCACGGCAGCCCGGCGCAGAAGGCGAAGTACCTGCCCGGGATCGCGAGCGGCGCGCTGCGCCTGCAGGCCTTCGGCGTCACCGAGCCGACCACCGGCACCGACACGACGAAACTGAAAACCCGCGCCGTGCTCGTAAAAAGCGGCGCCGGCGACTACTACGAGATCACCGGGCAGAAGGTCTGGACTTCGCGCGCGCTGCACTCGGACCTGATGCTGCTGCTCGCGCGCACCACGCCGCTCGCCGAGGTGAAGAAGAAGACCGAGGGCCTGTCGGTGTTCCTCGTGGACATCCGCGAGTGCCTCGGCAAGGGGCTGGAGATCCGCCCGCTCAAGGCGATGATCAACCACCACGCCACCGAAGTGTTCATGGACGGCATGCGCGTGCCGGCCGCCAACCTGGTCGGCGGCGAGGGCAAGGGCTTCCGCTGCATCCTCGACGGCATGAACGCCGAGCGGATCCTCGTTTCCCACGAATCCATCGGCGATGCGCGCTGGTTCGTGCGCACCGCCTCGAAATACGCCTGCGAGCGCGTCGTGTTCGACCGCCCGATCGGGCAGAACCAGGGCATCCAGTTCCCGATCGCGCGCGCCTACGCTTCGATGCAGGCCGCCGAAATGATGCTGCGCAAGGCCGCGGCGCTGTTCCAGGCCGGGCTGCCCTGCGGCGAGGATGCCAATATCGCCAAGCTCCTGGCCTCTGAAGCTTCGTGGGAGGCGGCCGAGGCCTGCATGCAGACCTACGGCGGCTTCGGCTACGCGCGCGAGTACCACGTCGAGCGGCGCTGGCGCGAGGCGCGCATCTCGCGCATCGCGCCGATCTCGACCAACCTGATCCTCGCCTATGTCGGCGAGCATGTGCTCGGCATGCCGAGGTCCTACTAGTGGTTGGCCTGACGCGACAGCTCGGAAAACGCGTCGCGTCCATCGAGTTCGCGGACATTTCTGCGCCAGCGGTTGCAACCGTCAAGCGCGGCTTCATCGATTGCGTCGGGGTGATGTTCGCCGGACGGGAGGAACCGGTCGTAGGGGTTTTGCGGGAAGCGCTTTTTTTCCCGGTCAGTGACGAGTCAAGAATACTTTTCGACAAGGGACAGACCGCTTCCCCCGAAGCGGCGCTGCTCAACGCCGCGGCCGCGCATGCGCTCGACTACGACGACGTCGCGATCGACGGCCATCCGAGCGTGGTGCTGGTGCCGGCGGTGCTCGCCGAGGGCGAGCGGCTGCGCTCGAGCGGCGCCGAGCTGATCACGGCCTATGTCGCGGGCTACGAGACCTGGGCGGAGCTCGCCTCGCGCGACGCGGACAAGCATCACGCCAAGGGCTGGCACCCGAGCGCGGTGTTCGGCGCCGTGGCGGCGGCGGCGGCGGGCGCGCGGCTTGCGCGGCTCGACGCCGCGCGCAGCGCGCACGCAATTGCCGCGGCGGCATCGATGGCGGGCGGGCTGACGGCGAACTTCGGCTCGATGACCAAGCCGCTGCAGGTGGCGCGCGCCGCGCAGAGCGGCCTGGTCGCCGCGCGGCTCGCGGCGAAGGGCCTGACGGGCTCGCCCGACGCGCTCGAGCATCGCGGCGGCTTCCTGAACGCGATTTCCCCCGCAGGCCGGGTGCGGCTGGACGGCGCCCTCGCCGCCGGAGGCGACTGGCACATCCTGAAGAACGGCCTCAGCATCAAGCGCTACCCGGTCTGCTACGCCTTGCACAGATCCATCGATGCTCTGCTGGCATTGGGTTGCGGGGGAAGAATAGATCCCGGAAAGATAGAGGAAATCGAGCTTTCCATCGGCAAGTTTCAGGTCGGCATGCTGCGCCACAGCCGGCCGCAAACCGCGCTCGACGCCAAGTTCAGCGCCGAGTTCGCCGCCGCCTCGGCGGTGGTCGCGGGGCAGGTCGGCCTCGACCAATTGCGCGACGAATTCGTCTGCTCGGGTGCGGTGCAGGCGCTGTTTCCCAGCGTCAAGGTGACGGCGGTGGACGATCCGGATCCCGACGAACCGCTGTTCGCGCGCAGCGACGCGGTTCGCGTCACGCTCGCGGACGGCACGGTGCTCGCGAGCGGCCCGGTGCGCCACGCCCTGGGGCATGCGCGCAACCCGGTCGGGCTGGACGAGCTGCGCGCAAAATTCGACGACTGCGTGGGGGTGGCGCTCGCGCCCCGCCGGCGCGAAGCCCTGTTTGCGCAGCTGCTCGAGCTCGAGACGCTGGCGGAGCCCGCCGCTCTCTACCGGCAGTCGGCGTGAGCCTCGTATCCTACGCCGCGAAGCTCGCGATCAAGCCGCAAGGTCCCGTAGAGACGGCGCTGTTCGATCACATCTGGGCGCAGAAACCGATCGAGACCGTGCTTGCCGAGCTGATGCGCGCGGAGGTTCTGCTGTTCGCCCAGAGCACGGCCGAGGCGATCGCGGCCGGCGCGGATCCGAAGCCGCTGGTCATGCAGGGCGGCGACGGCAATCCGGCGATGCTGGTGTTCACCAGCCGCGGGCGTTGCGCGGCGATCGCCAAACAGATGCCGGACCCGGCTGCGGCGCCCCTGGCGATGCCCTTCAATGACGTGCTGCGCTGGGTGCCGATCGAGCTCGGCCTTGCCATCAACAGCGGTTCGGCGCTCGCCGCCGAATGCACGCCGGCGCAGGTGAACGAGCTGCGCAAACAGGCCGGCATCTTCCGGCCCTGAGGCGCCCCGCCCCTGGATTTGCGCGCCGGGCCGGGCTTTACAGCCGAACTGGACGGGCGTAGCCTACCGACTGGTTGTCTAGTTGGAGCGGATCATGGGAATCGTCGTCGGGGCCTTCGAGGCCAAGACCAAGCTCGCCGAACTGCTCAACAAAGTCGAGGCGGGAGAATCCGTCACCATCACCCGTCGCGGCAAGGCAGTGGCGCAATTGGTCGCGGTGAAATCCGATGACGAGTCGGTACGCATGCGTGCCCTCGTCGAGGAAATCAAGCGCACGCGCGTCGGCCGTGGCAAACCCGCCGGTCCCGGCACCACGATCTCGGAGTTGATCAAGGCCGGAAGGCGCTATTGATGTCGCTGGTGCTCGATTCGTCCGTCTGCCTTTCCTGGT
>MEQQ01000127.1:0-1780 GCA_001770285.1 Betaproteobacteria bacterium RBG_16_66_20
CGTGCGAAGCAGCTTTCGTGAACCCGGCATTCACTTTTTTACGCCTGGCCATTTTTCCCAGCAGCTTGCGTCCATGCGTCATGCTGCCGGCCATGTGATCGAGCCGCATGTTCACAACCCCGTGCCGCGGGAAGTGCATTACACGAACGAAGTTCTCTTCATTCGGCGCGGCCGGTTGCGCGTGGACTTTTACAGCAGCGCCGGCACCTACCTCGAAAGCAGGGAACTCGGGCCGGGCGATGTGATCTTGCTCTCGACGGGCGGGCACGGATTCGAGGTTCTGGAAGAAGTGGAAATGATCGAGGTAAAGCAAGGCCCCTACGGGGGCGTTGCGGACAAGACCCGCTTTCGCGGAATCACGGCCGAAAAAGCGCGAATTCCCATTCGGGGCAGCAAGGACGAACCGCAGCAATGATCCCGGTTTCCGAGCCGCTGCTGGACAGCCGTGCGCTTGCTCTTGTCCAGGACGCTCTTCAATCCGGCTGGATCTCGTCCGAAGGACGCTATATCGCGGAGTTCGAGCGTAGCTGGGCCGGATTCTGCGGCGTCGCGCATGGCATTGCGGTGTCGAATGGCAGCATGGCGCTCGCACTGGCAATGCAGGCGCTTGCGCTGCCGCGCGGCTCCGAAGTTATTTTGCCGAGCTTTACGATCATCTCCTGCGTTGGGGCGGTGCTCGAGGCCGGTTGTCATCCGGTGCTGGTGGACTGTGAGCCCGACACCTGGTGCCTCAATGTGAGGGAAGTTGCGGCAAAAATCTCTTCGCGCACCTCCGCGATCATGCCGGTTCATATCTATGGACACGTTGCCGACATGGCGCCGCTGAATGAGCTGGCGCGACAGCATGGAATTGCCATCATCGAGGATGCGGCGGAAGCGCACGGTGCGCAGTATCAGGGCCGCCGCGCGGGTGGCCTCGGAACGATCGGCTGCTTCAGCTTCTATGCCAACAAGATAATCACCACTGGTGAAGGCGGCATGGCCGTAACCGACGATGCGAACCTGGCCGAGCGCGCGCGCAGCTTGCGCAATCTTTGTTTTCGTCCTGAGCGCCGTTTCCTGCACACGGAGCTTGGCCACAATTACCGCATGACAAATTTGCAGGCTGCAATAGGCGTGGCGCAGTTCGAGCGCATTGAGGAGCATCTGTGGCGCAAGCGCCGCATGGGCGCCCTGTATACCGAGCGGCTACGAAATGTTCGCGGCATTTCCCTGCCCGTGGAGCGGCCAGGGGTCACAAATGTCTATTGGATGTACGGCGTCGTGCTGGACGATGCCGTGCAAATGGACGCTCAGGAATTCGCGCGGCGCCTGCGCGAACGCGGAATCGATACGCGGCCGTTCTTCCTGGGCATGCACGAGCAACCGGTGTTCCATGAGCGCGGCCTGTTCAAGGGCGAGCGCTATGCCGTTACCGAACGGATCTCGCGTCGCGGACTTTACCTGCCGTCCGGCCTGGGACTGACCGAGGCGCAAATTGAGACGGTGTGCGCGGCAGTCGAGGAGTGCTTGGCGTGACGCTTCCCTTCGGGAAGCCGTACGCGAGCGTGTATGACGCTTTTTACGTTGACAAGAATTACGCCAGCGAGGTCGACTTGATTGAACGAATCGTCGGTCAATATGGTCGAGGTGGCCCGCGCAAGGTGTTGGATCTCGGGTGCGGGACCGGAAGTCACGCGATACCGCTCGCACAGCGAGGTCATGCGGTTACCGGTATCGATCACTCGCGCGGTATGCTGGCGCGCGCTGCGGAGAAGGTGAAGGCAATTGCCTGGCCCGC
>MEQQ01000127.1:1883-11263 GCA_001770285.1 Betaproteobacteria bacterium RBG_16_66_20
AAAATGCCGATTTGCTGGCCGCCCTCGACACGGTGCGCCGCCATCTCGAGCCGGGCGGTCTGTTCGTATTCGACGTCTGGAACGGGCTCGCGGTGCTCGCCGACCGACCGGGCCGGCGCGTCCGGGAAGTGAATGTTGGCGCCACCCGGATCGTCCGCACCACCGATGCAGACCTTGATCTTGTTCGTCACCGGTGTCGCGTCCGCTTTCGCGTCCAGCGTATCGACGTGAATGGCGGTTCCGAAGAATTCGACGAGGAACACGTAATGCGGTTTTTCTTCCCGCGGGAACTTGATCTCGCGCTTCGTTGCTGTGCGCTGCGCCTAGTGGACCTGCGTGGTTTCCCGGATTTTGAAAGGCAACCCGACGAGCGTTCCTGGAGCGTTATCGGTGTCGGCCGGGCAGAATAGCTCCGGCGCGGCGCCCCCGCCTCGCGCGGGTCAAGGCTGGCGATCCGAATGCGTCGCCAGGAAGCGCCTGAGTTCGGCTAGCACCTCCTCGGGTCTCTCCTCGGGCAGGAAATGGCCGCAATCGAGCGAGCGGCCGCGCACGTCGCTTGCGACCTCGCGCCAGTCCGCGAGCGGCTTGAACATGGCCTCGATCACGCCGTGCTTCCCCCAGAGGACCAGCACCGGCATTTTTATCTTGGTTCTCAGGTCCTTCTTGTCGTGCAGCAGGTCGATCGTCGCGGCCGCCCGGTAGTCCTCGCAGGTGGCGTGGATGGTGCGCGGGTCGCGGAAAGCGCGGACATATTCTCTTAGAGCGTTTCTATCAAAAACCCTTATTCCACCTGGGCCGCGTCCGATGCGGCCGATGATGTAGTGCGGCACCTGCTTGGCAAGCAGCATTTCGGGCAGCGGGGCCTTCTGGATCAGGAAGAACCAGTGGTAGTAGGCGGTGGCGAAGTCCTGGTCGGTGCGCCGGTACATGGTGAGCGTGGGCGAAATGTCCAGCACCGCGAGCGAGCGCACGCGCTTGCCGTGATCGCGCGCGAGGCGGTGCGCGACGCGCGCGCCGCGGTCGTGGCCGACGAGGTGGAAGTGCCGGTGGCCGAGCGCCGCCATCACCTCGACCATGTCCTTGGCCATCGCGCGCTTGGAGTAGTTCGAATGGTCGGGCAGGCCCTGCGGCTTGGACGAGCCGCCGTAGCCGCGCAGGTCGGCGCACACCACCGTGTAGTCGCGTGCGAGCGCCGGCGCGACCTTGTGCCACATGGCGAGGGTCTCGGGATAGCCGTGCAGCAGCAGCACCGCAGGGCCGCTTCCACCCACGACCAGGTTGATGGTTGCCCCTGAAGTCCTGATCTTGCTCTGCTTGAAAGCGGGAAAGAGGTTCATATTCGTCTCGGCTAATCGGCAACTGTAACTCTACAATTCCGGGACCGCATGGAGGTGACATGATCATTGAAACACAGGAAGACGTGACCGCCGCGGTGCTGCAGGAGATGCATCGCACCCCCGATCCGCGGACCAGGGAGATCCTCGCTGCGCTGGTGCGGCACCTGCATGCGTTCGCGCGCGAAGTCAGGCTCACCGAGCGCGAGTTCCAGGAGGCAGTGGCCCTGGTCAACGCAATCGGCCAGCGCACCAGCCCGAGCCACAACGAGGCCATGCTGCTGGCGGGCGCGCTCGGGCTGTCGAATCTCGTTTGCCTGATGAACAACGGCGGCAACGGCGCGCGGCCGACGCAGGCCAACAATCTCGGGCCGTTCTGGCGCAAGGATTCGCCGCGTTGCGAGGACGGCGCCTCCATCGTGCGGTCGCCGACGCCAGGTCCGGAGCTGCGGTTCACCGGCTGGGTCAAAGATCCGGCGGGCAGGCCGATTGCGGGCGCCGAGGTGGACGTGTGGCATTCGTCGCCGGTGGGTCTGTACGAAAACCAGGACCCTTCGCAGGCGGACATGAACCTGCGCGGCAAATTCACGACCGGGCCGGACGGCGGTTTCAGCTTTCGGAGCGTCAAGCCCGCAGGCTATCCGGTGCCGGTGGACGGCCCCACCGGTGTGCTGCTGCGTGCGCAGCGGCGCCACAACTTTCGCCCGGCGCACATCCACTTCCTGGTCCACAAGCCCGGATTCAAGACGATCGCCTCCCAGGTCTACGATCCCGGCGATCCGCATCTGGAAACCGACAGCCAGTTCGGCGTGACCAGGGCGCTGATCGGGAATTTCGTGAAAGCGGGGGAGCGCTACTCGCTCGAATTCAGCTTCGTGCTGGAGCCGGGAGAAAGCCGGCTGCCGAATCCGCCCATCAGCGGCAAGGCGTCCCCGGGACGCTAGGAACGGGCGACCAGAAATACGCCCACGATGATGACGCCGATGCCGAGCATGCGCATCGGCGTGACCGCTTCGCCCAGCAGCCACCAGGCGAGCAGCGCGTTGAGCGCGAAGCCGATCGAGACCATGGGGTAGGCGACGCTCACGGGCGTTTTCGAAAGCGCCAGGATCCAGACGATCAGGCTCACCGCGTAGCAGCCGACGCCGGCGAGGATGCGCGGCTCGAGGGCCAGGCCGGGGCCGACCGGCGTCGCATTGGTTCCCGCTTTCAGGAAAAGCTGTGCCGCCGTGCCCAATAGAACCGCGAGAAAAATATAAAAAGCGCTCAAAAGGCTCATGCAAAAAGCAGCGCGGCGGCGACGCGGCGCTCCTCGGCCATCAGGATGTTGTAGGTGCGGCAGGCGGCGTGCAGGTCCATTGCCTCGACACCGATGCGTTTTGCCGACAGTGCCCGGGTAAGGCGCGGATGGGGAAACCGCTGCCTGGGCCCGGTCCCGAGGAGCAGGATTTCCAGATTCAATTCAAGAATCACCTGGAAATCCGCTTCCTCGAGCGCGTCGAATCCGGCGACATTCCAGCGCAGCAGCCGCTCCGGCGTCACGATCAGGCCGGCCGCATCGCCACCGTCATGGCGCGCGCCATTGACCATCACGAAGCCCTCGCCATAGGCGGTGAACGTGTTGCGCGCTGTAGGGGCGGAGGCGTGTAGCTTCACTGCTAGAATTCTACAATGCACGAATTTTCAAGGATAAAACGCCTTCCGCCGTACGTCTTCAACATCACCAACGAGTTGAAGATGGCGGCGCGCCGGCGCGGCGAGGACATCATCGACCTGTCGATGGGCAATCCCGACGGGCCGACGCCCCAGCACATCGTCGATAAGTTGGTAGAAGCGTCGCAAAGGCCTGACACTCATGGGTACTCGGTCTCCAGGGGCATCCCGCGCCTGCGGCGCGCGATCTGCGACTGGTACAAGCGCCGCTACGCGGTGGATCTGGACATGGACGCCGAGGCGATCGTCACCATCGGCTCGAAGGAGGGCCTCGCGCACCTGATGCTGGCGACGCTGGAACGCGGCGACACGGTCCTGGTGCCCAACCCGTCGTACCCGATCCACATCTACGGCGCGATCATCGCCGGCGCCGACATCCGCTCGGTGCGCATGACCCCGGGGGTGGATTTCTTCGCCGAGCTCGAGCGCGCGATCGGCGAACTGATCCCGAAGCCGAAGATGCTGATCATCGGTTTTCCCTCGAACCCGACCGCGATGTGCGTGGATCTCGCGTTCTTCGAGCGCGTGATCGCGCTCGCGCGCCAGCACGACATCCTGGTGGTGCACGATCTCGCCTACGCCGACATCGTCTTCGACGGCGGCTGGCCCGGCAACCGCGCGCCCTCGATCATGCAGGTGCCCGGCGCGCGCGAGGTGGCGGTCGAGTTCTTCACCATGTCCAAGAGCTACAACATGGCGGGCTGGCGCATCGGATTCATGGTAGGTAACCCGGAACTGGTGCACGCGCTCGCACGGATCAAGAGCTACCACGACTACGGCAGCTTCACGCCGGTGCAGGTCGCCTCGATCGTGGCGCTGGATGGGCCGCAGGAATGCGTGGAAGAAATAAGAAAGACCTACGAAAAGCGAAGGGATGTCATGGTGAAAGGTCTGCATGACATCGGCTGGATGGTGGAGAACCCGAGAGCCTCGATGTACATCTGGGCGAAGATCCCCGAGTACTACGCGAAGATGGGATCGATCGAGTTCACCAAGCGCCTGCTGGACGAAGCCAAGATCGCGGTCTCGCCGGGCGTCGGTTTCGGCGAATACGGCGACGACCACGTGCGCATCGCGCTGATCGAGAACGAGCACCGCCTGCGGCAGGCGCTGCGCGGCATCCGCGAGATGTTCAGGAAGGACGGACTGCTGAAAGGAGCCGCGTGAAGCCCATCAATGTCGGGCTGCTCGGCATCGGCACGGTGGGTAGCGGCACGTGGGATGTATTGCAGAGAAATGCCGATGAAATCGAGCGGCGCGCCGGACGCGGTATCAGGATTTCAAGGGTCGCCGACAAGGATCTTGCACGGGCAAGAAAAATTGTCGGAACGAAAGCAAAAATAACTTCCGATGCCTACGAGGTCGTGCGCGCGCGCGACATCGACATCGTAGTCGAGCTGATCGGCGGCACCGCCATCGCCAAGCAATTGATGCTCGAGGCGATCGCGAACGGCAAGCAGGTGGTCACGGCGAACAAGGCGCTGCTCGCCACCCACGGCAACGAGATCTTCGCCGCCGCGCAGAAGAAGGGCGTGATGGTGGCGTTCGAGGCCTCGGTCGCGGGCGGCATTCCGATCATCAAGGCGCTGCGCGAAGGCCTCGCGGCCAACCGCATCGAATGGATCGCCGGCATCATCAACGGCACTTCGAACTTCATCCTCAGCGAGATGCGCGACAAGGGCCTGCCATTCGCGAGCGTGCTGAAGGAGGCGCAGAAGAAGGGCTATGCCGAGTCCGATCCGACCTTCGACATCGAAGGCGTGGACGCCGCGCACAAGCTGACCATCCTGTCGGCGCTCGCGTTCGGCATCCCGATGCAGTTTTCCAAGGCCTACACCGAGGGCATCGCGAAGCTGACGCAGGAGGACATCCGCTATGCCGAGGAGCTGGGTTACAGAATCAAGTTGCTGGGAATAACAAAAAGGAAGAACAAGGGCATTGAACTGCGCGTGCATCCGACCCTGGTGCCGGCGCGCCGCCTGATCGCCAACGTCGAGGGCGTGATGAACGCGATCCTGGTGAAAGGCGACGCCGTCGGGCCGACGATGTATTACGGCGCGGGCGCGGGCGCGATGCCCACCGCAAGCGCGGTGGTGGCGGACCTGTTGGATGTGACGCGCCTGATCACCGCCGACCCGGAACAGCGCGTGCCGCACCTCGCGTTCCAGCCGGACCGCCTTGCGAAGGACCCGATCCTGCCGATCGGCGAGGTCGAGACCTCCTACTACCTGCGCATGCGGGTCAAGGACCGTCCGGGCGTCCTGGCCGACGTCACGCGCATCCTCGCCGACTCGAGGATCTCGATCGACGCCATGGTGCAGAAGGAGCCCGGCGAGGGCGAGAGCCGCGTCGACATCGTGATGCTCACCCACCTCGCGATCGAGAAGAACGTCGACGCCGCGATGGCGAAGATCGAGAAGCTGCCGACCGTGGTCGGCAAGGTCACCCGCATCCGGCTCGAAGAGCTGCTGTAATGCGGTACCTCTCCACCCGCGGCGAGGCGCCGGCGCGGCGCTTCACCGAGATCCTGCTCGAAGGCCTCGCCTCCGATGGCGGCCTTTATGTTCCTGAATCTTTTCCCACCATGGAACTATCAAGACTCAGGACAAGAAGTTATCCGGAACTTGCGCACGCGATCCTGTCTCATTTCATGGACGATGTTCCGGATCTGACAGGGATCGTCGGCAGGACCTATACCCCGGCAAATTTTGGATCTGGAGAAATTACCCCCCTGAAGACGCTGGAGCCGGGGTTGCATCTTCTGGCGCTCTCGAACGGGCCGACGCTCGCGTTCAAGGACATCGCGATGCAGTTGCTCGGAAATCTGTTTGAAGAGATCTTGAAGAAGAAAAATCAGACGCTGAACATCCTTGGCGCGACCTCGGGCGACACCGGCTCGGCGGCCGAGCACGCGATGCGCGGCAAGCAGCGCATCAACGTCTTCATGCTTTCGCCGCACGGCCGCATGAGCGCGTTCCAGCGCGCGCAGATGTACAGCCTGCAGGAGCCGAACATCCACAACCTCGCGCTGAAGGGCGCGTTCGACGACTGCCAGGACGTGGTGAAGAAGGTCAATGCCGATGCCGCGTTCAAGGCGCGCTACCGCATCGGCGCAGTGAACTCGATCAACTGGGCGCGCATCGCCGCGCAGGTGGTTTACTACTTCAAGGGATATTTTGCTGCTACAAAGTCCGATGCTCAATCGGTTTCATTCGCGGTCCCCTCGGGCAACTTCGGCAACATCTACGCGGGCTACGTGGCGCGCTCGATGGGCCTGCCGGTGCACAAGCTGATCCTGGCGAGCAACGAGAACGACGTGCTCGACGAATTCTTCAGGACCGGAAGGTACCGGGTACGCAAATCCGCGCTCGCGACCTCCAGTCCGTCGATGGATATTTCGAAGGCGTCGAATTTCGAGCGCTATGTTTTCGACCTTCTGGGCCGGGATTCGTCCCGCGTCGGGAAGCTTTTTTCATCCAGCGACGAGTTCGACCTTTCGAAATTCCCGAGGACGGGTTTCGCGTCCGGCCGAAGCTTTCATGCCGATCGGATTTCCACGATAAAAAGCATTCACGACAAATACGGCGTCACGATCGATCCGCACACCGCGGACGGCGTGACGGTGGGGCTGGCGCACCGCGAGCCCGGCGTGCCGCTCGTCTGCCTCGAGACCGCGCTGCCGGCCAAGTTCGCCGAGACCATCCGCGAGGCGCTCGGCCAGGCGCCGGCGCGCCCGGCGGGTTTCGAAAACCTCGAGCAGCTGCCGCAGCGCTTCGAGGTCATCGAGCCGGACGACGAGGCGGTCAAGCGCTACATCGCTGCACACGCGTCCTGACGCCGCGGTTGACCTGCATCAAGACAGGGAATCCCCGATCGTCTTAACTGACAGAAACGCAAAGACAGCGGGAGCCGCAATGATCGATCCAATTGCCGCCTGGCACACGGAACACGTCTACTTCAACCAGCTCCTGGGTCTGCTGCGAAAGCAGATCGACGTGTTTCACGGCGGCGAGCGGCCGAATTACGAACTGATGCTGGATATCGTCGGCTACCTGCGCGACTACTCGGACGGGTTCCATCATCCGCGCGAAGACGCCGCATTCGCGCGCCTGGCGAAGCGCTGCCCCGATCTGGAGCTGATTCTCGCGCGCTTGAGCCAGGAGCATCGCGTCATCGCGCACGCCGGCGAGGCGCTGCGCGAGCAGCTGCAGGCGATCCTCGGCGGCGCGATCATCCCGCGCGCGGCGGTCGAGGTCGCCGCCGCGACCTACCTGGTGTACTACGGCAACCACATTGCCAAGGAGGAGGAGGACGTCCTCACCCGCGCGGCGAAGGAGTTGACCAAGGAGGACTGGGAGGCCGTGAGGGCCGCGGTGCCGGCGGGGCGCGATCCGCTGTTCGACGCCGACCGGGAAGAACGCTACCGCGAGCTGCGCCGGCAGATCGCGCTCGAGGCCTAAATACAGGCGGCCTGGCCGCGGGCAATAGTCGTAGCAGCAGCAGGCTCGCGCGCGATCCCGGCAAGGCGCGCGCGGTCCAGGATCGTGATGTTGGCCCCGGTCATCGCGATCAGTCCCCGCTCCTTCAACTCGCGCAGCAGGCGCGACATCGTTTCCTTGGTGATGCCGAACCGTGCGGCGAGGGCGGTCTTGGTCACCGGCAATTGCACCGCGCAGGCATCGGACCCGGCATCCGGCAGCGCGAGCGATTCCAGGTAGGCGGCCAGCCGCTGCGCGCTGCTGCGCCCGATGCTCGCGTCGATCTCCGCCACCAGGAGCAGCAGTCCGCCGGCGAGGGTTGCGATCAGGTTGTTCGCGAAGGTGACGTCGCGCTCCTGCAGCTGCTTGAGCGGGCGCACCGGGATCACCGCCAGCATCGTGTCCGCCAGCGCAACCACGTCGACCTGGCACGGGCGGTCCAGAAGCGCCGTCGCCTCGCCGAAAGACTCATTGGCGCCGATAAAGCGCAGCACCTTTTCCTCCCCCTTGCGGCGCGGCAGCACCAGTTTCGCGAGGCCGTAGGCGATCGCGATCACCCCCGGCAGCCGCTCGCCCTGCTGTGCGATGAATTCCCCGCGCCGGCAGTGCGCGATCCGAGTGTAGGACGCGACCAGCACGACGCTGGACCGGCCGACATCGCGGAACAGGGGCAGACTCGAGACAATCCCCTCGATCAGCCGCGGATCGCGGCCATTGCCGTTTGTGGTTCCCTGAGCATTTGCGTAGGTTTGCTGGAACATGGATGCAACCCCGATATTGCGATGCACAAATGATCTATGCGCTGGTGGCGATGATATTGACCAGGATCAATTCATGGCGAAAGTTGCGGAAAAGCAACGCTTCTTTGCAATCTTTGATTAACGTCAACCGAACGTCAGAAATGCAAGAGTTTTCCGGTTTGCCGGTGGCATGATTCGCGGCAGATGGCTAGCGCAAAATCACAAGAAGTCCAGCCTCGCTTCTCCAGGGAAGGAAAACACGACATGATTTCTCGCGGATCGCTCGCGGGAGCGCGGTTTTTCGCGCTAGCCGCATCTGCTCTCCTGTTCATGGGCGCTGCAATATTTTCCCCGCAGCCCGCCTTCGCGCAGGCCAAGCCTGCCTCCCTTGCACAAGGCGCGCCCGGCATGGATGTCTGCGCCGGTTGCCACGAGGACGAGGTTAAATTTCTCAGTGCGTCAAAGCACGGCACCAAGGCCGATCCGCGCAGCCCGCTCAGCACCGGCGGATGCGGCACCTGCCATGCCGGCGATTTCGCCGCCCACGTGAAGGCCAATGGCGGCAAAGGTATAGGCGGCGTGGTCAGCCTGGCATCGAAAACCATCGCGGCGGAAGACAAGAACAGGATCTGCCTGGGCTGCCACCAGGGCGACCCCCAGCGCCTGCACTGGAAGGACAGCGTGCATGCCGGCCGCGACCTTGCCTGCACTTCATGCCACAAGCTGCATACCGCGCGCGACAAAGTGCGCGAAAAGCTCACGCAGCCGGAAGTCTGTTTCGCCTGCCACAAGGAGCAGCGCGTGCAGATCAACAAGCCCGCCCGCCATCCGGTCCTGGAAGGCAAGGTGAGCTGCGCCGACTGCCATAACGTGCACGGCAACAATCCGAAGCAGATGGTCAAGGGCAGCGTCGTAGAGGTCTGCTACCAGTGCCACATGGAGAAGCGCGGGCCTTTCGTGCACAACCACCAGCCGGTGACGGAAGACTGCACCATCTGCCACCAGCCGCACGGCTCGACCATCGCCAACCTGCTCAAGTCGCGCCCGCCTTTCCTGTGCCAGGATTGCCATTCGTCTGGCGGACACCCGCAACAAGCGGCTGGTTTGCCCACCGG
>MEQQ01000127.1:11282-26785 GCA_001770285.1 Betaproteobacteria bacterium RBG_16_66_20
CATCTGGGCACCGTGGGCAGGGGTTGCCTGAACTGCCACACCAACATCCACGGCAGCAACAGCACCGAAAATAGCGCGACAGCCGGGCGGTTCCGTCGCTAACCGAAATTGCGGGAGATCGTTATGAACAAGAAAACGAAGCAGACTTTCAAGTTGACGGTGCTTGCCGCGGCCGTGCTGGCGGCTTACGGCCCCGCGTTCGCCGAAGGCCCCGAGAGTTCGGTTTCTGTCGGCGTCGGAAACTGGTCGAACGACCGGCCGCAACGCGGGACCTTCGACGGCATGCGAGACAGCGGCGGATACCTCCTGCTGGATGCCGACGTCCTGAAGCGCGACGATGCCACCGGCACGTGGTGGGGTCTGAGCACCCGCAACCTGGGCCTCGACAATCGAGAAATCAAAGCGGAGTGGCAGCGCCAGGGCGACATCGGCGCATCGCTCGAATACAGCCGCATCCCGCGCGATAACCCATGGACCTTCAATACGGGTGTAACGGGCATCGGCACCGACACCCTGCGCGTTCCCACAACGGGCATCGCATCCGGTAGCGGGGCAAACGTGGAGCTGGGCACGGTCCGCGATCGCACCACCGTCAAATTCTTCAAGAGCCTGGGGGAAGGCCTCAAGTTCAACGTTTCCTTCAGGAACGACGACAAGGACGGGACGCGCCAATGGGGCCGCGGCGGCGCGCCTGAATTCGCGGTCGAGCCGATCAGCAGCACCATTCGCCAGCTCGAAGCCACCTTGAGCTACGCCCGCGATCGTCTGCAGTTGTCGGGCGGGTATTACGGGACATCGTACAAGAACGACTACTCGCTGATAACAACTTCCCTTGCCAGCCTCGCTTCCCCTTACTACCTCAGCCAGCCCATGGACAACAAGGGGCATGAGGTTTTCGTCAACGGTGGTTATAACTTCACGCCCACTACGCGCGGCACGTTCAAGGTTTCTTACTCGAAGGTTACCCAGGACGAGCATTTGCCGACCGCCGATATTACGGGACTGGCGAGCGCACTCTCGCCCAAGAACCTCAGTGGCAGGCTTGACACGACTTTGGTCGAAGCCGGCCTCACCGCAAGACCGATGCCGGACCTTTCCATCGCCGCCAATCTGCGTCACCGGAATTTCGCCGACAAGACGCCGATTTTTGGCGTCGTATTCTCCACCAGCTCGCCGTTCCCAGCGACGGTGTACAACACGCCGTTCTCGTACAAGAACAATGTGGGTAAGCTGGAGGCCACGTATCGGCTGTCGCAGGGGTACAGTCTCCTGGGCGGCATCGAAATCAACAATCAGGACCGTTGGGTCCCGACCCTGGGCACGTTGTACGTCCCCTTCAGGGCGAAACAGGATGAAACGACCTACCGTATCCAGTTGCGTAAGTCGATGTCCGAAACGGTCAACGGATCCATAGCCTACGCGCACAGCAAGCGGGACGGCGGCAGCTATAGGTTGCCTGGAGATACCTATGAAGACAGAGTCAACCCGCTGAACATCGCGAATCGCAAACGGGATAAATGGCGCGCGATGCTGGATTGGTCGCCGATGGATAAGCTGTCTTTGCAGTTTGTGATTGAAGATTCCCGGGACAAATACAGTGGCCTCGAATTTGGTCTGCAGAATGGCAAAGGCAAGCTCTATTCGGTGGACGCCAACTATAGGGTGAGCGAGGACTGGCAGATTCACGCCTGGTATTCGCGCGATGAAACCAAGTCGAGGGAAATAACTGAACGCGAGGCGGCGGCTGCCAGCACCTCCACCACCTCTGCAACCGCACTCTCGGATTTCGCCGAAGCCGACAAGTTTAACGAGCTGAGCGAGAAGGGCGACTCGATCGGCGTAGGCGTGCGCGGCATGGCTTTCGGCAAACTGAAGATTGGCGCGGATCTGGAGCAGTTTCGCAGCGTCAACAAGTATCAGCAGAGTTTGACCCTGCAATCTGCGGGGAATGCATACCCGTTCCTGTTGAATGCAACCTCCACGACGGTCACGCCGGGGCTGCCCGACATCACCAACAAGATGCTGAGGTTGAAGCTTTTTGCCCAGTATCCCATTCAGAAGAACGCCGACCTGCGGTTCAACCTGATTTACGAAAGATGGCGCACCGATGACTGGTCGTGGACCATGTTCCCGGCCACCGGCGCGGCGCCGTTTTCCTACAACGGCGGCGGATCGACTGGCACGGCAACTACCGACGGCACCACGGTGACCCAGAATCCGAAACAGAGTTCGACGTTCGCCGGAATCCGGTACATCTACAGGTTCGAGTAAGTCCGGAGCGGCGTGTCAACCGGGCGGGGGCGGTGCGCGTTACCCCGCCATGTCCTTACCTGAGGGAAGGGAGATCGCGATGAGAAAGATTCTGATGGCCGCCGCGGCCGGCATGGCTGTCGCCGTATTCCAGCCCGCGTCCTGGGCGGCCGACGCCAGGCTCGCGCAAGATGAAATGAAGGAGCACGGCTGCCTGAGCTGCCACGAGGCGGCGAAAAAGAAGGTCGGTCCGTCGTACAAGGACATCGGCGCCAAGTACAAGGGCAAGAAGACGGAAGAGGCGATGGCGGGGATGAAAGGCAAACCTGTTCACAAGAGCATCTTGGCGAAGACCACCGACTCGTCGCTCAAGGTGATCATGGAATGGCTGATCGAGCAGTAACCACCTTAATCAATCATCGAGGGATGATATGAGGACGATTCTGATAGCAATGGCCGTTGCGGGCGCGTTCGCTGGCGGCGTGGTGCAGGCGCAGGACCCGCTGAAGGGGAAATGCCTCGGCTGCCACGACATGGAAAAGAAGAAGGTGGGGCCGTCGTTCAAGGACGCCGCCGCCAAGAACAAGGGCAACAAGGACGCGGCAGGCGCGCTCGTGGCCAAGATGAAGGACGGCAAGGGCCACCCGAAAGTCGCGGGATCGGACGCTGAACTGAAGGCGGCGGCGGACGCCGCGCTGTCGGCGAAGTAGCGCTTCCGGGTCACCGAAAAAGCCGGCGCCTGCCGGCTTTTTTGTCTCAGGGCGCGCATCGGCGCGCCGGAGGAGACGAGGATGGGCAAGAAAAACGCACCGCGCACGAACGGCATGCCGCGCGGCCTCGCGCTGCTGCACGATCCGCTGCTGAACAAGGGGCAGGCGTTCACCGAGCGCGAGCGCGACGCGCTGGGGATCCGCGGACTGCTGCCGCCGCATGTGCTGTCGCAGGACGAGCAGGCCGAGCGCACTGTCAAGCACATCCGCCAGCAACCGAGCGACCTCGAGAAATATATCGAGCTGAACGCGCTGCACGACCGCAACGAGCAGCTTTTTTTCCGCGTGCTGGTCGATCACATCGACGAGATGCAGCCGCTCATCTACACCCCGACGGTGGGGCTCGCCTGCCAGCGCTACGGGCACATTTTCCAGCGCCCGCGCGGCCTGTTCATCGGCGCCAACGACCAGGGCCGCATCGAGCAGGTGCTGCGCAACTGGCCCTACCCGGCCGCGATCATCGTGGTCACCGACGGCGAGCGCATCCTCGGGCTGGGCGATCTGGGCGCCAACGGCATGGGCATCCCGGTCGGCAAGCTCTCGCTGTACACCGCCTGCGCCGGGATCCATCCGCGGCTCTGCCTGCCGGTGATGCTGGACGTGGGCACCAACAACGGGGAATTGCTCGCGGACCCGTATTACATCGGCCTCAGGCAGCGCCGGCTGCACGGCGCGGCCTACGACGAGCTGGTCGATGAGTTCGTGGCCGCCGCGCACCGCGTGTTTCCCGGCGTGCTGATCCAGTTCGAGGACTTCGCCAACCACAACGCGTTCCGCCTGCTGCAGAAGTACCGCGACAGCATCTGCACCTTCAACGACGACATCCAGGGCACGGCTGCGGTCGCGCTCGCGGGGATATTCTCGGCGCTGCGCGTCACCGGCGCGAAGCTTACCGAGCAGAACATCCTGTTCCTGGGCGCGGGTGAGGCCGCGACCGGCATCGCCGACCTGGTCGTCGCCGCCATGCTGGCGCAGGGATTGCCCGAGGACGCGGCGCGCAGGCGCTGCTGGCTGGTGGATTCCCGCGGCCTGGTGGTGAAGGGGCGGACCGAGCTCGCGGCGCACAAGCTCGCCTACGCGCACGAGCATGCGCCGCTGCCCGATTTCCTCTCGGCGGTAAAGGCGCTGAAGCCCTCGGCGATCATCGGCGTGGCCGCGGTGGGCGGGACCTTCACGCGCGAGGTGCTCGAGGAGATGGCGCGGATCAACCGCCAGCCGATCGTGTTCGCGCTCTCCAACCCGACCTCGAAGGCCGAATGCACCGCCGAGGAAGGCTACCGCCATAGCGGCGGGCGCGCGCTGTTCGCCTGCGGCAGCCCGTTCGATCCGGTGACGCTGGAGGGCAAGACCTACGTGCCGCGCCAGGGGAATAATTCCTACGTTTTTCCCGGAATCGGGCTGGGCGCGATCGTCAGCCGCGCGCGCCACGTCACCGACGAGATGTTCCTCGCCGCGGCGCACGCGCTCGCCGAGCAGGTCTCCGAATCCGACCTCGCGCAGGGCAGCCTTTACCCGGCGCTGCCGCGCATCCGCGAAGTATCGGCGCGCATCGCGACCGCGGTCGCCGAGGCCGCGTATCGCGCCGGGCTCGCCGGGAGCGCGCGCCCGGCCGACCTCGAGGCCCACATGCGCTCCAAGATGTTCGATCCGCACTATGAGAGCTACATCTAGGAACAGGGGAACCCAGGTTCCCCCGTTACCCCTTCCTAGGCTGTGCGCCGGGGGTGCAAAATTGGTAGGATTGTGCGATGGAGACGAACTTGAATAGCAAGCGGGCAGGACTGGTGGCGGTAACGCTTCTTGCGCTGGCACAGGCAGGGTTCTCGCCGGCCGCGGAGCGCAGCGGCAAGGATGTGGTAAACGCCGTGTGCGCGAATTGCCACCTGAGCGGCGTCAACGGCGCGCCGAAGATCGGCGACCAGAAGGCCTGGGCCAAGCGCGCTTCCCAGGGGTTGACCAGCCTCACGGAGCACGCCCTGAAGGGCATGCGGTCCATGCCCTCGCATGGCGGCAAGCTCGATCTCACGGACCTCGAAATCGGGCGCGCGGTGGCGTACATGGTGAACCAGTCGGGCGGCAAGTGGAAAGAACCCGCCAGCGCGAAAGACATGGCCGTCGCACGCAGCGGCAAGCAGATCGTCGACGCGCAGTGCGGGAAATGCCATGCCAAGGGCGAGGGCGGCGCGCCGAAAATCGGCGATCGCGCCGCCTGGGCCCCCAGGATGAAACAGGGAATCGACACCCTGGTGCTGTCGGCGATCCGCGGGCACGGCGGCATGCCGGCGCGCGGCGACCAGGCCGATCTGACCGACGGCGAGCTCAAGGCCGCGATCAACTACATGTTCAATCCGGTCGCGGCCTCGGCGAAGCCGAAAGCGAAAGCCGAGCCGGCCGCCGCGAGCGATTCCTCGCACAAGAGCATTGAGGGCATGGAAATCTACCTGGGCGTCCTGGCGGCGGAATCCATACGCACGCGGCACGCCGGCGCCGACGCCGAGAAGATGTACGGCGGCGTTCCGAGCGGCAAGGGCTATTTCCTCGTCAGCATTACGCTGCGCGACAGCAGCACCAAGGCCGAGATCAAGGACGCGCAGATCGAGGCGCGGGTCGCAAACCTGCTGACGGGCGAAACCAGGAAACTCGAGGCCGCCACGATCAACAACGCCGTGAGCTATGGCAATTACTTCCAGATGCCCGGCAGGGACCCCTACACGGTCACGCTGCAGATCCGCAGGCCGGGCGCGGGGCGGGCGATCGAAGCCAGGTTCGACCTCAAGCACTAACCAAGGCCGCGGCACTCGCCAGCTAAGGCGGGCAATCCAAGATGCTGGAGGATGCATATTTTCGATATGCACTCCGGTAAATCCGGTAGGTCACTGAAGATGCGAAGCTATTTCATGCATCTCGGTCGCCAATGCACAAAAAAAATGTACTTGGGCGCGCGTCCTTCCTTCCACTGCCCCTGCCTTTGAAGCGTTAAGTAGCTGATTCTTGGCGTCTTTCGAGATATCGGGGAGGCCTGGCACGCCTGATGCTCGGTATAGGGCAAGAGAGCAACGAGCGAAATTCAACCAGGAGCATGTCATGAGAACCACAGCCAACATCGCAGCGGTCAGAGGATACGGATTCACGGACTATGCAGCTGCCGCAAGGATAGTAAAGAACGTCGCCCTGTTCGCGGCAGCCCCCTTCATCGGGCTCGCGTACGCGGCGGCCTTCCCGTTCGTCGCAGTCGGAATGCTCGCCTGGTACGGCGTTCGCGCGGCGCGCAAGCGCGCCGCAGCCTGCTGAGGCCGGAACGACGCGACCACGAACGGAGGATGACATCATGGACGCGAAAGCCAGCATCCTGGTCGTGGACGACGAGGAAATCGTGCGGCGCAGCTACGCCAGGATTCTCGGCGAGATGGACTGCGACGCGCGGGCGGCCGCGGACGGCGAGCAGGCGCTGCAGGCGATGGAGCAGCGGCCGTTCGATGTGGTTCTGCTCGACATCCGCATGCCCGGTGCCCAGGGCCTGGACGTGCTCAAGGCGATCAAGCACAGGTGGCCGGCGAGCGAGGTGGTGATCATCACCGGATACCCGACCGTCGAGAGCGCCCGCGAGGCGCTGCAGCTGGGCGCCTGCGATTACCTGGCCAAGCCCACGGGCCCGGATGAGGTGATTAACGCGGCGCGCGGCGCGATGCGGCGCAAGAAGTGGGCGCTGCGGGCCGAGACCGCCCCGGTACATTGAATCTGAAGGATCGAGCAAAGGAGCATGCCATGACGACGCAAGCAAGATTTCTGGTAGTCGATGACGATCCGGTGGTCGCAAGGAGCTTCGACCGGGTCCTGTCCGGCAAGGGCTACGCGGTGATCACGGCCCGCGACGGGCCGGAAGCGCTGGAGAAGCTGGCGCGCGAGGATTACGACGCAGTTTTCACCGACATCCGCATGCCCGGCATGGACGGGCTCGAGGTGGCGGCGCGGATCAAGGCGACGCGGCCCTGGCTGCCGGTGGTCATCGTCACCGGTTACGGCTCGCCCGCGAGCGAGGCGCGCGCCAAGGAGATCGGGGTTGCCGGTTTCCTGCACAAGCCGCTGTCGCCAGAGATGATCGAAGGCAGCGCGCGCGAGGCGATGACCTGGAAAGCGGCGGACAGGTCCGCGCCCGTAGCGGCGGCGAAGCCGGCCGAGCCGGTGGCTGCGGCGCCGGGCGCCGGCGGGATCGTGAAAAACCTGGCCCTGTTCGTGGCGGCGCCCTTCATCGGCCTTGCCTACGCAATCGCCTTCCCGTTCGTAGGCCTGGCGCTGCTCGCCTGGTACGGCTATCGCGCCCTGGTGAACAAGGCCGGAGGCAGGTAGGCGGCCTGATTTGCTTTCGATCAAGAAGGCATCCGGCCGGCATGGCAAAGTGCAAGAAGAATAATTGCCGATGACAAATAGCGCGCCCTGGGTCGGAAGCGCTGCCGTGTTGCTTGCGGCGGCGCTGATGTTCGCTGGCCCGGCGAGCGCTGCGCTCACCGACGGCGACAATGCCTGCCTCGGCTGCCATGGACAGGAAGGGCTGCAGAAGACTTTCGGCAAGGGGGAATCGCTGCCGCTGCGCGTCGATGGCGCGGCATTCGAGGGCTCGGTGCACGCGCCTCTCGGCTGCGCCGCGTGCCATTCCGATGTCGAGCTGAAGACGCACCCCGCCGCAGGCAAGAGTTTCGATTCCGTGCGCGCGTACTCGGTGGCCAAGGCTGCGGTTTGCGAGCAGTGCCACGAGGACGCGTTCAAGCAGCATGAGGGCAGCGTGCACGCCAAACGGATGCGCGAGGGCAGCGCTCTGGCGCCGACGTGTACGGGATGTCATGGCGCGCATGCGGTCACCCCGAAGACGGCTTACCAGACCTGCGTCGGTTGCCATTCCGCGGCGCTGGCCGCGCACCAGCAGTGGCTGCCGAACGCGGCGCTGCACCATGAAGTCGTGTCCTGTGCCGCATGCCACGCGCCGGCCGCATTGCGCATGGTCGACCTGCGGCTCCACGACCCGGCGACGAAGACCTGGGCTGCGGAAAAGGCCGGCGAACCATGGTTCGAGAAACTCGCCCGGTCGGTGGACGCGAACGGCAACGGACTGGATGCACGCGAGTTGCTCGATCTGGTGAAGAGGATCAATCCGGCGGGCAGCGCGGCGCCGAAAGCGTTCCGCGGCCGGATCGAGCTTCGCAGCAACGTCGAAGCGCACCGGCTGTCGGACAAGGCTGCCGCGATCAGGGCCTGCGACGTCTGCCACCGCGAGGGCGCCGAGCCGTTCCGCAACGTCGTGGTCTCGGTCGCCGGACCGGACGGCAGGCCGCTGCGTCACGCCGCGCAACAGGAAATTCTCGGCGCCGCGAGCGCGGTGGTTTCGCTGCCCGAGTTCTACGCCATCGGCGGTACGCGCAGCCCGCTGCTGGATGTGCTGTTCGTTGTCGCGCTGCTGGGCGGCGCCGGCTTTCCGCTCGGCCACATGGCGGTGCGCTGGCTTTTCCGGAAATATCGCGCCTCACGGGAATGACCGACATGCAGCGAATCTACGTCCACCCGCTTCCGGTCCGAATCTGGCACTGGGCCAACGCGCTTGGTTTCATCGCGCTGATCCTGACGGGAGTCCAGATCCGCTATGTCGACCTGATCGGCCTGATGTCCTTCAGGGCGGCCGTCAGCCTGCACAACTGGGTCGGCTGGGTGCTGGTGGGCAATTTCTTCATCTGGCTCGGGTTCTACCTCTTCACCGACAAGATCCGCGTCTATCACCCGGAACTGAGCCCGGTGAAGCACTTCCGGGACAGCTTCCGCCAGCTGCAGTACTACGGTTACGGCATCTTCAAGGGCGATCCCAACCCGCACCACCTGAGCGCGTACCACAAGTTCAACGCGCTGCAGAGCATGGCCTACCAGATCATCATGCTGCTGCTGGTGCCGCTGCAATTCGTCACCGGCGTGCTGCTCTGGGACCTGAAGCGCTTCTCCGGCGCGGTGGAGTTCTTCGGCGGCGTGCGCGTGGTGGACACCGTGCACGTGCTGCTGTTCATCTTCTTCACCGCGTTCATCCTGGTGCACCCTTACCTCGCGAGCCTGGGCCACACGCCGTCGGCGCACTTCAAGGCGATGATCACCGGCTACGAGGAAGTCGACGAATAGCCCGGCGGCGCTTCAGGCCTCGCCGGGAGCCGCCTGGTCCTTGTGCGCGTCGCGGATGTGGATGCCGTGCTTTTTCATCAGCGCCTGGAAATTGGCGCGCTGCATGCCGGTTTCCTCGGCGCTGCGGGTGACGTTCCAGGCATTGCGGCGCAGCGCCTCGAGCACGAACTCCTTCTCGATCCCTTCGACGGATTTCTCGCGCGCCGCCTTCTTCGCCTGTTTCAGCTGCTCGCTGTTTCGCGGCACGTCCTGCTCGGGCTGCGGCAGGGCGTCGGCGAGGCTTGCGAGGTGTGCCCTGCGGATGACGCCGTCGCCGGCGAGGATCAGCGCGCGCTGCACGGTATTCTCGAGTTCGCGCACGTTGCCGGGCCAGGCGTGGTTCACGAGCAGGTTCATCGCCCCGTCCGAAAAGCCCGCCGCCTTGCGCCCCAGTTCGCGGCTGAAAATATTCAGGAAATGGAACGCGAGCGCCGGGATGTCCTCGCGGCGCTCCCTCAGGGGCGGCACGTGGATCGGGAAGATGTTGATGCGGTAGTAGAGGTCCTCGCGGAAGGTCTCCGCCTTCACCATCGCCGCGAGGTCCTTGTTGGTGGCGGCAATGATCCTGACGTCGGCCTCCTGGCTGCGCGTGTCGCCCACCGCCCGGAACTCGCGCTCCTGGATCACGCGCAGCAGCTTGGCCTGCGTGGGAAGGGAAATGTTGCCGATCTCGTCGAGGAACAGCGTGCCGCCGCGCGCCGCTTCGAACAGGCCGCGCTTGCTCGCCACCGCGCCGGTAAAGGAGCCCTTGACATGGCCGAACAACTCGCTCTCGAGCAGGTTTTCGCTCAGCGCGTTGCAGTCCACGGGCACGAAGGGCCCGTCCTTGCGCAGGCTGTTGTAGTGGATCGCGCGCGCCACCAGTTCCTTGCCGGTGCCGTTCTCCCCGGTGAGCAGGACGGTGCTGTTGGTCGGGGCGCACTTGGCGATCAGGCGGTAGACGCCCTGCATCCGCGGGCTCGCGCCGATGATGTTCTCGAGGCGGTAACGCGAGCTGACTTCGCTCTTCAGGGTGAGGTTTTCCTGCAGCAGGCGCCGCCGCTCCAGCGCCCGCTCGACCGCGAGCTTGAGTTCGTCCGGATCAAAGGGCTTGGGCAGATAGTCGAAGGCGCCGAGTTTCATCGCGCTCACCGCGGTGTCGATCTGCGCGAGCCCGGTGATCATGATGATCTCGACGTCCGGGTGCGTCTCCTTCACGCGGCGCAGCACCTCGATGCCGTCCATCCTGGGCATCATGATGTCGAGAATCAGAACGTCGAAGCGACCGTCTTCGATTTTCGCCAGCGCCTCGGCGCCGCTCTGCACGCCTTCCGTCTGGTAGCCGCTGTCGCCCAGGGCACGCAGGCAGCTGCGCAGCACGATCTCCTCATCGTCAACCACCAGTATGCGCGCGCTCATTGCGGTCCCCCGGCGGCAGCGCCCTGCGTCTCGGCCGCCGGCCGATCCATGGGCAGGAAGATGTGGAACGTCGATCCCTCGCCGAGCGTGCTTTCCACCTCGATCGCGCCGCCATGAGCCACGACGATGCCGTGGCTCACCGACAGGCCGAGGCCGGTGCCCTTGCCCACCCCCTTCGAAGTGAAGAACGGGTCGAAGATGCGCTTCAGGTTCTCCTCGGCGATCCCGCAGCCGGTATCGGCGATCGAAACCTCGACCATCGGAACCGGCGACGCGCCCGGCTCGGGACTTCTGGCCTGCGGCAGGCGGCGGCTGCGGACGGTGATGCTGCCCTTGTCCGCGATCGCGTGCTGGGCATTGACCAGCACGTTCATCACCACCTGCTTCACGAGGTCTTCGTCGATCCAGACGCGGGGCAGGGCCGGGTCCAGATCGAGGGCGATCTCGATGTCGTGCAGGTTGGCGGGCCGCTCGACCAGGCGCACGGTGTCGGCGATGACGTGGTTCAGATCGGCGAACTTCTTCTCCGGCGGGCGCTGGCGCGCGAAATCGAGCAGCCGCCGGATGATCGTCGCGCAGCGCTTGGTCTCGCGGATCACCAGGTCGAGATCCTCGGCGTCCTGGCTGCCCTCGGGCAGCTTCTTGCGGATCATGTGAGAGAAAGTGAGAATGCCGGTGAGCGGATTGTTGAGTTCGTGGGCGATGCCGGCGGCGAGCAGGCCGACCGAGGCGAGCTTTTCCCGCTCCACGGCGCCCGCTTCCGCGGCGCGCAGCTTGCGGGTGCGCTCGGCCACCTTTTCCTCAAGCTTGTGGGCCCAATCGGTCAGCTCGCGCCGCGAATCGCGCAGCGCGACGGTCATGGCGTTGAAGGCGGACGCGACCTGGCCGAATTCGTCCGCGCTGCGCACCGGGATGGATTGACCCAGGTCGCCGGTCGCGAGCCTCTTCGCGCCGGCCTCGAGGTCGCGCAGCGGCACAAATACCAGGCGATGCACCAGCACGCCGAGAGCGAACGCGGCGAGGACGATGAATCCCACCCCGAAGCCGACTACGTTGAGCGTGTTCCGGCGCATGGTGCGGTCGATGTCATCGAGCGAGTAGGCGATGTCCAGCACCCCGAGCACCGACTGGTCCTTCTTGTGCGCGTGGCAGGCCGCCGTGTAACACGAGGGTTCGTTGCGCACGACCTCCATCGAGGCGAGCAGCCGGCTGCCTTCGGGCGAGGTGAATATCCGCCAGCGCTCGCTTCTCGGCACCTGCCCCGGCGGCTTCTCGCTCTGGTGGCAGAGCAGACAGCCTTCGGCCTTGCGGTCCACGGTCTCGCCGCGCTCGGGCCCGTAGGTGGAGTGGATGATCCGGCCTTCCTTGTTCATGATCCTGACCCTGGCGATCTGCTCGAGGTCCGCCACGTCCCGGATGATCTGGTCCACGTAGGCGGGCTGGTTCTGCAGCATCGCGAAGCGGGTGCTTTGCTTGATCACTTCGGACAGCCGGGTGACGTGGGCCGCCGCCTCGTCGAGGAGCGCGGTGCGCTGGTTCTGCACCACCGCCAGCGTGAACGCCACCATCGCCGCCGACAGCGAGATCGTGACGAACAGGGTGACCTTGAACTTGAGGGTCTGCGCGCGCATATCGCGCCCGTCGCCTCCTACTTCGCCGGCTGGCTGGCGTAGTACGAGGCGATGCTCTCGATCACGGCGTCGCCGTAGGGCAGGCTCATGATGTGCATCGCCGTGCTCGCGCGGCGATCGTCGCGGTAGGCGCGCAGCGCCATCATGAGGTAGTCGCGGTCCTGCCCGGCGATTTTCGGCACCGCCATCGCGGGACTGGCTGCGCCGGCCGCGTGGCAGCGGTCGCACTTCTCGGTCAGGTCCCGGACCATGGTCTGGCCGCGCTCCGCCGGCCCCGATTTCTGCGTGGCGTAGAACGCGGCGATGTCCTGGATGTCCTTGTCCTTCAGGCCGGTGATGTAGAGGCGCATCTTTTCGCGCTTGCGCGTGGTGCGGTAGGCCCTGATCGCCCCGACCAGGTACTTGTAGTCCTGCCCGGCGAGGTTCGGGGTCACGGAATCGGCGCTGACCCCGTGCAGGCCGTGGCAGCCGCTGCAGACCGCGCTCAGCGCCGCGCCGGCCGCGACATCTCCGCCCGACGGCGCGGCACGCTCGGCACGCGCGTGCGAGGCGAAGAAGATCGCCACAGCCTCCATCTCCACGGGCGACAGCGTGCGCATCACGGCGTGCATCGGCGATGACCTGCGCTCGCCGCGCACGTACTCCTGCAGCGCGACGATCAGGTAGCGGACCTGCTGGCCCGCAAGGCTCGGGATGCCGGGCGCGGTGCCGTTGCCGTCCGTGCCATGGCACTTGGCGCAGTCCGCGGCGCGCGCCTTGCCCCGCTCGAAGGGCGAAGCGTGCGACACGTCCTTGGCCTGTGCAAGGCCCTCCGCCGGCAGGCCGGCGTAGTAGGCCGCCACGTTGCGAACTTCGGCTTCGCTCATGCGGTCCGCGATGACCTTCAGGGCGGCGTGCGTGCGCTTGCCTTCCTTGTAGGCCTTCAGCGCGCCGAGCAGGTAGCGCTCGTCCTGCGCGGCGAGGTGCGGTACGCCCGGCGCGACGCTGCCGCCGTCGAGGCCATGGCACGCCTTGCACTCGGCCTCGGCAAAGGCCTTGCCGGCCTTGGCATCGCCGGCGACCGGCGCCGCAGCGGCCTTTGCGGGCGCGGGTTTGGCGGGTTGCTCGCGCTCGCCGCAGCCGGCGAGTGCAACCGCGCAGGCAAGACTGACCAGTAGTCGCTTCATCGGAGTCCTCGCAGTGCCAGGCTTCATCCCACGTCCGCCAGGTGGCGCACCTTGCGGCCAGTCACGGCGGCAGGGGGTGGCGCAAACCACATCTGGTACATCGACACGATCCACATGTAGGCGAAGGACAGGCCCATGACGCCGCCCGCGATCATCACCACCCAAGCGAACGGGTTGTAGATCTTGGTGAAGTACCAGGAACTGATGTCGAGCACCAGGCTGACAAACGGCAGCGCCATGACGCTGCACTTGAACCAGACCGGCCGCACATAGGCGTGGCTGAAAATCATGCCGACGAGGAAGAACACCAGCGTGAGGCCGAACAGGTGGATGTGCGACACGCGCACCAGCGTGAAGAGGGCCGTACCGGTGTCGTGCTCGGTGACCTTGAGCATGTTGTCGTGCCCGTTCAGGTTCGGCAGGTTCGGGTTGCCGCCGTCGTGGCAGGTGATGCAGCGCTTGTCGAGGATCGGCCGGATGCCGGCCTCGAACTGGGTCCGGTCGGCGCCTTCCCTCGCCCAGTCGAGGAGGGTGGTCTTTTCATCGAACGGCAGCATGGCCGACATCGAGCCGCGCAACGCGGCCTCGAGCCGCGAGCCCTTGGCGCTGCCGCTGTAGGCGATGACGATGTCGTCGTACGAGAGCGTCATGGGGTTGCCGTCCTTGCCCGAGTAGGTGTGTACGAGGTAGATCCCGGCGAACAGATAGGCGAGGCCGAGCACCAGCAGCACGGCGGTGTACAGCACGCACAAGCTCGTGGGCAGCTCGGAGTAGTGGTTGTAGAGCCGGTGGACGGGGGCTTCGCTCAAGGTCGTTTCCTTTGCTTGCGCTGGTTACTTGGTGGGCAATGGGACGAAGGTGACGGCGCGCGCAGTCTGCCGCGCATAGTGGACGGCGAGCTCCTTGATCTCGGCCTCGCTCAGCACCGAGGTCATCGCCGCCATGGCCGTGCTCTTGCGCGAGCCGGTGTGGTAGGTATTCAGGACCTGTTCCAGCCAGTCGGCGCGCTGCGCGGCGATGGCCGGCACCAGGGGGTCGATGCTGTTGCCGTTGATGCCATGGCAGCGGTCGCAGCGCTCGCTCAACTCCGCCAGGCTGAGCGGTTTGCGCACCTTGGGCGCCTGCGGCTGCTGCGCGGCGTAGAACGCGGCGATGTTCCTGATCGCGCGGTCGTCGAGCGCGCCGACGATTGCCTTCATCGCCTCGTCCTTGCGCGTGCCGTCCTTGTAGGCCTGCGTCGCCGTGGCGAGATATTGCGCGTCCTGTCCGGCGAGGCTGGGATTCGCCGGGTCCGCTGCCACCCCCGTGTTGCCGTGGCAGCCCGCGCAGGCGGCCGCGGCGGCCTTGCCCGCCGCCGCGTCGCCTGCGGCCGGCGTTCCGGCGCGCGCCGGCTTCTGCAGCGCGTAGAACAGCGCCATGTCGGCCACCTCCGCGTCGCTCACGCCGGCGGCCAGCGATTTCATGAGGTCGTGCTTGCGCTGGCCGGTCTTGTAGGCTTTCATCGCTGCAAGCAGGTATTTCGGATCGAGCCCGGCGAGGCTGGGCGAACCGGGCGTCTTGCTCACCCCGTTGTCGCCGTGGCATCCGCCGCAGGCCGCGGCGGCCGCCTTGCCGGCCTGGAGCGGATCCCGCTTCGCGGCTGCGGCCCCGCCCTTGGTCGCTGGAACAGGCGCGGGCCGCGCGGGCTCGAGGGTGCCGTAATACGCCGACACTTTGACCAGCGCATCATCGCTCAGGAATTTCACCGCGCCCGTCATCGCGCTCTGCGGGCGCGCCCCCTGCAGATAGGCGCGCAACTGCAGGTAGATGTAGGGCGGGCGCTGCGCAGCGATGTGCGGAACGCCTGCGGTGGTGCTGATGCCGTTGGCGCCGTGGCAGCGCATGCACGAGACATCGGCGAGCCGCTTGCCTTCCAATACATCGGGCGCCGTCGCGAAGATCGGACGCAGGTCGGGGCCTGCACCCGCAGACGGCTTGGCCGGCTGCGCCCAGCTCACCATGGGATGCAAGGCGATTGACAAGCCGGCAACAAGGGTCGCGGCGATCCGGTGCGGGATGGGTCTGGTCATCGGAGTTGGCTCAAGGGGCGGTCGAAA
>MEQQ01000128.1:0-1644 GCA_001770285.1 Betaproteobacteria bacterium RBG_16_66_20
TCACGTTCTCGAGCTTGTGGCCCAGTTCTTCGCTGATGACTTCAGCGCCGGTGAGCGTCGCCATGTCTTCCAGCATCGCCTTCCTGCGGTCGCCGAATCCCGGCGCCTTCACCGCGACGGTCTTGAGGATGCCGCGGATATTGTTCACCACCAGGGTGGCGAGCGCCTCGCCTTCGACTTCTTCGGCGATGATCAGCAGCGGCTTGCCGGACTTCGCCACCTGTTCCAGCAGCGGCAGCAGTTCGCGGATCGAGCTGATTTTCTTGTCGTGCAGCAGGATGTACGGATCGTCCAGCACCGCAATCTGCTTCTCGGCGTTGTTGATGAAGTAGGGCGAGAGATAGCCCCGGTCGAACTGCATGCCTTCGACGACTTCGAGTTCGTTCTGCAGGCTCTTGCCGTCCTCGACCGTGATCACGCCTTCCTTGCCGACCTTGTCCATCGCGTCGGCGATGATCTTGCCGATGTCCGCGTCGGAGTTCGCCGAGATCGAGCCGACCTGGGCGATTTCCTTGGAGGTCTTGCAGGGCTGGGAGATCTTCTTCAGTTCCTCGACCACCGCGAGGACCGCCTTGTCGATGCCGCGCTTGAGATCCATCGGGTTCATGCCGGAGGCAACGTACTTCATGCCCTCGCGGACGATGGCCTGCGCGAGCACGGTGGCAGTCGTGGTGCCGTCACCGGCCACGTCCGAGGTCTTGGAGGCGACTTCCTTCACCATCTGCGCGCCCATGTTCTCGAACTTGTCCTTGAGCTCGATCTCCTTGGCGACCGAGACACCGTCCTTGGTGATGGTCGGGGCGCCGAACGAGCGCTCGAGCACCACATTGCGGCCCTTGGGGCCGAGCGTGACCTTTACGGCGTCGGCCAGGATGTTCAGTCCATGAACCATCTTGGCGCGCGCGCTGTCGTGAAAACGTACCTCTTTGGCTGGCATTTAAATCTCTCCTGTGTGCGAGTTCTTGTGTCTGCGAATGCTGGTCTGCGTGTCTGAATCGGCTGTGCTGCGCGGCCGTGCTCAGTGGCCTTCGATCACGCCCATGATGTCTTCCTCGCGCATCACGAGGAGTTCGTCGCCCTTCACCTTCACGGTCTGGCCGGAATACTTTCCGAACAGCACCTTGTCGCCGGGCTTGACGTCGAGCGCGATCACCTTGCCGCTGTCGTCCCTCTTGCCCTTGCCGACAGCGACGATTTCGCCCTGGTCGGGCTTCTCGGCGGCGGTGTCGGGAATGACAATGCCGCTGGCGGTTCTGCGCTCTTCTTCGATGCGCTTGACGATGACTCGGTCATGCAATGGACGGATCTTCATACAGGCCTCCTGATATAATCGTTAGTATTTACAATGGCTTAGTTGATACTTGGCGTCGGCGCCGAGGGGATTTGCTAGCACTCGGCCTTGACGAGTGCTAATGATACTGCCGAGGACGCGCGATTTCAAGTGTTCAATAGAATCCCCCCGTGCCCGCCCCTGCCGCCCGCTATCCCGCCCTGATCCTGTTGAGCGCGCTTGCGCTGCTCGCCCAGGCGCAGGGCACGCTGCCGGCGCCGGTGGCACGCGCGCTCGCCGCGGCGAAGATTCCCTACGCAAGCGCTGCGGTGGTGGTCCACGAGGTCGGCACCCCGCGCGCCTCGCTGAACGTC
>MEQQ01000128.1:1675-2739 GCA_001770285.1 Betaproteobacteria bacterium RBG_16_66_20
CCGCGCTCGAGCTGCTCGGGCCCGCCTACCGCTGGAAAACCGAGGCCTGGGCGGCCGGCGCCTTGCGCGAGGGCACGCTCGAGGGCGATCTGGTGCTGAAAGGCTACGGCGATCCGAAGCTGGATCTGGAAGCGTTCTGGATGCTGTTGCGTTCCCTGCGCGGCAAGGGACTGCGCGAAATCCGCGGCGACCTGGTGCTCGACCGCAGCCATTTCGAGCACGCGCCGGGCAACACCGGCAGTTTTGACGGCGACGCGTTTCGTCCCTACAACGTCCTGCCCGACGCCCTGCTGGTCAACTACAAGTCGCTGCGCTTTGCCTTCGTGCCGGAGCCCGAGCGCGGCACGGTGCGCCTGTACGTGGAACCGCGGCCGCCCGCGCTCGAAGTAGTGAATGTGCTCAAGCTCGCCGAGGGCGGTTGCCCCGAAGGAATGGCGTTCCGCGAACTGCTGCAAGCCACCTTCGAGCCCGCGCGCCAGCGCGCGATATTCGCGGGCCGCTACCCAATCAGTTGCGGCGAGAAGGAATTGAACGTCGCCCTGCTCGAGCCGAACGACCATGTTGCGGGCACGCTGCGGCAGCTGTGGTCGGAGATGGGCGGCGTATGGAGCGGCGCGGTGCGCGAGGGCCAGGTCCCGGCCGGCGCGCGCCTCCTGCATACGCAGGATTCGCCCGCTCTCGCCGAGATCGTGCGCCACACCAACAAGTTCTCCAACAACATCATGGCGCGCCACCTGTACCTGACTCTCGGCGCGGAGAACGCGGGGGCTCCGGCAAACGGCCACAAAGCCTTTGCGGCGATCAGGACATGGATCGCGGGAAAGGGAATCGCCGCCCCGGAACTCGTCCTGGAGAACGGTTCCGGACTATCGCGCATCGAGCGCATCAGCGCCGGCAGCCTCGCCGCGCTGCTGCAGGCGGCGTGGCGCAGCCCCGTGATGCCGGAGTTCATCTCCTCGATGCCGGTGGCCGCGGTGGACGGAACCATGCGGCGCCGGCTGAAAGGCGAAGGCATCGCCGGCCAGGCGCACATCAAGACCGGGCTGCTGTCGGATGCGCGCGCG
>MEQQ01000128.1:2764-4856 GCA_001770285.1 Betaproteobacteria bacterium RBG_16_66_20
ACGGCCGCCGCCACGTCGTGGTGATGATCGTGAACCACCCCGCCGCCCCTGAATCCCAGCCCGCGATGGACGCGCTGCTGCGCTGGGTCTACGAGGGCGCGCGTTGACCGGGCATATATTTGGATATATATTGGGTTCATGAGCGAAGTCGCCCTGCGCAAAGTCGGCACCAGTTTCGTCGCCACCATTCCGGCGGAACTCGTCCAGCAATTGAAGCTGGTCGAGGGCCAGAAGCTGGTGGTCGGCAAGGAGAACGGCCGTATCGTCCTCACCCCGGTGACCGCGGAAATGGACGCGGTCGCGCGCGCCTACGCGCGCGTCGCCAAGAAGTACCGCAGCGCGCTGCAGAAGCTCGCCGACGTGTAGCGCATGGCGCGGTTCCTCAGCGTCGAGGCCGCGCTCTTCATTCATCGCGAGCAGATCGAAGCCCATGGCGGCTCGCACGGCCTGCGCGACCAGAACGGCCTCGAATCGGCCCTCGGCGCCGCCGAACAGACCTTCGCCTACACTGACAACCTGCACGAAGCTGCGGCGCAGTATCTGGTGTCGCTCTCTCGCAACCACCCATTCCTCGACGGCAATAAACGGATTGCCGCCGCCTGCATGCTGGTGTTCCTTGACCTGAACGGCATCGAACCGACCTTCGGACCGGTTGAACTGTTCGAATGGACCATGGAAGCCGCCATCGGCGCCGTGAAGCGGGAACAGCTCGCCGAACGCCTTCGCAGGCATTCCCGCAAGCGTCCGAAAACGCGGCGCTGATTTCCCTGACGCCTAGGATATCGGCACCGGCTTGCCGTCCTTCAGCGCCAGCCAGCCGCGGACCACGCGGTAGACCACCCACACGCCGGCCGCAAGGAATATCGGGATCGCCACGAGCGCGCCGACCAGCGTAGCGAACAGCAGCCCGCCGATGGCGCACCACAGCAGCGTGAACCAGAAGGTGCGGATCTGCCAGCGGAAGTGCGACTCCAGAAACGTGCCGCGCGCCTCGGCGCGCTTCAGGTAGTTGAGGATCACCGCCACGATCGACGGCACGCCGAATACGAACGCCGTTACGATGAACGCGGCCGAGGTGATGCCGATCACCACCGACGCCGCGTGCAGCCCGTAGATGACGTGCGTCCAGGCGATCAGCCCTTCGTCGGCAACCGCCAGACCCGGTTGTTCCGGTGCGCTCATAGCCCGAGTTCCTTCCAGAGCGCGTCCACGCGGCGCTTCACTTCCGCGTCCATCGCGATCGGACGGCCCCAGCTGCGACTGGATTCGCCGGGCCATTTGTGGGTCGCGTCGATGCCCATCTTCGAGCCCAGGCCGGCGACCGGACTGGCGAAGTCGAGGTAATCGATCGGCGTATTCTCGGCGATCAGCGTGTCGCGCGCCGGATCGACGCGCGTGGTGATCGCCCAGACGACCTCTTTCCAGTCGCGCGCGTCGATGTCGTCGTCCACCACGACGATGAATTTCGTGTACATGAACTGCCGCAGGTAGCTCCAGACGCCGAACATCACGCGCTTGGCGTGGCCCGGGTACTGCTTTTTCATGCTCACCACCGCCATGCGGTAGGAGCAGCCCTCGGGGGGCAAATAGAAATCCGCGATTTCCGGAAATTGTCTTTGTATTAAAGGAATGAAAACCTCGTTGAGCGCGACACCCAGCATGGCGGGCTCGTCGGGCGGCTTGCCGGTGTAGGTGCTGTGGTAGATCGGCGCGCGGCGCATTGTGATGCGCTCCACGGTCAGCACCGGGAAATTTTCGGCCTCGTTGTAGTAGCCGGTGTGATCGCCGTGCGGTCCTTCTAGCGCGACATCCTCCGGCTTGATCACGCCCTCGAGAACGATCTCCGCGGAGGCCGGCACCTGCAGCCTGCTGCCGAGGCATTTCACCAGCTCGGTGCGCGCGCCGCGCAGCAGGCCCGCGAACTGGTACTCGCCCAGCGTATCGGGCACCGGCGCCACCGCGCCGAGCATGGTTGCCGGATCGGCCCCCAGCGCGACCGCGACCGGAAACGGTTCGCCCGGATGCGCGAGCCTGTGGTCGCGGTAGTCGAGCGCGCCGCCGCGGTGCGCGAGCCAGCGCATGATCACGCGGT
>MEQQ01000128.1:4919-15011 GCA_001770285.1 Betaproteobacteria bacterium RBG_16_66_20
GTCACCGTAAGCCCCCAGCTGATGAGCGGGCCGGCATCTTCCGGCCAGCAGGTCTGCACCGGGAGCTTCGAAAGATCGACGTCCTTTCCTTCCCAGACGATGTCCTGGCAGGGCGCCGAGGACAGTTCCTTGGGCTGCATGTTGAGAACCTGCTTCAGCAAAGGCAGTTTCTCCCACGCGTCGCGCAATCCTTGCGGCGGGTCGGGTTCCCTCAGGTAGGCGAGCAGCTTGCCGATCTCACGTAACGAGGCAATATCCTCAACACCCATCGCGAGCGCGACGCGGCGCACTGTTCCGAACAGGTTGCCGAGCACCGGGAAGCCGTATCCGCGCGGGTGCTCGAACAGGATCGCGGGGCCGCCCTGCCGGAGCACGCGGTCGCAGATCTCGGTCATCTCCAGCCGAGGCGAGACTTCCGCCGCCACGCGCTTGAGCTCGCCGATGCGCTCGAGCTGGCCGACGAAGTCACGCAGGTCCGAGTAATGCATCCTCAGTCCTTGTGCGCCGCGAGTCGCCCGGCCAGCGCTTCGCAGAAGTCAAACAGGAACTGGTTGCGCCCACGCACCGTGTAGTCCCGCTCGACCGCGGCAAAGTTGAGCGTGAGCGTGGTCACGCCAAGCCAGAAGAAGAACAGCAGCGCCACCGCCGCCGCGGCAAGCGCCGCGGCAAGCCCCGGCAGGATGCTCGCGAAACCGCCGAGCGCATTGAATACGCCGAGCAGTACCGCATCGAGCGATTCGCGGCGCGCCGGATCGTCGACCTTCGCCGCCGCGGTGGCGATCCAGCTTTGCAGCGGCCCGGAGACCGCCGCGAGCATGAGCGCGACGGCGAGCAGCGCCACCGCCCAGTTGAGCTTGCGCGGATCACGCCCGAAGGCGACGCGCACTGCCGCGAGCCGCGCGAGCGGCACCGTCTCCATCGAATCGCCGCCCTGGTGCACCAGCCGGTTCGCGTACAAGGTCAGGCGCGAGCCGCGCTGCGCGCCGGAATTTATCTCGAACTCGGCCAGGGAACTGTCGAAAGTCACAGGATGTACGAGAGCGCAATACCGGCGAAGATGGCGGCGCCGACCCAGTTGTTGTGACGGAACGCCCGGAAACAGCCGTCGCGCGAGCGGTCGCGGATCAGCGTGTAATGGTAGAGCATCATGCCCGCCGCTGCGCTGAGCCCGGCATGGTACGGCCAGCCGAGCCGCAGCGCGATGCCGATCCAGGCCAGAATTGCGATCATCAGGACGTAGCTCGCCATCACCGCGGCGACGTCATAGCGGCCCAGCGTGATCGCCGAGGTGCGGATGCCGATTTTCAGGTCGTCGTCGCGGTCCACCATCGCGTATTCGGTGTCGTAGGCGAAGGCGTAGCACGCGTTCGCCGCAAACAGCGCCCAGCACTCCCAGGGTAGCTCGTCGCGGATCGCGGCGAAGGCCATCGGAATGCCGAAGCTGAACGCGATGCTCAGGCCGAGCTGCGGCAGCGGCACAAAGCGCTTGGCAAAAGGGTAGGCGCAGGCGATCGCGAGGCCGGCGAACGAAAGCAGGATCGCAAACCGGTTCAGGAACAGCACGAAACAGAACGCGACCGCCGCCAGCACCGCGCCCAGTATCAGCGCTTCCTTCGGTGCGATCTCGCCGGCGGCAAGCGGCCGGTCCCGGGTGCGTGCGACGCGGCCGTCGAATTCGCGGTCGGCCCAGTCGTTGATCGCGCAGCCCGCCGAGCGCATCAAAAACGTGCCCGCGACGAAAATCAGGATGATGTCGATCATCGGCCCGCCGCGCGAGGCGATCCAGACCGCCCACAGCGTCGGCCAGAGCAGCAGCAGCGCGCCGACCGGCTTGTCGAGCCGGATCAGCCGCTCGTAGGCATCGAGGCGCCTGGCGACCGTAGCGAGGTTCATGGACGGAACAGAATATCAGGCTCTCGTATTTTCTTGCCTTGATCCCAGCCAGCGCTCGACGTGCCGCCTCGCCGCCTGCGGGTCCTTCTCGAGCAGTATCCCGGCCGCCTCGCGCGCCGTGTGCGCGAGCGGCTCGTCCTTTTCCAGGTCGGCGTAGCGCAGCAGGGGCATGCCGCTCTGGCGCTCGCCGAGGAATTCGCCCGGGCCGCGCTGCAGCAGGTCCTGGCGCGCGATCTCGAAGCCGTCGCGCTCCTCGAAAATCACCTTCAGGCGCGCGCGCGCCGTCTGGGAAAGCGGCGTCGCGTAAAGCAGGATGCAGACGCTTTCCCTTGCGCCGCGGCCGATGCGGCCGCGCAGCTGGTGCAGTTGCGCGAGGCCGAAGCGCTCGGCGTGCTCGATCACCATGAGTGAGGCGTTCGGCACGTCCACGCCCACTTCGATGACGGTCGTTGCGACCAGAAGATCCAGTTGCCCTTTCACGAATGCTTTCATTACTGAAGCTTTTTCATCCGGAGGCAGGCGACCGTGCAACAACCCCACGCGCAGGGCTTTTAATTCAATCCGAAGCGATTCAAAAGTATCAACCGCGGTCTGCAGGTCGCCTTCCTTCGATTCTTCGATCACCGGGCACACCCAGTAGGCCTGCTGGCCCTCGGCGCAGGCGGCGCGGATGCGCGCCAGCACCTCGGCCCGCCGGCCGCTCGCCGCGAGCCGCGTCGCGACGCGGCGGCGGCCCGGCGGCATCTGGTCGATGGTGGAAACATCGAGGTCGGCGTAGTAGGTCATCGACAGCGTGCGCGGGATCGGTGTCGCGCTCATCATCAGCTGGTGCGGCACCGGCGCGGTTTTCGCCGTCGTCGAGCCCGCCGCCTCGGCCGACTTCTTCCTCAGCGCCAGGCGCTGCTGCACGCCGAAGCGATGCTGCTCGTCCACCACCGCCAGCGCAAGGCGTGCGAAGCCCACTTTCTTCTGGAACAGCGCGTGCGTGCCGATGACAATGACCGGCTCGCGCTCTTTCAGGCGCCTGACCACGGCGTTCTTCTCCGCCGCCGACAGCCCGCCGTGCAGCCACGCGATCGGCACGCCGAGCGGCCCGAGCCATTCGGAGAATTTGCGCAGATGCTGCTCGGCAAGGATTTCGGTGGGCGCCATGACCGCCGCCTGGCAGCCGGCGTCGATCGCCGCAAGGCAGCCGATCGCCGCAACGATGGTCTTGCCGCTGCCCACGTCGCCCTGCAGCAAGCGCTGCATCGGGTGCGCCAAGGCGAGGTCGCGCAGGATCTCGGCCATCGCGCGGCTCTGCGCGCGGGTCAGGCGGAAAGGCAGTTTGCCGAGGAAGCGTTTGAGCAACGGCCCGTTCGATGGCAGCGCGATCGCGCTCCGGCTGCGGCGCGCGCGGTAGGCCATGCGCATCGAAAGCTGCTGCGCCAGCAGCTCGTCGAACTTGACGCGACGCCACGCGGGACCGGTCCGCTCGGTAAGTTCCACCGTGGGCGCATCCGGCGCCGGGCGATGCAGCGATCGGATGCTCGCGCCAATGTCGGCGAGCCCATAGCGCCGCCGCAGCTCTTCCGGCAAGCTGTCGTCGAGCGCCGCCTCGTCGAGCGCCTCGAGAACGAGCTTGCGCAGCGCATATTGCGAGAGTCCCGCCGTGGTCGGGTAGATCGGCGTCAGCGCCTGCGCGAGCGGCTCGCCCGGCGCGACGAGGCGGTAGCGCGGATGCACCATTTCGGCGCCGAAAAAGCCCGCTCGGACTTCGCCGAATGCGCGCACCAGCAGGCCATCCTCCGCCGCGCGCCGGAATGCTTTGAGCTGGCTGCCGTAGAAATTGAGGAAGCGCAGCACCAGTCCCTCGGCATGGACCACGAGCTGGCGTTTCGGCCGGAACGCGACATCGGCGCGCTCCAAGCGCGCTTCGACCAGCACGGGCTTGCCCGCGGGCGCGGCCTCGGGCGCCGTGAGGTGCGTCTCGTCCTCATACCTGAGCGGCAGGTGCAGAACGAGATCGTCCGGCGTGCGAATGCCGAGCTTGGCGAGCTTCCTTGCGACCGCCGGCGCGGGCTCGCGCTTCAACCGGCGTACAGGATGCAGTCGATTTCCACGAGCGCGCCGCGCGGCAGGCTCGCGACTCCGATCGCCGCGCGCGAGGGATAGGGCTGGCCCACGTATTCGGCCATGACCTCGTTCACCTTCGCGAAATGGCCGAGATCCGTGAGGTAGACCGTCATGCGCACCGCGCGATCGAGTCCCAGTCCCGAGGCCTTGGCGATCGCGGCAAGGTTCCTGAACACGCGGTGGATCTGGGCGTCGATCCCTTCGGCCAGCTGCATGGTCGCCGGATCGAAGCCGATCTGGCCGGAGACGTAGACCGTTTCTCCCGCGCGCACCGCCTGCGAGTAGGTGCCGATCGCGGCGGGCGCCTCGCCAGTCTGGATCGGGGTCTTCATAGCGGGTATCTTAGCTGAATGCCGTCGACCGCCATTGCCAGCCTGGAGAAGCTTCTGGGTACGCCGCGTGACGGTGCTTTGCTGCGGTATTCGCTCGGCATCGAATACCTGAAAATGGAAAGTGCGGACAAAGCAACCGGATATCTGCGTGAGGCGGTCGCCAGGGACCCGGGCTATTCCGCCGCCTGGCGCGCCCTTGGCAAGGCGCTCGAGGCGGCCGCGCAGCCGGCCGAGGCGCTCGAGGCCTATCGCAGCGGCATCGCGGCCGCGCAGAAAAAGGGCGACAAGCAGGCAGAAAAGGAAATGACGGTATTCGCGCGCCGCATCGAAAAAAGCATCGCGGGATGAAAGAGCGCCGAACCGACCAGGCGCTCAATGTACTTGGCCAGCCGCTGCAGCCCTGCGGCCTTGATCCATTGACCGGTTTCTACCGCGACGGCTGCTGCAACACCGGCTACGACGATGTCGGCATCCACGTGGTCTGCGTCCGGGTGACGCGCGAATTCCTGGAATTCTCCAGGAAGCACGGCAACGACCTCACCACCCCGGTTCCCGCGGCGGGCTTTCCGGGGCTCAGGCCCGGCAACCAGTGGTGCCTGTGCGCGGGACGCTGGAAGGAAGCGCTCGACGCCGGCGTTGCGCCGCCGGTGGTGCTCGCGGCAACGCATGAGGAGGCGCTTGCGGTGCTGCCGCTCGCGGAACTCAAGCGGCACGCCATCGACCTCAGCTGAAGAACCGGGTTTGAGAAATTGGTGGAGTGGAAGGGGATCGAACCCTCGACCTCCGCATTGCGAACGCGGCGCTCTCCCAGCTGAGCTACCACCCCACGGAAGGGGCGGAATTCTACCGCAATCGGCTCGCACGGGACAGCCGCGGGGACAGGCAAGCGCGCGCCCGTTATCATTCGGGGCTGAGAGGAACATTCATGGATATCAAGCCCCCGTTCGGCTACCAGGACATCGTCCCGCTGAACCGCACCCAGAAGGTCCGCCTGCTGCGCCCGGGCGAAATACCCGCGTTCGCCAGCGACCTCAACGCGATCCCGATCAGCTACTCCGAGTTCGCGCTGGTGGCGCGCGAGTACCCGATCGTCTTCACCGCGGTGGGCGGCAGCCAGGTGTTCGCGCCGGTCGCGGTGCTGGGGATGGCCGCGGGCGAGAACCTGTTCAACCACGGCGGCAGCTGGGCCGGCAACGTCTACGTGCCGGCCTACGCGCGGCGCTTCCCGTTCTGCATGACCAAGGTCACGCTCGACAAGGTAGAGCAGCAGAACCGCCTCATCTGCGTCGAGAAATCGCACCTCGACGAAGCGGCGGGCGAGGCGATGTTCGACGCCAAGGGCCAGCCGGTGGAGAAATGGAAGGAGATCGAGCGCCTGCTCACGGAATATGAAGTCGACCTGGAGCGCAGCCGCGAAATGTGCGGCATCCTTTCCGACTACGGATTGCTCGAGCCCTTCACCATGCAGGCGAAGTTCAACAGCGGCGGCGATCCGCTGCACCTCACCGGCATGCACCGCGTCGCCGAGGGCAAGATCGAGCACCTGAACGCGAGCCAGCTCAAGAACCTGGTCAAGAAGGGCGTCCTCGCGCGCATCTACGCGCACCTGTTGTCCCTGGACAACTTCGCCAAGCTCCTCGACCGCAAGGCGGCGAAGGCCGCCTAGCGTTCCCGGCCGGCCTCGGCTGCGACTTTCTGCACCGGCGAAAGTACGTATTCGAGCACCGTGCGCTCAGCGAGCTTGATCTCCGCGGTGAGCTGCATGCCGGGCAGGAGCGCATGGCGCGCCTCGCCGAGGCGCAGCTCCTGCGCCAGCGGTTCGAGCTGCGCCCGATAGGCAAAAGCGCTGCCGCCTTTGGCCGCCTCGCCGCCGCGCTCGGTCGAATCGGCCGAGACGCGCGCCACTCTTGCATCGAGCATGCCGTAGCGCTGGAATGGAAAGCTCGCGAGCTTGAGCTTGGCGTTCTGCCCGCCGGTGACGAAGCCGGCGTCCTGGTTGGCGAGCCAGACTTCCGCAACCAGCGCTTCGCCCTCCGGCACCAGCGTCATCAGCACCGTGCCGGGCGACAGCACCGCGCCCGGCGTCTGCGTCGCCAGATCTTTCACCACGCCATTCGCCGGCGAGCGCAGTTCCGCCAGCTTCTGCCGGTGGCTGAGCTTGTCCAGCTCCTGCACCAGGCGCGCGAGCTGCGCTTCGGCCTCGACGCGTTCTCCCTGCAGCTGCGCGCGGTAGCCCGCCGCGAGCTGCGCGATCCGGCGCTCGCCCTGGTCGATCGAGGCGCGCGCGCCCTCGACGCGGTGCTCCTGCGCGCGCAAGTCCTGCTCCGCCTCGAGACGCTCCCGGCTGCGCTGCGCCAGCATGAGCTTGCCCGCATAGCCGTCGCGCGCCAGGCGCTCGAATGCCCGCTCCTGCTCGATGAGCACCGGCAGCGCCCCGGAGAGCTTGCCCAGCGTTTCCAGCGCGGCCTGCATATCGCGCCTGGCGCGCGCGATCACGGTCCGCTGCTCGGCGAGGCTCGCCCCGTGCGCGTCCGCCCGTGCCTCGCGCTGCGCTTCCACCTGTGCATGCAGCCGCGGCGGATCCTCCGCCAGCGCGGCGAGTCGAGTGCCGTCCAGTTCGGCGTCGATCCGCCGCAACTGCAAGCGGCGCAGCGCGATTTCGTTCCGCGCCGTCGCGGCGTCGGCCTCCGCCGCGCGAACATCCATGCGCGCGAGCACCTGCCCGGTCTGCACGCGTTCGCCTTCCTTGACCAGCAACTCGCGCATCACACCGCCCTCCGCGGGCTGCACGATCCGGAGCTGGGATTTCGGCACCAGGCGCCCTTCCGCCACCGCGACCACGTCGAGCTTGCCGAAGCTCGCCCATAGCGCAAGGGCGCCGGCCAGCGCGAGCACGGTCCAGAGCACGAACCGCGGCAGCGGCGAGGGCGGTTCCTCCTGGAGCCGCAGAATCGCGGGCAGAAATTCGGATCGCCGCGCGACGGCCGGCGCATCCGTCGCGATTCGACCCGCAGCCGTTCGCACCGGAAGGTTCATGTGCCGGACCTCTGCCGGCGCGCATCCAGACGGCTGATCCCCGGCCCGCGCGCCTCGAGCCGCGCCACGGCGTCCACTGCCAGGCTTTCGGGCACATGGTGCGCGATGAAGAGCACAGTCGCGCTGCCGCGCAGGCGGCTCACGGTGCGCGCGAATGCTTCCGCGGTATCCCGGTCCAGACTCGAGGTCGCTTCGTCGAAGATCAATATTCTCGGACGGCGCAGCAGCGCGCGCGCGATTGCGATGCGCTGCTTCTGGCCGCCGGAGAGCCCGGCGCCGTTCTCGCCGACCCGGGTGCGATAACCCTGCGGCAGATCCTCGATGAAGTCATGGATTTCGGCCTGGCGGCAGGCTTCCATTACTTCCGCGATGCCCGCATACGGCTGCGCCGCAACCAGATTGTCGAGCAGCGTGCCGGAGAAAAGGCGCGTTTCCTGAGGCACGACGCCGAAGTTAAGGCGCAATTCGTTCGCCGACAGCGTGCGCGTATCGCGCCCGTCGATCCGCACCGCGCCCGCGCCCGGCAGGTAGAAGCCCTGAAGCAGCCGGGCGAGCGTGCTCTTGCCGCTGCCCGAGGGGCCCGTCAGCGCGACGCAGGCGCCTGGATCGATCTTCAGGCTGAAGTTCTCGTACACGGGCGGCTGATCGTCGCGGTAGCGGTAAGTGATCTTGTCGATCTCGATGCCTCCAACCGGCTCCCGCCCGCGCGCCGGATTCAGGCTGTAGAGCTCGGCGGGCGCATCCATCAGGTCGCCCAGCCGCTGCACCGCGATGGCCGCCTGCTGGAACTCCTGCCACAGTCCCGCCAGGCGCAATGCCGGTTGCGCCAGGCGCCCGGAAAACATCTGGAACGCGACCAGCATCCCGATCGTGAAACCCTCCTGGGTCATCACCATCCAGGCGCCGACGCCGAGTATCGCGACCGAAAGCGTCTGCTCGATCGCGCCTGCGAGCACGCCGTAGGCGTTCGATAGCTGGCGCGTGGCGAAGCTCGCGCGCAGGTAATCGGCCAGATTGCGGCCGAAGCGCGCCGCCACCTGCGGCTCCATCTGCAGCGACTTGACCGTTTCCATCGCGGCGACATGCTCCGTGACGAAGGCCTGGTTGCGCGCACCGAGCAGGAACTGCTCGTTGATCCGCCGCCGCAGCAGCGGCGTCACGGCGAGGCTCGCGGCCGCCAGCGCGCCGATCAACGCAACCGCGATCAGCGTGAGGGGTACGCTGTACCAGAGCATCACCGCGAGGAACACGATCAGGAATGGGAAGTCGAGGAGCACGCTCGCCGCCGCGCCGGTGATGAACTCCCGGATCGTCTCCACCCCGTGCAGGCGCGCCACCAGCGTCCCGGTCGGCCGGGTCTCGAAATAGCGCGGCGGCAGGCGCAACAGGTGCTCGAATGCACGCATGCCGAGAACCGCGTCGATGCGGTTGCCGGTGTGCAGCAGCAGGTACTGGCGCGCATACGAAAGCGCGGCGCCGAAGGCGACGAACAGCGCAAGCGCGGACAGGATGACGGCAAGCGTGCTGCTCGAATGGTGCACGACCACCTTGTCGATGACGACCTGGGTGCAGAGCGGCACCACCAGAGCGACCAGCTGCAGCACGAGCGAGGCGGCCAGCACCTCGCGCCAGATCGCCTTGTGGCGCAGGAGTTCGGGGATGAACCAGCGCAGCCCGAAAGGGCGATCGGTCAGCGCGGGGTCGCGCGGCGCTGCCTCCTCGGGCGGCACGACCAGGAGCACCTCGATTTCGTAGCGTCCGGCGAAATCGCGCAGCGCAATGTCGCGCGGCGCCGCGTCACGTTCGGCGACCAGAGCGTTGTGCGCGTCCGCGGAGAGGACCAGCGCGAGCCGCGCACCGGCGCCTTCCCTGCGCAACGCCAGCACCGGCAACACCGAATGCTTCAGATCGCGCACCGCGAGCTCGCGCCGCGAGACGCGCAGACCGAGCGCGGTCGCGGCGTGGATCAGCGCCGCTACGTCGAGGGGCGGCGGGAACTGCTGCAGCACAATGCGCGCATCGAAAGGCACGCGCTGCACTCCGCACAGGCTGGCGAGCGCCCAGAGCAGATCTGCGGCCTCGATCGGCGTATCCGGATGCAAGGACAAAGCGCCCCCTCGCGTTTGTCTGGGCTCTGCGGACGGTCGTTTGTTCTGGGCTGTTGTTCTTGGTAATCTGCAATCGCGAGTCAAGGATGCACAGCGAAAAATCGGCTGTCAACGGCGCGCCTTATCCTGCAGTCCGGACTTTGGTCTCATGCTGCAGCGCACGCGACCGCAGCCCAGGAGAGGAAGCCGCGATAGGGCTCGATCGAGCGCCGTTCCCCGGGAATCCACGCCATCAGCGAACGTGCATCGGCCTGCTGCCCCGCCAGGCAATGCCGGAAGATCGTCACCAGTTGCCCCTTGGGCGTCATCGCCCCGAAGCGGGCCTCGGTCATATCCTGCGCAGGGGGCCGGCGTGACACCAGGGCGTCAATCGCCTGGTGCTCCGCGGCCAATGGATCTGCGGCATCCCTGCGGGAGGCGATCTCGCCCATCCGCGCCTCGCTTCCGAGCAGCCATTGCGGCAACGTCGTCAGACCGGCGCCGCCGAGCAACTCGGCAAGGTCGCTCCAGAGGCTGGAATTCGTCGCTCGCAGCTCCGGATTCATCGCCGCATCAAGCATCCCGCGCTCACGAAAGCGCTTCCCGCTCGCGCTGATCAGCGCATGCGG
>MEQQ01000129.1:0-101 GCA_001770285.1 Betaproteobacteria bacterium RBG_16_66_20
GTGCAGATAGCCCGCGACCCGCAGGCCCTCCAGCCGGCGCGCATCGAACCCGAGTTCCGCCCCGATGGCGACGGCAATCCCTGCCACCCGCCGCTCATGGC
>MEQQ01000129.1:148-347 GCA_001770285.1 Betaproteobacteria bacterium RBG_16_66_20
ACGGTGCTCATGAACGCCGTTTCGAGCTGCACGACGTAGCGCTGGATCTCCTCCTCGGCGCGCTTCTTCTCGGAGATGTCCTGGATCATACCGATGACCGCGGGTCGGCCGCCGTAGGTCGCACGAGTACCGTGCACGCCTACATCAATTGTCGAGCCGTCCTTGCGCAGGCCGGTGAAGTCGTAGCTGATGCTCGCCA
>MEQQ01000129.1:535-2654 GCA_001770285.1 Betaproteobacteria bacterium RBG_16_66_20
CCCGGAACCGCGCTTCCGAATCGGCGAGTTGCCGGTCGGACTGTTTGCGCTCGGTGATGTCACGGAATATGCCCAGCAGACAGTCCTTGTTGCCAAGGCGGATGGGCGCGGCCCTGATGTCGGCGTAAGACACCGAACCGTCCTTGCGCATCATCGGAACGTCCGTGGCCATCTGGATCTCGCCGCGAAGCAGTCTTTCGAACTGCTCTAACGCGCGCGGCAGCTCCTGCTTCGGCTGGATATCCGAGACGCCAATGCGGGCGATCTCTTCGCGCGTGTAACCGAGCATGCTGCAGATTGCCCCATTTGCGCTGAGAAGCCGCCTGGTCTCCGCGTCTGCAACCAGAATGCCATCGAGCGCACCCTCGAAGATCGTCCGGAGGTTTCCCTCCGATTGGCGCAGCGCCTCGACCGCCTGTTTGCGCTCGGCCTCCTGGTGGAAGTTGTCGAGCGCGAAGGACACGTCCAGCGCCATCTCGTCCAGCGTGGCGAGCAGGTCTTCGGTGAAAAATCCGGGCGCCCCGGCATAGACGTTGATTACGCCGACCACCTCGCCCGCCTGGCGTATCGGAAACGCCGCAAATGCGCGCACGCCGGATCGCCGTGCCGCCTCGTGCCTCGGCGCGGTCTCGGGGTCGGTCAGGAAGTCGTTGGCGACCGTATGCGCGCCGCTGTCGATGGCAAGCCAGGATAGGCCGCGCTTCGGGATGCTGCGGTCACCCATTGCGGCGTGCAGCGCAGCCATGTAGCCGGCGTCATCGCCGTATGTGGCCACCGGCTTCAGCCATGGATCATCCTTGTCGATCAACCCGATCCAGGCGAACAGAAAGTGGCCCTGCTCCACCGCGACGCGACACACACTTTGAAACAGTTCTTCGCGGCTGGTGCCGCGGACGATGGTCTGGTTGGTCTGGGACAGGGCATTGTAGAGATCCTTCTGCCGCGCCAGGGCCAGTTCGGCCTGCTTGCGCACGGTGATGTCGATGCCCATGCCAATCAGGCAGGGCTTCTGGTCAATCCGGACGAGCCTTCCGGTAAACAAATACGGGGTCTTGGTCTGGTCTTTGGCTACGAAATCGGCTTCCACAGTCGCTTCGCCGGTCAGGAAAACCTGTCTGATCCTATCGGCGATGATCCCTTTGTCTGCATCGGCAAAAAAGTCCGTGGGACTCAGCCGGGATACCTCTTCGGACGAATAGCCAGAGAGCATTTCAAGATTCTTGTTCCAACGCAGGAACCGGCCTTGATCGTCGATGACATAAAACAGGCCCGGCAGACTGTCGAGCGCCGCGCTGATGAAGTTCTTTTCCCGCAGCACGGCGTCCTGCATGCGCTTGCGGTCGCTGATATCGCGAATGATCCCCTGCGTGAGCCGTTTGCCCTCGAGGTCGAGCACCCGCAAGCTTGCCTCGACCGGGAACTCGCTGCCGTCCTTGCGCCGATGCAGCATCTCGTAGATGCCCGTCCCGGCCTCATCCGCTTGTCGCGCCTTCTCGCGCGCCTCTCGCGCAGCTCCAGGAGCGCGCAGTCGGCTTGCCGACATACCGATGAGTTCGTCGCGTGGGTAGCCGTAGCGCTCGACTGCGCGCTCGTTCGCCTCCAGGATGCGTCCCGCATCGTCGTAGAGGAATATCGCGTCGTTGGCGTGCCGGGACATCAGGTCGAGGTGCTTTGACAGCGCTTCGCGCTCGAGTTCGGCTACATGACGGTTCGCTGCGAACATCCGCAGTTGCTGCCTCCAGTACACGATCGCGCTGGCGCCGACCACGAGTATCAAGGCCAAGGTCGCGGCAAGTGCGGCCAACCCGGCGTCCCTTACCGAATGAAGTATTTCCGCGGCGTCGATTTTGGAGACCATATGCCATTCGGTGCCAGGGATGGGCCGGTGGTCGTACACCACCTCGATCCCGCGGTAATCGAAGCCTTTTTCCAGCCGCGGCAATCCGAACACCGCCTGCGTCGCCGGCAGGGTCACTTCGGTGCGCGGTCGCGTCAGTCGAAACGCAGTGTCGGCCTGGTGGCGCAGGGTATTGAGGAACAGCACGTGATCTTTCTCGCGGCGCACCAGCAGCGTCTCGGCGCTCCCGCTCCGCGCTGGCCACGACTGGATGAGCGGGAA
>MEQQ01000129.1:2893-3404 GCA_001770285.1 Betaproteobacteria bacterium RBG_16_66_20
GCACGTCTAGAAGCAGGGCCGATTGGATGCCCCACCTCTCCGGGTCGAGGATCTGGTGGATCCGGGGCAGGGCCCTCGCGTCGCGCCGCAGGACGAGCTGCGCCACCGATTCACGCAGCGCGGGCGCCGTTCGCAGTTGGTTCGCGGCTGCCGCGTGTCCGTCCAGCCAGATCTCTATGGTCTGCGTCTTTTGCTCGGCGACCGCGGAGACCAACTCCTGCGCGGCCTGCCGAGTTTCGCCCTCGTAATGGCGGTATAGCTGCACGCCTGTCGCGGCGATGGCCGCCACGAGCGCGAGCATCACCAGCAGAGGTTTTGCTAAGGATGGGGTGTCACCGGGCTTCGGCATGATTGCCGGCACGCCCCCTCTTCACGGAGGCACACTAGTCAGGTGAGGATACCAGTGCGCCAATACCTATTTGCAAACAATTGTCATTCTGGAGCGGCCTAGCGGCGCTCGCGAATCACCTCGCGCATTACTTCTTCCAGAACGTGGAACAGATCCACGCTG
>MEQQ01000129.1:3419-8307 GCA_001770285.1 Betaproteobacteria bacterium RBG_16_66_20
CGGTTGATCGAAACGCTCTCGATGTTGATCCCCAGCGGGATCTCGCGCGCATAGGGGTGATCGAGGATCCGGCGCAGGTTGTCGCGGCAGATCGCGATGGATTTTGCGAGCGGATTCGCCGCCCCGAGGATGGCGCGCGCGGTGTCGGGCGGGATCGTCACGCCGAGCCATTCGAGGAACGCCATCGTCTTTTCGCGACCCACCGGCGAGAAGGTCAGCACGATGCGGCGCGGCGCGACGCCCGCCCCGCGGCAGTCGCGCGCATAGTCGCGCAGCAGCTGCTCGGTGGGCTCGGGGTGGTACACGGTCTGCGAGATGAAGTAGCCGCAGCCCTCGATGCCCTTGGCGAGCAGGCGCGCGGATTCGCTGCGCTCGGCGGTATGGCGCTCGGCGATCACCACGCCGCCTACCGTGAAGCCCGCGGCATGCGCGGCGGCGAGGCGGATCGCCTTGGAGAGCGCGAGCGGATGGCGCGGGCCAGAGGCCGGCCGCCCGACGACGGAGAGAAATCCCGCGCCGTACTCGCGCGCCGTCTCGGCGAGCCAGGCCTGCCAGCCCGCTTCATCGAGATCGCCTACGCACTTGTAGGTGATCGCGGGCTTGCCGGTGAGCCTTGCGAGCAGGCGCGAGTAGGCGCGCGGATCGAGCGTCCCGCTGAAGGCGAACGGCCGCGGCACGCCGGTGCGGCCCGATTCGTCCTGGATGTCGTAGACCACGATGCCGTCGAGCGGCAGCGGTGCGAGCCGCGCGGCGAGCTTGGTGGCAGCCGATTCCACCGCGCTTGCCGCCGATCCCGCACGCGGCGGCGTGGTGCCGTACAGCAGCACCGCGCTGCCCGGATCGTGAAGCTTTTCGTTCAACACTATTTGAGCAGGAGCGCGGAGAGCGCCCAGGAAACGATGCTGTAGGCGATGGCGCCGAAGACGCCCCACCAGAATCCGGACACGACGAAGCCTTCGATGAACGAGCCGACGAACCAGAACAGGAGCCCGTTGATCACGAAAATGAACAGGCCCAGCGTGAGCAGCGTTGCCGGCAGGGTGAGCAGGATCAGGACCGGGCGGATCACGGCGTTGACCAGGCCGAGCACCAGCGCCGCGATCAGCGCTACGACAAAGCTCGAGACCGCGATGCCGGGCAACAGGTAGGCCACCGCCATCAGCGCGACCGCGTTGATCAGCCAGAGCAGCAGCAGTTTCATTCTAGTAGCGGTAGTGATCTGACTTGTAGGGCCCGTTCTTGGCGACGCCGATGTACTTCGCCTGCGCGTCGCTGAGCTCGGACAGCATTGCATTGAGCTTCCTCAGCTGCAGCCGCGCCACCTTCTCGTCGAGGTGCTTGGGCAGCGTGTAGACGCCCACCGGATATTTCGCGGTGTTGGTGTAGAGCTCGATCTGCGCCATGGTCTGGTTGGCGAACGAGGAACTCATCACGTACGACGGATGCCCGGTGCCGCAGCCGAGGTTCACCAGCCGCCCCTTGGCCAGAAGGATGATTCGTTTCGCTTTCTTCCCATCGGCGTCCGGGAAAATGATGTGGTCCACCTGCGGCTTGATCTCCTCCCACTGGTACCGGGAGAGGGCGGCAACCTCGATCTCGTTGTCGAAATGGCCGATGTTGCAGACGATCGCCTGGTCCTTCATTTTCTTCATGTGATCGTGCGTGATCACGTGGTAGTTGCCGGTGGCGGTGACGAAGATGTCGGCCTTGTCCGCGGCGTAGTCCATGGTGACCACGCGATAGCCTTCCATCGCCGCCTGCAGCGCGCAGATCGGGTCGATTTCCGTGACCCAGACCTGGGCGGAGAGCGCGCGCAGCGCCTGCGCCGAGCCCTTGCCGACGTCGCCGTAGCCGGCCACCACCGCGACCTTGCCCGCAACCATGACGTCGGTCGCGCGCTTGATGCCGTCCACCAGCGACTCGCGGCAGCCGTAGAGGTTGTCGAATTTCGACTTGGTCACCGAGTCGTTGACGTTGATGGCGGGGAACAGCAGCCGCTTTTCCTTCGCCATTTCGTACAGGCGATGCACGCCGGTGGTGGTCTCCTCGGTGACGCCTTTGATTTCTTTGGCGGCTTTGGAATACCAGCCGGGTTGAGAGGCAAGGCGTTTTCTTATGGAAGCAAAAAGTGCGGTTTCCTCCTCGCTACCGGGCTTCGAAATCACAGACGCGTCCTTTTCCGCCCTGATGCCCAGGTGCATCAACAGCGTTGCGTCGCCGCCGTCGTCGAGGATCATGTTTGGACCTTTGTCGCCGAACTCGAAAATCCGGTGCGTATATTCCCAATAGTCGTCCAGCGATTCGCCCTTGTAGGCGAAGACCGGCGTGCCGCCCGCGGCGATCGCCGCCGCGGCGTGGTCCTGGGTCGAGAAAATATTGCACGAGGCCCAGCGGACCTCGGCGCCGAGCGCCTTCAGCGTCTCGATCAGCACCGCGGTCTGGATCGTCATGTGCAGCGAGCCGGTGATGCGCGCGCCCCTGAGGGGCTTTTGCGCCGCGTATTCCTCGCGGATCGCCATCAGCGCCGGCATCTCGGATTCGGCGATCGCGATTTCCTTGCGGCCCCAGTCGGCGAGCGCGAGATCGGCCACTTTGTAGTCGCTGAACTTCGAATTGACCACGGCTGCATTCATGTCGGTTCTCCAGAAAGAAAAAGCGCCCGCACCGTTTCCGATGCGAGCGCCGTTGTATTTAGCTGAGCCTGATCCGCCGGCGGGTTCAATCCCTTCGAGGAATGCAGCGCTCCTCAGCAGTGCGCATTATACCCGTGTTGCCCGGGATGGGATAATGGCGCCTTTTCCGGCGGGTCCCTGTGCGGTTATCCATCGTCGTCCCGGTGCGCAATGAAGCGGAGAACATCCTGCCGCTGCTTGCCGAAATTCACGCCGCGCTCGAAAGGCACGGCGAATTCGAGGTCGTCTATGTGGATGACGGCAGCCGCGACGCGACAGCCGCGCGGCTGGCCGAGGCGCTTGCGCGCTACCCCCGCCTGCGCGTGCTCGAGCACCGGACGAGCTGCGGCCAGAGCGCGGCGCTCATGACCGGCGTGCGCGCGGCGCGCGGCGCTTGGGTGGCGACGCTCGACGGCGACGGCCAGAACGACCCCGCGGACATCCCGAAGCTGCTCGCGGCGCGCGATCGCGCGGCGCAGCCTGGCAATCTGCAACTCATCGCGGGCTGCCGCAAGACGCGCCGCGATACCTGGCTGAAGCGGCTTTCGTCCCGCGTCGCCAATGCGGTGCGCTCGCGGTGGCTCGGAGATGCCACGCCCGATACCGGCTGCGGCCTGAAGCTGATCGCGCGCGCCGCCTACCTCGAGCTGCCGTTTTTCGATCACATGCACCGGTTCCTCCCGGCGCTGGTGCAGAGAAACGGCGGCGCTACGCTCTCGGTCGAGGTAGGCCACCGCCCGCGCACGCGGGGGCAATCGAATTACGGCCTGTTCGACCGGCTCTGGGTGGGGATCGTCGATCTGCTCGGCGTGATGTGGCTCAAGCGCCGCGCGAGGCGTCCCGAGGCGCAGGAAATTCACCCGCCCGAGAGCCGAAGGTGAGACTGCGAACCTTCCTGCCCGGGCTGGTGTTCCTCGCGACGCTGATCGCGATCGGCTATGCCGTAGAGAGCGGCATGCTGGGCGGGGTGCTGAGTGAGGACTGGATCGACCGCGAGGTGCGCGGCAAGGGTATGTCGGGCGAGTTGCTCTATGTCGCGGTGGCGGCTTTCGCCACCGCGGTGGCGATACCGCGCCATATCATCAGTTTCCTGGGCGGCTATGCCTTCGGCCTCGGTATGGGCACGGCGCTGGCGCTGCTCGCGACGGAAATCGGCTGCGCGCTCACGTTCTACTATGCCCGGCTCATCGGCCGGCCGCTGGTATCGGCGCGTTTCGGTGCGCGGGTGCAGCGGATCGACGATTTTCTTGCCGCCAATCCGTTCTCGATGACGCTGCTCATCCGGCTGTTGCCGGTTGGCAACAATTTTGCCACCTCGCTCGCCGCCGGCGTGTCGCGCGTGCCGGCGCGGCTTTTCCTGCTGGGCTCGCTCCTGGGCTACATCCCGCAGACCTTGGTGTTCGCGCTCGCCGGCAGCGGCATCGAAACGGGCGCGGGAGTGAGGGTGGGGCTCGCGGTGCTGTTGTTTTTCATGTCGGCGGCGATCGGCATCTGGCTTTATCGCAAGTACCGCCACGGCAAGACCTTGGGCGACGAAGTCGACGCGGCGCTGGATGAACAATCCAAGGCTTGAACCTCCGCTGCTGGCGCTGCTCGCCGGCTGGGCCGTGTTTTCGGTCGCGTCCATCTGGCTGCGGCCGCTCTGGCCGGTGGACGAAACGCGCTACGCCGGCGTCGCCTGGGAGATGTGGCTGCGCGGCGATTTCCTGGTTCCCTACATCAACGGTGAGCCCTACAGCCACAAGCCGCCGCTGCTGTTCTGGCTGATCCATCTCGGCTGGGGGTTGTTCGGCGTCAACGACTGGTGGCCGCGCCTGGTCGCGCCGCTGTGCGCGCTCGCCGCCGTGCCGTTGCTTTCGCGGCTCGGCCGCCTGCTGTGGCCGCAGCCGAATCCGGAAAATGAAGCGGCGCTCGCCCGCTCGGTCTGGGTGCTGTTCGGCACGCTGCTGTTTGCCGGTTTCGTCACGCTCACCATGTTCGACCTGCTGCTGATGCTGTGCGTGATGGCGGGGATGATCGGCGTGCTGACCCTGGCCGCCGGCCGGCGCGGCGCCGGATTGATCTGGCTTGGCGCCGGCATCGGGCTGGGGATACTGGCCAAGGGGCCGGTCGTGCTGCTGCACGTGCTTCCGGCGGCAGTGGCCGCGCCGTGGTGGGCGCCGCGGCTCAAGGGAAAGCTCGGCCGCTGGTACCTGGACCTGTTTTTCGGCGTCCTG
>MEQQ01000130.1 GCA_001770285.1 Betaproteobacteria bacterium RBG_16_66_20
CAATACTATTGACTGGGCTGGAACGATAATAGTGGCAAACATTTCTCAAGACAGCGGCGCCTCAGGCACGATCCGAGACGTAGCGAATCTCGGGCTCGTTCGGCCGCCGCTCGCGTACCTTGCCTCCATTGTCATCGGATCGGTGCTCGAGTTCGCTTGGCGACTTCCATTTCTTCCTCATGGGCTTGCGGTTCCGCTCGGGGCTCTTTTCGTGGTGGCCGCTGTAGCGCTGTTCTCCGGTTCGGTAGGAAAGTTCCGTGCGGCGGGCACCCCCGTCCCGGGCAACAAGCCAACGACCGTCATCGTCCGGGCGGGTCCCTATCGCTTCAGCCGAAACCCGATCTACTTGGCGTTCTCGCTGCTACATCTGGGGATCGCAATCTGGGTCAACGGCCTGTGGCTGGTGGCCACCCTCATCGCGGCACTTGCGGTCATGGCCTATGTCGTGATCCCGAGAGAGGAGGAGTATCTCGAAAGGAGGTTCGGTGCCGAGTACTTGGATTACAAGAACTCCGTGCGCCGTTGGGTGTAGGCTCCCTGACACGCCGCTGGGGCGGAGCGGTACGGACGTGACCTGCTTTGCGCAACGGCCCGTGCCCGGCCGCTCACCGCAACGTTAATGTTCATTCGACAAGTCTATAATTCGCGGTCGGAGGTTCCTATGAAATATCGCGTCGCGCTGCACAAGTCGGAAGAAGGCTACAGCGTTTCCGTTCCTGGATTGCCTGGGTGTTGGTCGCAGGGGGGCAGCGAGAAGGAAGCCCTGGAAAACATCCGGGAGGCCGTGCGCGAGTATCTGTCCGTGGTTGAGGATCAGCTCCGCGGCGAGGATGTGCGCGAAATCGAAGTCACGTCCTAGCTTTGCCGAAGATTCCCGGCGTCAATCATCTGGATGCCGTCCGGGCGCTTGAGAAGGCCGGTTTCCGGATTCTGAGGCAAGGCAAGCACATCGTGATGGGCAATGGCCAGCGAATCGTGGTTGTACCCCGCAACAATCCCGTCAATGCGTTCACCATGGGCGGTATCGCCCGCGACGCGGGCCTGTCAGTCGAGCAGTTCCGCGATCTGCTTTAGCGATGAGCGAAGCGCGCTTCCACGGCGTTTTCCCCTATGTTGTTTCGCCGGTCCGCGAGACCGGCGAGGTGGACGCCGGGGTTCTGGCACGGCTGTGCGACGACCTCGTCAAGGCCGGCGTTCACGGGCTGACGCCGCTCGGCTCGACCGGGGAGTTTGCCTACCTGAATTGGGCGCAACGGCGGCGGGTCGTCGAAGTCGTCATCGAAGCCGCGCAGGGCCGCGTTCCGGTGGTGGCGGGCGTCGCTTCGACCACGGTCGCCGACGCAGTGTCCCAGGCGCGCGAGTTCGAACGCCTGGGCTGCAGCGGCATACTCGCGATTCTCGAGGCCTACTTTCCCGTATCCGACGAGGGCGTATTCGCCTACTTCAAGGCGATCGCCGAGGCAGTCTCGATTCCCGTCGTGCTCTACACCAACCCGAACTTCCAGCGCTCGGACCTGAGCCTGCCCGTCATAGACCGGTTGAGCCGCATCCCCAACATCGGCTACATCAAGGATGCATCCTTCAACACCGGGCGCCTGCTGTCGATCATCAACCGGGTGGAGGGACGCATGCAGGTGTTTGCGGCCTCGTCGCACATTCCGACCTGTGTGATGCTGATCGGGGGCGTCGGCTGGATGGCGGGCCCCGCTTGCGTCGCGCCGAGGCAAAGCGTCGCGCTCTACGAGCTTTGCCGGCGCGGGGACTGGGCCGCCGCGATGGAGCAGCAGCGCCCGCTCTGGAATCTGAACCAGGCGTTCGCCAAGTACAACCTCGCCGCGTGCATCAAGGGCGGGCTCCAGCTGCAGGGCTATCCGGTCGGGGTGCCGCTGCCGCCGCAGGCGCCGCTGCCGCCCGAGGGCATCGAGGAAGTGAGGCGTGCATTGGCTGCGATCGGCGCGTTATAGGCGGGCCGGATCGGGATCGCGTTGGCGCGCGCCGCTGCGCGCTACTTCTTCTGCGCGGATGCGAAGTTGAGGTCGTGGATGCCCTCGAGCTCGTCCTTGTATTGGCCGCGCACTTCGTCGAATTGCTTCACCACCTTCATGAAGGCGGCGACCACCTTGGGGTCGAACTGCTTGCCCGATTCGGCATTGATGATCTTGGCCGCTTCCATGGCGGAAATCGGCGGGCTGTGGCGCTGCGTGGAGGTCATCGCTTCGAAGGCGTCCGCCACGGCCATGATGCGCCCCGGGACCGGGATCGCGTCGCCCTTGAGCTTTTTCGGGTAGCCGGCGCCGTCCCAGCGCTCGTGGTGGGTGAGGGCCATGACGCGCGCCTGCTCGAGCAGCGGATCCTGGTGCTCGCCGATGATGCCGGCGCCGATCTCCGGATGCCTGCGCACCTCTTCCCATTCCTTGTCGTTGAGCTTGTCGGATTTTCTCAGGATGTACTCGGAGACGCCCATCTTGCCGATGTCGTACAGCGGCGCCGCCTGCGAGAGGATCTCCACCACCTTGCCTTTCAGGCCGATCGATTGCGACAGCAGTTCGACGTACCCGCCCACGCGCAGCACGCGGTTGGTGAGGCCGCCCTCGCGGAATTCCATGGCGCGCGCCAGCCTGCGGATCAGTTCCAGGCGCGTGTCGTAGAGCTCCTCGGTGCGCGCCTGGATCTGGTCCTCGAGCGCGCGGCGCTGGTCCACCAGCGCGAGCTGGGTGCGCACGCGCAGCATGGTGATCGGCGCGCTGATCGGCTTGGTGATGTAGTCCACCGCGCCCGCGAGCAGGCCCTTGGCCTGGTCCTTGGGGTCGCTGCGCGCGGTGACGAAGATCACCGGGATGTGCGCGAGCGCCGGGTTGGCTTTGAGCCTGGCGCAAACTTCATAGCCGTCCAGGTGGGGCATCTCGATATCGAGCAGGATCAGGTCGGGCAGGGGATCGGTATCGGCGGCCGCGAGCGTCTCGTCGCTGTTGACCGCGAAGCGGACGTCGTACTTCGACTTGAGCATGATGCCGAACAGGTTGCGGATGTCCTCGGAATCATCCGCGACGAGGATCAGCGGCCGGCGGTCCATGGTGGCCGCGATTATAGGCGCTTGCGCAGTTCCGTCTTGAGCACCTTGCCGTAGTTGTTTTTCGGCAGACCGTCGACGAATCGGTACTCGCGTGGGCGCTTGAACCGGGCGATATTGGCCAAGCAAAGATTTTCCAGCTCTTGCACTTCTATTTTTAAAGCATTCTTATTCAATACAACAAAGGCGACAACCTCTTCGCCCCACTCGGGATGCGGCCGGCCCACGACCGAGCACTCGGCCACCGCGGGGTGGCCGAGCAGCACTTCCTCGATCTCGCGCGGGTAGATGTTCGAGCCGCCCGAGATGATCAGGTCCTTGGAGCGGTCGCGGATGGTGAGGAAGCCCTGTTCGTCCAGGCTGCCGATGTCCCCGGTATGCAGCCAGCCGCCGCGCAGCGTCTTCGCCGTCGCCTCGGGGTCGTTCCAGTAGCCGGCCATGACGCAGTCCGAGCGCGTCACGATCTCGCCGGCTTCGCCGGCGGGAAGCTCCCGGCCCTCGGCGTCGACGATCCTGACCTCGACCCCGGTGCGTGCGAAGCCGCAGGTTTCCAATTTCGTTTTCGTCCTGTGAAAATCCTGAGGCAGGCCGGTTATCGTCATCGGGCTCTCCCCCTGTCCGAATAACTGGTACAGCCGGGGCCCGAAGAGTTCGATTGCGCGCAGCGCGTCCGCGAGGTACATCGGCGCGCCGCCGTAGGTGATGGTCTTCAGGGCCGCGGGGCGGCGCGCCGCCGGGCTCGCGAGCAGCCGCACGATCATCGTCGGGGCGGCGAAGAAAGACGCGTTCGGCCAGCGGTCCATCAGGTCGAAAATCTCCGCCGCGTCGAAGCCGCCGCTCTCGGGGATCACGTTGAGCGCGCCGGCGGCGAAGTGCGGCACGCCGTAGAGCCCGGAGCCGTGCGACAACGGCGCGGGATGCAGGATCGCATCGGCCGGCGCGAGCTTGTCGATGTCGGCGAAATAGGCCTGCGACGCGAACAGGATGTTGCGGTGCGTAAGCATCGCGCCCTTGGGCACGCCGGTGGTGCCGCTGGTATAGAACAGCCAGGCCGCGTCGTCGGGCTTTGAGTCGGCAGGGGGTTGAGGTTCAGATTTCAGATTTGCATAGTCTTTTGAACCAGTCAGAACGGAATTGCCAAAAGAACATTCAATGCCAGGCGTCAAGAAACAGACTTTCGCTCCTGAGTGGCCGAGGATGTACCCGAACTCCTTCGGGTGCAGCTTGGCGTTCATCGGCACCGCGGTGAGGCCGGCGTGCCAGCACGCGAACAGTATCTCCCAGTATTCCGGGCAGTTCTTCATCGCGAGCGCGACGCGTTCTCCCGGTTCGAGCCGGAATTTCGAAACCATGCCCGCAGCGAGTCGCGCAACCCGGTGAGAAAGAGTTCCATACGAAAGCAAAACCATTTTTCCCACGGCAACTGCGGGCTGGTCGGGGAGCCGGCGCGCGCTTCCAATGAGCAGCTGGGCGAGGTTCATGCTAGCTCAGGCCGAACAACGCTCTGGCATTGCGCGTCGTCTCGGCCGCCACCTCCTCGGCCGGCCGCCCGAGCGCGCGCGCGACCGCGCGCAGCACGTGCGGCAGGAATGCAGGCTCGTTCCGGCGTGCTTTCGGCTGCGGGCGCAGGTCGCGCGGCGTGAGGTAGGGCGAGTCGGTTTCCAGCAGCAGCCGGTCGGCCGGAATCTCGCGCACCAGCGCGAGCAGGTGCCTGCCGCGCCGCTCGTCGCAGATCCAGCCGGTAATGCCGATATGCAGGCCGAGATCGAGATAGGCGTGCAATTCCGCTTTTTCTCCGGTGAAGCAGTGCGCGACCGCCGGGGGGAGATTTTGCCTGTAATTTTTCAGGATTTCCCCGAACCGGGGGAATGCATCCCTGGAGTGCAGGAACAAGGGCTTCTTCAATTCACAGGCGAGTTCTGTCTGCGCTATGAACCATTTTTCCTGGTCGGGGTGCGGCGAATAGTTGCGGTTGAAGTCCAGGCCGCATTCGCCGATCGCGACCACGCGCGGATGCTGCGCCAGCTCGCGCAGCGCGGGAATCGTGGCGGCATCGCACTCGCGCGCGTGGTGCGGGTGGATTCCGGCCGTTGCATAGACGGCTTGCGGATGCGCGACTGAAAGTTCCAGTGCCCTATGGCTGTCGGGAACTGAAGTCCCGGATACCAGGATCGTTTCCACACCCGCTTCGCGTGCCCGCGCCAGCACCGCCGGCAGGTCGTCGCGGAACGCCGGATGCGTAAGATTTGCACCGATATCAACGAGTTGCATCGCGCGCGGAGTATACTCGCGCGCCATGCCGAATCCCGACGCCGCGCTCGAGATCCAGACCCTCGCGCACGAGCAGGTGCCGATTCGGGTCCGCGCGAGCGGCGGTTGGACCTTCGGCGGCCTCAAGGAGCGGCGCCTCGATCTCGCCCGCAAGCTCGCGCAGCTCGCAACGCAGCCGGTGGAGCGCGTCTCCTGGGATCTCACCGCGGTCACCGAACTCGATGACGCCGGCGCGGTATGGCTGGCGCATGCGCTGCGTGGCACGCAGCGCGTGGAGGTCTCGCCGCGCCACCGCGAAATTCTCAATCAGGTCAGCCAGGGGATGCTGGTGCCGATCGAGCGGGAGCGTTTCGATCCGCTCGCGGGGGTGGTCTGGACCGGGGAGGCCGCGGCGCACGCGGCGGTGCATCTGCGCGACGCCGTCATCCTGCTCGGCCAGCTCGCGCTCGACGTCGCGGGCATCATTCGCCGGCCGCGCGAATTCCCGCTGCGCGAATTCTCCGCGGGCATATTCCGCGCCGGCGTGACCGCCCTGCCGGTGACCATGCTGGTGGGCTTCCTGGTCGGCATCGTCCTGACCTACCTCTCGGCGCTGCAATTGAAGCGCTACGGGGCGGACCTGCTGGTGATCAACATCGTCGGCGTAGGCGTGGTGCGCGAGCTGGGGCCGATGCTCGCCTCGATCATCTCGGCGGGCCGCTCGGGCTCGGCGATCACGGCGCAACTCGGCGTGATGCGCGTCACCGAGGAGGTGGAGGCGCTCTCGGTGATGGGGATCTCGGTCACCACGCGCCTGGTGCTGCCGCGGGTCCTGGCGCTGGCGCTCGCGCTGCCGCTGGTCACCTTCTGCACCGACATCGCGGCGCTCGCGGGCGCGATGCTGGTCTCGCACTTCACGCTGGGCATAACGCCGGGGGCGTTCCTGCAGGCCCTGCCGCAGGCGGTCGAGGTGGTGAATTTCTGGATCGGCATCGAAAAGTCGTGCGCTTTCGGCTTCGCGGTGGCGTTCGTCGCCTGCCACTACGGCCTGCGGGTGCTGCCCAACACCGACAGCCTCGCGGTCGGCGTCACGCGCTCGGTGGTGGCGGCGATCACCTGCGTCATCATCCTCGACGCGGTGTTCGCGATCATGCTCAGGAACGTGGGCTGATGGACGCACCGGTCCCGGGCGGCGAAGACCACGTCATCGAGATCGACGATCTGGTCAACACCGTCGGCTCGGGGGTGATCCTGCACCGCGACCTCCAGCTGAAGGTGCGGCGCGACGAGGTGATGTCCCTGGTCGGCGGCTCGGGCAGCGGCAAGACCCAGCTGCTGCGCGTGATCCTCGGCCTGAAGCGCCCGGCGGCAGGCGTGGTGCGCGTTTTCGGCGTCTCCTGGCAGGATCCCAATGCCAAGAAGGTCCGCGACGCGCGCCGGCGCATGGGCATGCTGTTCCAGAACGGGGCGCTGTATTCCGCGCTTACCGTCTACGAAAATATCGCCTTTCCGCTGCGCGAGCGCGGCGGGATGAGGGAGGAGGAGATCCGCGCCATCGTCAACGCCAAGCTCGCCCAGGTCGAGCTCGAGCCGCGGCACGGCAAGCTGCTGCCGGCGAACCTCTCGGGCGGGATGGTGAAGCGGGTGTCGCTCGCGAGGGCGCTTGCGCTCTCGCCCGACCTGCTGATCCTGGACGAGCCCACCGCGGGGCTCGACCCGGACCGCTCCGAGGGCTTCGTGCGGCTGATCAAGGGACTGCGCGAGGACCACCGATTCGCCGTCGTCATGGTGACCCACGACCTCGATACGCTGTTCGAGTTGACCGACCGGGTCGCGGTGCTCGCCGACCAGCATATAATCGCCTGCGATACGCTCGCGACCGTCCGCGGGCTCAACCACAAGTTCGTGCAGAATTTCTTCGGGGGAGATCGGGGCCGCCGCGCCTTGGAGCACGGCTGAGAACCCCGGCATAAAGCATGGAAAGCCGCGACTAGTGGAAAGCAGGGCTTATGCGCTCGTCACGGGGCTGTTCGTCCTCGGCATTGCGGGCTGCATCGTCCTCTGGGCGCAGTGGCTCGCCAAGGTGCCGATCGCGCGCAGCCCTTACCGGGTCGTATCCACGGTGCCCGTTTCCGGGCTGAATCCGGAGGCCCAGGTGCGCTACCGCGGCATGGGCGTGGGCCGCGTGAACGCGATCGGGCTGGACCCGAAGGACCCGCGGCGCATCCTCATCAGCATTGACGTGGACAACAACATCCCGGTGACGCGAGGCACCTATGCGCAGCTCGGCATGGAAGGCATCACCGGGATCGCCTACGTGCACCTGCTCGACACCTACAGGGACATGGAGCCGGCGGCGAAGAGCGCCGACGGCACTGCCGAATTGCCGCTCAAGCCCTCGTTCTTCGACGCGCTTTCGGATGATGCCGAGGGCGCGATGCGCGATGCGCGCGAGCTGATGGCGAACGTGAACGCGCTGCTGAATCCCGACAACCGCAAGCGCATCGGCACCACGCTGGCCTCCCTCGAACGCATTGCGGCGAATCTGGAGGCGGTCTCGGCCCGCATGCCGGGCGTGGTCGCGCGCACCGAAAGCTGGCTGTCGGAAGAGAACCGCCGCCTCGCTGCCGGTTCCCTCGAGCGCATCAACGAGACCATGAAGTCGATGCCCGAACTGGCGCGCGAGACGCAGCAGCTGGTCAGGGATGCGCGCGAGCTGGTCGGCCAGGTCGGCAAGCTCTCGGCCGAGGCGCGGGGCGCCGCGGGCGCCGTGAGCGGCGACACCCTGCCGCGCGTCAATGCGCTGGCCGAATCGGTAGACCGGGGCGCGCAGCGCGTCGGGCGGCTCGCGCTGCAGCTCGACCGCGACCCGCAGAGCGCGATTTTCGGCCGCAAGCCCGGCAGGCCCGGGCCCGGCGAACCGGGGTTCCAATGACGCTGCGGACTGTTTGGGCGCTTTTTTTTCTGTTGAGTGGTTGTGGTGGAGTTGCGGCGCCGGAACCGAAAACCTTCGATCTGGGATTTGCCGCCCCGAGTACCGTGCTTCCTGCGGTGCGAATCGCGACCGTGCGCGCCGTGGCGCCCTTCGAAGCAACGGATATGCAGTACCGTCTCGCCTACCGCAATGCCGCGGAAATCGCCGCCTTCGCCAACAGCCGCTGGGCGGCGTCGCCCGCGGAGTTGTTGCGCAAGCAGCTGCTGCGCGCGGCGCATGAAAAGCCGGGGAAATGCGTCCTGGAGGTCGAAATCCAGGAATTCACGCAGGTGTTTTCCGCCACGGACGCGAGCGAAGCGCGCATCGAGCTGCGCGCATGGCTCGGCGCCGGCGGGTCGCGCGGCGGCGTCTCCCGCGGCTGGAGCGTCATCGAGCCGAACGCGGGCGCGGATGCGGTTTCCGGCGCCGCGGCGTTTGCGCGTGCCGCCGACCGCGCGGTCGGCGAGCTCGGCGGCTGGATCGCCGCGCAGGCGGACTGCCGCTAGAGTTTCTTCAGCCGGTAGAGCAGCTCGAGCGCTGCGCGCGGCGACAGTTCGTCCGGATTGACGGCCTGCAGCGCCTCCCGCAGGGCGTCGGTTTCGGGCTCGGTTTCCGGTTTTCTTGAAGCAAGGAACAAATCATCCTGGCCACCTCGCTGCAGGCTCTGCGCCTCCAGCATTTCGAGGTATTTCTTCGCCTGCCGGATCACCGGTTTCGGCACGCCGGCGAGCGCCGCCACCTGCAGGCCGTAGCTGCGGTCGGCGGGGCCTTCCTCCACCGCGTGCAGGAACACGATCGTGTCCTTGTGCTCCACCGCGTCGAGGTGGATGTTGGCAAGCTGCCGGTATTCGAGTGCCAGGCGCGTGAGTTCGAAGTAATGGGTCGCAAAAAGGGTCAGCGCCTTGTTCTTTTCAAGAATGAATTTGCCAATCGCCCAGGCAAGCGCCAGGCCGTCAAACGTGGACGTGCCGCGCCCGATCTCGTCCATCAGCACCAGGCTCGAGGCGGTGGCGTTGTGCAGGATGTTGGCGCTCTCGGTCATCTCCACCATGAAGGTCGAGCGGCCGCCGGCGAGGTCGTCGGAGGCGCCGACGCGGGTGTAGATCTGGTCGATAGGTCCGATGCGCGCGCCCTTGGCCGGCACGAAGCAGCCGGTGTGCGCCATGAGCGCGATCAGCGCCACCTGGCGCATGTAGGTGGACTTGCCGCCCATGTTCGGGCCGGTGACCAGCAGCACCTGGCGCGCCGCCGACAGCCGGCAGTCGTTGGCGATGAACGGCGCATGTTCCGAGTTGACGCGTACTTCGACCACCGGATGCCTGCCCGCCGTTATTTCAATTGCAACCTCAGGCGTAAAAACCGGGCGGCAATAATCCCGGCTCGCTGCGATTCCGGCAAAACAGCACAGGACATCCAGTTGCGCCAATGCACGGGCAATTTTCTGCAGGGTCTTTACGTGAGGTCCCAGATTTTCAAGGACCGCGTCATACAGCGTCCTTTCCAGCGCCAGCGCGCGGTCGCGCGCCGACAGCGCCTTGTCCTCGAAGGCCTTCAGCTCGGGCGTGATGTAGCGCTCGGCGTTCTTCAGCGTCTGGCGGCGCCGGTAGTCGGACGGCACCTTGCCGGCCTGCGCGTTGCCGACCTCGATGTAGTAGCCGTGGACGTGGTTGTAGGCGACGCGCAGGTTGGCGATGCCGGTACGTTCCCGCTCCTTCCTTTCCAGAACAATCAGGAATTCACTTGCGTTCGACTGCAGCCCCCTCAGCGCGTCGAGTTCGGCCGAATGCCCCTCGGCGATCACGCCGCCGTCGCGCAGCATCGCCGAGGGCTCGGGGGCGATCGCGCCCACCAGCAGTTTCTGGCACTCGTCGGGGGTTCGCAGTTGTTCCTGAAGCCTGTTCAACAGACTGGCGGAAGAAGGAACTGCAGATCCCAATTCAAAAAGCAAACCCAGGCTCTGCCTCAATCCCGAAAGATCCCGCGGCCGGGCGTTCTTCAGCGCGATGCGCGCGGCAATGCGCTCGACGTCGGCGAAGCGGCGCAGAATTGTCTTGATGTCTTGATTTTTCTCGAAAAGAAATTCAACGGATTCATGGCGAGAAACCAGAACAGCCTGGTCCCTCAGAGGGTGATGCAGCCAGTGGCGCAGCAGCCGGCTGCCCATGCCGGTGGCGCACTCGTCGAGCAGGGAGAACAGGGTCGGTTCGGGCTCGCCGCGCAGCGTTTCGGTGATCTCGAGGTTGCGCCGCGTCGCGGCGTCCATGCGCAGGTACTCGCCGGCGCGCTCGGCGCGCACTGCGCTCACGTGGGCGAGGGCCTGCCCCTGGGTCTTCTTCGCGTATTCGAGCAGCGCGCCGCAGGCCGCGATCGCGGGTTCGAGGTCCTCGCAGCCGAACCCGGCGAGCGTGGCTGCGCCCAGCTGCTCGAGGAGTTTCTTGCGCCCGGACTCGAATTCGAAATGCCAGGCGGGGAGCCGCGTCACGGTATAGCCGGCGAGCTCCAGGCCATCGGCGGCAAGAATTTCGGCGGGGGCGATGCGGCGCAGCTCGTTGTCGAGTGCCTGCGGCGCAACTTCGGCGACGCGCAACTCACCGCTGGCCAACGACAGCCATGCAAGTCCTATTGAAGATTTATCTTTTGCAATAGATAACAAGACGTTATCGGCCTTCTCATCGAGCAATGCCGGGTCGGTAAGCGTCCCCGGCGTGACGATGCGCGTGACTTCGCGCTCCACCGGGCCCTTTGCCGTTGCGACATCGCCGACCTGCTCGCAGATCGCGACCGATTCGCCCAGCTTCACGAGCTTGGCGAGGTACTGCTCGGCCGAGTGCCAGGGAACGCCCGCCATCTTGATCGGCGCGCCCGCCGACTGACCGCGCGTGGTCAGCGTGATGTCCAGCAGCCGCGCCGCCTTTTCCGCGTCGTCGTAGAACAGTTCGTAGAAATCCCCCATCCGGTAGAACATCAGGATCTCCGGATGCTGCGCCTTCAGGCGC